>NZ_CP147917.1:640013-960020 GCF_039645965.1 Sulfurimonas sp. HSL3-2 | reverse complement strand
CTTAAATATCTCGTAGTGCGAGAGACAAACTTATCTCGAAGTACGATGTTCCTAAACTTGGACTTTGGATGAAGCTTCCCGCCTCTGAGCACTTTTTTCAGATCTTTTTTGGAATCCCCTACTTTACCTGTGTAAGCTAAAAGATCGCCCTCTTTCATCCCGCGTCGTAAAAGCGGCTGTTTTGTCTTTGATATGATCGTCACACTGATATCTAACTTCGTGTTAGAGATCGTATCTCCGCCTATGATATCGATACCGTACTTTTTCGCAGCAAGCATAAAACCCGAAGATATCTCTTTCATATCCGATCTAGTTATATCTTTTGGCATAGCCACGGCAAGCAGTGCATAAAGTGGCTTTGCATTCATAGCGATCGCATCACTGATGTTTATTATCATAGAGCGGTATGCTATCTCTTTTAAACTCATCCAGCTGCGTTTAAAGTGGATATTTTCAAAAAAAGCGTCTTTTGAGTAGACATAACCGTCTATTAATGCACCATCATCACCGATATGTTTACTTTTTGTGCTAAAATTCGATATAAAATAATCTTCTAAATTCATAGATATATTTTATATGAATTGTGATTAAGATATGTTAAAGAACACAAATAACGAAAATCGAAGACACCCGTAAACACGTACTTCTGCAACTTCTATTCAAATTCATTTTTTATTCTAAATGGTTATGTTTGGGCAGATTTTTAGGCGTACTAAAATTAAATGTAGTGTGATATATTTTTCTCCAATAAATACTTTATTTTTATCAAAAAAATCCATTAAACTTAAAATAGAACTCAAACTGAGCATAAAAGTCACTAAAGATCATAAAAAAAAGTGATTATTTCTTTATTTTGATATACTTTTTCATATTAAAAAAAACAGGTCTTTATACATGGATAATATAAAAGCTCGTGAAATTACACAACAACAATTAATTAGAGCATTTGTTGAAGCAGCAAAATATCAAAAAAATAGTATTCGTTTTGGATTTATACTTGGTGCAGGTGCTTCAAGGAATTCTAATATACCTGATGGTGTTTCTCTTTCAAAAAAGTGGTATGAACAAATTAAAGAAGATATATCACCTGATGAATTAAAAATGTGGTCACATGAAATTAATTTACAAGAAAACGATTTAGCTTCAAAATATACAAAAATATTTGAAAAAAGATTTGAAGCTAATCGTCAAGTAGGTTATCAGGAACTTCAATCATATATGGATTTAGCAAGACCTAGTATTGGTTACTCTTTTTTAGCACAAATACTAGATGAAACTAATAATAAATTTGTTATAACTACTAACTTCGACACAATGACTGAAGATGCATTGTTTGAATTTAGAAAATCAAAACCTCTAGTATTAGGACATGAATTATTAAGTAAATATATTAATCCTGTTTCTCCCTCACGACCTACCATTGTAAAAGTACATAGAGATTTTTTATTTGATCCATATAATACAGACCAAGAGATCAAAAAACTTGATGAACATTGGCAGGATGCTTTAAAACCAATTTTACTTGAAAACAATATGATAGTACTTGGATATGCTGGCAATGATGATAGTTTAATGAACTATTTAGAAAAAACTGAAGATAAGAAACCTCTTTATTGGTGTTTTGTTGGTAATAAAAATAACCTTTCTGAAAAAATAACAAAATTATTAACAGAAAAGGATTTTATTATCAAAATAGATGGTTTTGATGAGTTAATGTTAAATATAAATGACAGTCTTAATTTTCCTCCATATATTGATATTAAGAACATAGAAGAAAGTCAAATAGTAAAAGACGCAAAATTGTATGCAAAAAGATATAAAAATCAGATTGAACAATTTTCAGGAAAGCTAAAAGGTTCAGACAATAAGGAAGCAATAAAGAAATTATTACCATCTTGGTGGGCATATCAATTAGAAGTAAATGATAAACAAGGTGACTCTATAGAACAAAATAATATTTATCTTGAGGGTATTGCAAAATATCCAACAAGTTATGAGCTAATTTCAAACTATGCCATCTTTTTACAAATGAGCAAAAAAGATTATCATAAAGCGGAAAAATATTATAAGAAAGCTTTAGAGCTTGCACCAAATGAAGCAACAGTAAATGAGAACTATGCACTATTTTTACGTACTATTATAAAAGACTATGATGAAGCGGAAAAATATTATAAGAAAGCTTTGGAACTTGACCCAGTTAATGCTAATAATATTGGAAATTATGCGCTCTTTTTACATGAAATTAGAAAAGACTATGATGAAGCAGAAAAATATCATAAGAAAGCTTTAGAACTTGATCCAACTAACGCTATTAACAATGGAAATTATGCACTCTTTTTACATGAAATCAAAAAAGACTATGATGAAGCAGAAAAATATTATAAGAAAGCTATAGAATTTGATCCAACTAATGCTAATAATATTGGAAATTATGCGCTCTTTTTACATGAAATTAGAAAAGACTATGATGAAGCAGAAAAATATTATAAGAAAGCTTTAGAACTTGATCCAACTAACGCTATTAATAATGGAAATTATGCACTCTTTTTGCGTAATGTTTTGAAAGACTATAATGAAGCAGAAAAATATCATAAGAAAGCTTTAGAACTTGATCCAACTAACGCTATTAATAATGGAAATTATGCACTCTTTTTAAGTAGAGTTGAAGAAGACTATGATGAAGCAGAAAAATATCATAAGAAAGCTTTAGAACTTGATCCAACTAACGCTATTAACAATGGAAATTATGCACTCTTTTTACATGAAATCAAAAAAGACTATGATGAAGCAGAAAAATATTATAAGATAGCCTTAAAACTTGATCCAAAAAATAGTAATATTTTGGGCACTTATGCAATATTTTTAAATACTATTAAAAAAGACTATAACGAAGCAGAAAAATATTATAAGAAAGCTTTAGAAGTTGACCAAAATCACGCTAATAATAATGGAAATTATGCACAATTTCTATTGCAACATGATAGAAAAAAAGAAGCTGTAAAATATCTTGATAATGCTTTCGCTAATCAAACTGAAGATAATGAATTAATTATTGAATTATGGTTTTATAAATTGGCACATTTTCCAGAAAGCAATCTAGTAGCGAAAGAAACAATAGATGAACTTCTAAAAAGGGGGATTAAATCCGTAGGATGGGATTTTGATGAAAATATCAAACAAGCAGAGAAAGAAGGTGTTGTTGATATTGATGTTTTAAAAGCTTATGCAAGATTGATTACTGAATAAATATGTATGCGTTAGAAATAAAGTGATGAACAAAGACAGAAAAAGAGGTGCTTTTTTAACAGCTTCTTAACCTATTTTTCAACACATTTTTGGCACACTTTTGGGCACACTAGCCAAAAATACAAATTAGGTTCCCTATTTTAGGGCTATATAGGTTATAATGTGTTTAAGGATATGTTAAACTATATCTATATAGAATAACTAAATAATGTGATAGTTTGTTATCACACAAGATAAAGGACAGAAGAATGAAGTTTTCAATAAAAACAATATTTAAAAATCTTCTATTTTTTTTAACAGTCAGTTCATCTTTATTATTTGTTATCTCGCTTATAGAGGTAAACAGATATGCATCTTTCAATAAAATAAAAAGTATAAAAGAACAAAAACAGCTTGTAAATAAAATGTATAACCTGGGCAGAGGCGATCTGGACTATAGTATTATTCAAGTTCGCGGTATGAGTGCTGAGCTGAAGACGGAAGCTCTCTCTTTAGACTCTATATCGTCTTACGATATCTTATGGAACATCGTCGGCTTAAACGGCGACTTTGATGCCGATATAAAGCAGCTTTTAGCTCTTGAAGATGACTATATCAATAAACTCAATGCGTATTATGAAAACAATACTAACGAGTTAGATAGAAAGTTAACTGAACTGACTGCATCAAAAGCAGCGGTCATAAGCCTGTTAAACGAGATGATATTTAAAAATGTGGATCACGACTATCAAAAGTTCTTTATAACACAATGGATCTTTTACATAGCATTTCTAAACTCTTTGATCGCGACACTTTGGTACTCTAAAAAACTGAGAATCATATATGACGATATAAAATCTCTTTTTGCTGTAGGACATGAAAAAACTTCAGAGACAATAGCAACAAAAGAGATCGATGCTATCAAACTAAGAATGGTCAGAAAACCGACGACCACGCAAAACCCTAGTATGGTTGACCCTGTTACGGGAATAAAAAACTATAAAGGGATGATCCACGCATATTCTGAGAAAAAAGGGATGAAAGACAGTAACTATACGACTGTCTGTGTGTTTGAAGTGGACAACTTTAGAAAGTACGACAAAGAGATCCCAAAAGAGTTGAGTCAGTCCATACTTAAAAAGATCTCTTTCATTATATCTCTGTATGAGCAGCCGACCGATGTCATCGCTCGTATTGATTACGATCAGTTTGCCGTCATACTTTCTAGAGATTCAAAAGAGAAAGCTCTTAATGATTGTGAATCTATTAGAAAAAGTATAGAGGAAGCTGTATTTAAAGATCCTAAAGGCGGTAAGATACCGTTTACACTCAGTGGCGGATTCGTTATAAAACAAAGTAACAAATCGCTTGATGATGCAATCTCTCAATCAAAAGAGATCTTAAAAACTGCAAAGGCCAATGGTCAAAACCGTATTGCGCAAATACGCGACCATGCTGAGAAATTCTAAACCTGTTACAAAATGGAACTACTTATAAACCTAATTTAAGTTATAAGTGGTTCAAATAGTAACATAACAAAACTTCATTTAAATAATCCGCCGTTTTAACCTTACACAAGCTATATCAAGATACAATAAAAGCATTATTTCTCTTAAAAAGGAAGGCAAATTGAGTATTCCTATTTATACTTATGATGCAGTTATCGTTGGAGCTGGACTAGCAGGTTGTGCAGCTGCGCGTGAACTACAAAATGCAGGCAAAAATGTTGCTGTTATAACTAAACTACATCCACTTCGTTCTCACTCAGGTGCAGCACAAGGCGGGATCAATGCAGCACTTAGTAATGAAGACAGCATAGAGTTACACGAGTTTGATACCGTAAAAGGTTCTGATTATTTAGCTGATCAAGATGCAGTTGAATTTATGTGTCAAAAAGCGCCTGAAACGATTCGTTGGGCTGAAAGAATGGGTGCGGCTTTCAGCCGTACTGCAGACGGAAAGATAGCTCAACGCCCATTTGGCGGACAGTCGTCTCCTCGTGCATGTTATGCAAAGGATAGAACTGGTTTAACTCTATTACAGACTATGTATGAACAAGCTTTCCGCGCAGGCGTTAAGTTCTGGGATGAGTGGTATGCAGCGGATATCATCTATAAAGATGGAAAAGTTTCCGGTGTCGTAGCATTTAATATCCGTGATATGCAGATGGCGATCTTCAATGCAAAATCTGTAATGTTCGCAACAGGCGGTTACGCTCGTTCATTCAAGATCAACTCAAATGCACATGCAAACACTGGTGACGGTCTTTCTATCGTGGCTCGTCACGGTCTTCCTCTAGAAGATATGGAATTCGTTCAATTCCACCCGTCTGGACTTTCTGGAAACGGTGTTCTTATCTCTGAAGCTGCTCGTGGTGAAGGCGGACGCCTTTTCAACTCTAACGGCGAAAGATTTATGGAGAGATATGCTCCAAACGCTCTTGAGCTTGCATCACGCGACGTCGTAAGCCGTGCGATCATGAACGAGATCCGTGAAGGCCGCGGTGTAGGTCCTAGAAAAGATGCTGTTTACCTTGACGTAACACACTTAGGAAAAGACCTTATTATGGAAAGACTACCGGAACTTCGTGATCTTGCGATCACATTCCTGGGTCTTGATATGATCAAAGAGCCGATCCTTATCTCTGCTACGGCGCACTACTCTATGGGTGGTATCCCGGTAGATATTCCTGGACACGTTCGTAAAAACAACGATGAGTTCGTAGAAGGTTTCTATGCAGCGGGCGAATGTTCATGTGTATCTGTACACGGTGCAAACCGTCTAGGTGCGAACTCTGTTCTTGAAGCACTTCTTTTCGGACGTTTTGTCGGTAAGACAATGGTTGAAGAGATCGACAGTATCCCACTAAGAAAAGCGACTGCAGAAGATGCACAGACTGCTCTAGGCGAGATCGAATGGATCCTTAACAACAACGGTACTGAAACAGTTCCTGGTCTACGTGCAGAACTTCAAGACAGTATGACTCATAATGCCGGTGCATTTAGAACTCAAGAGTCTTTAGAAGAAGCGGTTAGAAAAGTAAAAGAGTTACGCGAGAGATTTAAAAACATCCGTATCCAAGATAAATCTAAAGTGTTCAATACTGAACTTCAAGAAGCGATCGAACTTGGTCACATGCTTGATTACTCTGCATTTATCGTCGAATGTGCGGTTGCAAGAAAAGAGAGCCGCGGTGCTCACTATAGAGAAGACTTCACTACACGTGATGATGAGAACTTCTTAAAACACACGATGGCGTATATGAATGAAGACGGTAGTTTAAAACTTGACTATATGCCTGTAACTCTTGGTAAACATGAGTTAAAAGCAAGAAATTACTAAGGGGATTACAGATATGGGTACTCATAAAATTACTACACAAGATGTAACTTTTAAAGTATTTCGTTTCAATGCTGACGAGGATTATCTTCCATACTATAAAGAGTATAAGATGGAAGTCACTTCTGAAGAGGTTGTACTAGATATATTAAACAGAATCAAATGGGATCACGACGGTAGCTTTTCTTACCGCCGTAGTTGTCGTCACGGTATATGCGGGGCTTGTGCTATCAAAGTAAATGGACGTTCCACTCTTGCATGTAAAGAGAGCATGAACGATATGATCGAACTTTTCGGTAACGAGATCACGATAGAGCCTCTAAGCATCAAACGCGCTGTCAAAGATATGATCATCGATAAGGGTGATTTCTGGGAGAAACATGCACAAGTACAGCCGTACCTTGTAAGTGAGATCGACGAAAACCCTGAAAACGAGCATCTAGTCTCTCCTGAAGAGGCTGAAAGACTACTTGATGCAGATCTTTGTATCCAATGTGGTGCATGTCACTATGCATGTCCTGCAGTCGAGATCAACGAAGACTTCATCGGGCCTGCAGCATTTGCAGCAGCTTACCGTTTTGAAGCGGATGTCCGTGATGAAGCCGGAACATCTCGTATCAGTGAAGTCAACCAGGAAGCTCAAGGTGTTTGGGACTGTGTAAAATGTTTTGAATGTCAAGAAGCTTGTCCTAAAGAGGTCAATCCGATCGAGAAGATCACGAAACTTCATAACATGATCTTTGCTAAAGGCGTTGCTTCAAACAATGTCGCTACTCGCCATGCTGTAGGGTTCAAACACTCTATCGCAAAACACGGTATCTTGGATGAGGGTGAACTTGTTCGCTACTCTGAAGGAAATATCGGTGTATTAAAACATGTTCCTGTAGCGATCAAAATGTTTAAAAAAGGTAAGATCGTACTACCTTGGAATATGCCAAAAGCAGATAAATTAGATGAGATTAAAAAGCTTGTTAAATCATCATCAACAGCTAAGTTCTAGGAGTAAAAGCGATGAAAAAATTAAGATATGCACTTTTTACAGGTTGTACCGCTAAAGAGAGTACTCCTGAGCAGATGATGTCAACAATGGCTGTTGCAGATAAACTTGGAATCGATCTTGTAGAACTTACTGAAGCTTCTTGTTGTGGTGCTTCTCACCTGCAGGATTACGATGATTTTTTATCTTTAGTATTAAATGCTCGTAATATCGCTTATGCTGAGAAACACGGTCTTACAATGGTCACTATCTGTAATACATGTCAGCTAAACACGGCTATGACAAAACATAGACTTGATCATAACGCTGACCTTAAAAAGAGAGTCAACGAGAAACTTGCAGAGGTAGGTTTAGAGTACAAAGGTACTTCTGACATCACTCACTTCCTGTACGCTATTATCGATGACTTTGGTCTTGATAAGATCAAAAAGATGGTTGTAAAACCTCTTAGCCAGTTCAATATCGCACCGTTTTACGGTTGTCACAACATCCGCCCTTCTGAGCTTCAAAACGAATCTCACAAAAGTGCGGAAAACCCTTACAACCCTACTTCACTTGATGATCTTATCATCGCGTGTGGCGGGATGAACGTTGATTATGTAGAGAAAAACAAATGTTGTGGTTTCCACGCAGAACTTCAAGCACCTCATACTGCTGCTGTTCTTACTGGAAATGCTGTTGCAGGTGCAATGGACGGCAATGCGGACTGGATGGTAACACCATGTCCTCTATGTCACCTAAAACTTGATACGCAGACTGGTCACGCTTCTGAAGCGATCGGCCGTGAAGTTTCACTTCCGGTACTTCATATGCAACAGATGTTAGGACTTGCTCTTGGTTGTACACCTGACGAGTTAGGTCTAAAGCACCACGTTACAAACGTAGACTTCATCTAATTTACATTTATTCCTAAGCTTTGCTTGGGAATATCGACTTTAATATATTATATATATTCCTCTTTTATAACCAATCTTAAAATACCAACAGAAACAAGAAATAAAACTATAGGTAAAATAATAAATTCTAATCCTGTAATAACTACATATTTTGTATAATATTTTATCATTACTTCTATTTTATACGGAAGTTTTAAAACTATCCTTTCAAGTGATATTTTATCTCTGAAATCATTTGTATAGTACATCTGATCATATAAATTATGCAACATTGTCCGACTTTCAACTCTGTCTTTTTCTATAATATTTTTTGAAAACCGAGCTGTAATATAAAGAGAATACGGAAGAAGTATATGTAAAATAAAAAACACAATAGCAACTGCTTTTATAAATTTCTTACATAAAGTCATATATATTCCAGTACAATTAAAAAGACTGTGATACACTCCAAATATTGCCCCTGTAAACAATAAAACTTCAAAAAGCCAAGGTGTTATAGCTTCACTTATGATTAGTAAATATTTTATTATTTCTATAGCGATTATTGCATACGTATAAATTTCGGTTGTATCAGATATTAGCTTACTAAAAGAGCTCAACATATCTTTATTTGCCCCAACCAATGTATGAATTGCAGGAGTAATAAATGAATGAAGTTCTAGTAATACAATAAGGTCTTGACGTGCGAATTTTTGAGATTCAGTAAAATAGCTGTTAATATATCCGATTATTTCACCATCTCCTATCCATTGTGAAGTTGATATAATCGAAAAATATATCAGTATCAGTACAATTAGACAGAACAATCCAAACGTAAGCAAAAAGTATCTGTATATTTGTTCATTACTCATTTTCTTTCTCACTCTCTTTTTTACATTTAATCGCCTCAAGATTCTTATAGTTACCGAAAAATAAATTTTTATCTACCATTGAATTTATGCCGACGATATCTCCTTTTTGAGTATGTTGCCATATAATGAATTTTGGTTCTCCCTTTAATATATTCGGCTTTTTTGTATAGTCCGCTATCCACACAGGATAATCTACGAAATCTGTCTCTAAATTCTGCTCGTAAAAGCTGCTATATGAATAAATAATAGGTTTACAATCAAATTTTTTGCTAACAGTTTCCAGCCATTCTCTAACATGTTTTTTGAGAAGTTCTTTAGCCACACCTTGTGTTATTTCAACATCAAGTACCGGTGGTAACATATTCTTATGGATTTGCACTTGTGTTAGGAAGTTTTCTGCTTGTTTTACACCGCTGTCTTTAGGCTCAAAGAAATGATATGCACCATACACGGCCTTAGAATTCATTAAAGTTTTTTGGTTCTCATGAAACATTGGATCAGTATAAGTAATGCCGTCAGTAGCTTTTAAATAGACGAAATGAACATTATCTGTCAAAACTTTACTCCACTCCACCGTACCTTGATAGTATGAAACATCTATACCTGCAAGAGGTGACATACTTTTTTGTATATTTTGTGGAATGCTTTTTGAGTCTAATACCGGTCTCGTCAAGAAAATAAAGAGTATATACAAAGCACTAAGTACTATAATAGACCATTTCATGATTTGTAAGAATATATACACTCTTTATCTCCTATCATATGATGTTAAAATAGTAGATCCATACAATAAGATTAGAATTAAAAGTTCATATAACTACTTACAAGGCAGCCTAAAGCTGCCCATAACTCAGTAAAGTTTAATTATGACTTGATAACATTTAAACTTGCACGGAGGTTATTAAAACCGCCAAAATTTACTGTGAAATTGTTTGGAGTAGATAGTTCTCTCTCTTTTGCCATAGCATTTCCCACTTCTGATAAATCGTTATGATAAGTTGGTCCAAGTGCTTGTAATCGCTGATTTGCATGATTAAAAGTTTCTTGAGAAGGGGATGTAATATAACAAAATGTTCTTGTACCCGCATTAGCCCAAAGTATAGATCTATCATCAGGATTTTGACCAACAGGCAGTGCCTTGATAGTAATATCTTTATACTTTTCTTCAACAAATTTAGCAACACGTTTTGCATAACCTGCTAAAGGAACCGTATTATGCTGTGCATCACATGTTATAAGTTCAACACTTTTTAGACTTGGATTTTTCTTTTTCCATGCTTGTATTAATACACCAAACTCAACATCCAGCATTTCAGAAAACTTAGTTGCATCACCACTATGCCCCCAAACAGTAAGTATTGCATCAGCGCTTTCTACCGGTACAATACCATCACTTGATCTTGCCAAGCTCGCCACTGCTCTTGACTCTTCATGTAATACTGTAGCAAGAGCTTCTACTCTATCTTTATGCTCATTTCCATATAAAATCATTTTCTATCCTTTTCATTATTTCTTAATTTACAAAGGGTTATTTCCATCTTTTTGAAGAGTTAGAAGTTTTTCTTTGTATCTATCATATTTTGATACACTGTTTTTCAGTACATCTTTACTATCTTGTGTAACAGAAACTTCTGCTCCACAACTATTACAGCTAAACGATGCACCCTGAGCCAGCAAGTGTGGCTCAAAGGAGATATGTCCTAATTTACATGCCGGACATTCTATCTCTACTAACATAATTTGCTTCTACACTGTTAGCCAGCTGGCGGCGGCGTTGGTGTCGGTGTTGTTGTAGGAAGAACAATAGGTGAAACATTTTTAGCATATGCATCAATGATTGTTTTCACACCTTGCGGTAAAGGAAGTTGTCCTGCATGTACAGAGACTTCATATCTTGCCGAATTACTTTGCGAGTAGTGTGTATCCGATTTGTTTTCGCTACTACTGTTATGGGAAACACTTCCGTGAACTTCAACTTTAAACGGTCCTATCTTCGCAGATGCAGTCAAGTCTGCTTTCATTGCTGTAGAAGAAGATTCCGTTGTAGAATTGTCTTGTGCATAACTTGATTTTACTTCCATCTCAAACTTGACACTCACATCATCTACTGCAAGTGAGTTTAAAGGAATAATAGTCAAAATAGGCAACTCAAAAGCCGTTGACGTTTGTTGTATAGTCGGTGCTTGACCTTCAGTAGAAGATGGCTGTACAACACTTCTTTTAAGTGTCATACTAATCATTACCGGTTCATATTTTGACTTATCGTTTGCATCTTGCGTAAAACAAGTATCCATCATAAACATCAATTGTGTCATTGCCATTTGTTGGTTGGCCTCTGCGGCTGACTTTAACGGTCCACCTATAAGTGCTCCCATTGGAAGACCTGAAAACTGTTGTCCCATTGATAAAATTTGACTTTCTACTGCCATCGTATATCCTTTTTTTGTTAATTTGTTTTAAAATTAATGTGGAATCTGTGCCCGTAAAGTTTTATTGTATCCCTCTACTATGGTTTGAACTCCTGATGATTTTTCATCAGCCTTTATGGTAATTGTAATTTTTGCATTTGGTATGCTACTACTGTCTTTGGAAGAACGTAATAACCCACCTTTTTTTGGTTGCGGAAAACCTACCATTACCTCACCGTTATCCTCCATCACTTCTAAATCCATCTCCACCTTGACATCATCAAGTTGAAGAGCTGGTACCGGTACTAATGTAATAAGCGGAACCGATACAAAATGTTCAACTGGCCCTTGTGGAGTTAGTTTTGGATACTTCATACGCACAGACCTTGGTGTTAAATGCTCAATATCTGTCAAATCTAGACTTTTTTCTGATGCATCAATATTTTTTGTCTGATGGAAATATCCCAACAACGTATTAATGTTTTCTCTGGAAACTGTTTCCATGGCTTGATCTACCGCACCCTGAATTGCAGTTACCAATTGTGTTAGCTTAATCAAAATCACACCTTTTTTTATTGGTTTAATATCACTTTTTAACGCCTTATTATTAACTGTACTTCTTTAAAACTTTACATACCGACTCCTTTAGTGCATTAAGAAGTTCTTTCTTCTTAATAACATTATTTAGTGTTTATAATTAAATAAACACATTTTAAATAATAGAAGTTCCAAATAAGATTGGAATTAGAAGAATATTTCTTAGAGCTAAAACATAGTATTTAGTAATATATATCCGACTCTTGGTATGTTATTAAGTGGTAAATCCGGTATTTTTTTTCTTAATCTGAATATAAGTTCTCTTAAGGAAGATATTCTTTCATCTGTATTACCCCAAATATTTAGCATTAGTTGCTCCGCACTAATACAGCTATTTTTATTTTTAATCAATGAGCATAAACACTTGATCTCATTTTTTGTTAATGTAATTATTTTTCCATTGCTATTAATTATTGATTTTTCCAAATCAAATATACATCCTTGTTTTAATAATATTTGCTTAGAGTTAGCAGGAATAGGAGTATTTATATTTGTATCTACAACCATTAAAATAGCTTCAATATCAAACTTGTCAATAGGTTTTATTAAGTATCCTATAGGCGAAACGACACTTGCTTGAGTAATAATCCTGGTATCTTTATAAGCTGTTAAAAACACTATCTTAATATCTTTATTATGCGTATAAATTTGTCTTGCGCAATCAATACCGTCAATAGTAGCTTCTATATTAATATCCAGTAAAAAAAGATCTATGTAATTTTTATTTATTGCCTTAATTAAATCATTGGCATTATAAAAGCTACCAATTACATTATGACCGAGCTGTTTTACTGTTTCTTCCAGAAAACTTGCTGTATTAATATCATTTTCAAGTATTGCTATGTTCATTTAACACCCTCTCCAGATAAGTTTTATTTAGTTTTAGTCATCTAGTCTTATACATAACGACTGGTTTGTATGTATACTATAGAAGAAGAATAAAAATTTACAATTAAATTAGAATTAGATATTGTTGTTTATTATTTATATGATCAAATAAGCAACTAATATTTAGTTATAATTTCATCAATTAAAATATGGAATAAAAATGTCAGACTCAATCGAAATCATCTCATGGAATGTCAACGGAATACGTGCTATAGCCACCAAAGAAGCACTTAAATGGCTTGATGAGAGAGATACGGACATCTTATGTCTTCAGGAGATAAAAGCCCTGCCTGAGCAGATCCCGGACACCCTGTTTCTTAAACAGCACAATGAAGTGATCATCAACAGCGCCGATAGAAAAGGCTACTCCGGAACCGCAACGTTTTCTGCACTCAAAAGCGACTATAACTCTACATGTAAAGATATCGATACTATGAACGAAGGACGCATCATCGAGCAGCACTTTGGAGATGTCGTTCTTTTTAACGTCTATTTTCCAAACGGTCAAAAAGATGATGAAAGACTGCAACTGAAGATGAAGTTCTATGATGACTTTTTAAACTACTGCGAAAAACTTCGTGAAGAGGGAAAATCGATCATCATCTGCGGCGACGTCAATACGGCTCACCGTGAGATAGATCTGAAAAACCCGAAAGCAAACTCCGAACGCTCAGGCTTTTTGCCTATTGAAAGAGCATGGATAGATAAACTGCTCTCTCACGGTTATATAGATACCTTTAGATATGTTCACGGCGACATCGAAGATGCATACAGCTGGTGGAGTTACCGTTTTAATGCACGTACGAATAATGCAGGATGGAGGATCGATTATTTCTTTATCTCTGAAGATCTGGCTGAAAACCTTGAAGATGCTTTCATCCTGCCTGATGTTATGGGGTCGGACCACTGCCCTGTAGGAATTAGAATCTCGTTATAACGCGACGAATACTCCTATGCAGAATAAAAAACTCAAATATCTTAGTCACTATCATGAGCAGACACAGCAAAGTGTCCTCAAGCTTATAGAGCAGAACAAGCTTGAAACATACCTGTTAAACAAATATAAAACGCCCCATAGCATCAAAAGTGATAAACAGCTTTATGAGTATGCCCAAGAGCTTAAAAATGAGTTTATGAAAAAGACGTCCCCTCTTGCAAAAGTCCACTATGACCCAAAACTCAATGTCATTCATAATGCCCTTGGCACACACTACTACATCTCACGTGTACAAGGTGGGAAACTCAAAGCCAAAAATGAGATAAAGATCGCTTCGATATTTAAAAATATGCCTGAAGAGTTTTTACGGATGATAGTGGTACATGAACTTGCCCACTTTAAAGAGAAAGAGCACAATAAAGCTTTTTACAGCCTATGCACCAATATGGAGCCTGAGTATCATCAATACGAGTTTGATCTCAGAGTCTATCTGACCCATTTAGACATGGGCCCCAAGCTCTGGTAAATAATTTTATTTTTTTAAAGAATTTACTTCGTCTGTTTTGGTCTAAACGCTTTTATGACCTCTTCATTTGTCTCAATATACGGCCCTTCGATAAGGTCGATACAGTAAGGAACAGCAGGAAATACCGCGTCTAGACACTCGCGGATAGACTTCGGTTTACCCGGAAGGTTGATGATAAGAGACTTTCCTCTGATTCCTGCTGTCTGGCGAGAAAGAATAGCAGTAGGAACATACTGAAGACTGACCTGACGCATAAGCTCGCCAAAACCGGGCATCATCTTATCGCACACGTTCTCAGTCGCTTCCGGTGTCACATCACGAAGTGCCGGACCTGTTCCGCCTGTTGTTACGACCAGACAGCACCCTGCTTCGTCACAAAGTTCTTTCATCGTAGCTTCTATTTTCTCCTGTTCATCGGGAATACATCTGTACTCTATCTCGAATTCGCTGATAAGATAGTCTTTCATCGTGTCTTGGATAGCCACCCCTGAAATATCTTCGTATATGCCTGCACTTGCTCTGTCACTTGCCGTGATAACACCGATCTTGATCTCTGCCATAAAAAATTATCCTTATTATTTTAATTGTAAAAAGTGGTTTGCACCGTTTATAACATGTGTAGTCGCATAAGGCAAAAAGAACTCTTTTGCACCTTGGACATCTATTATCTTGTCTTCGCTACCGAGATATACCTCTATAGAGACACCGCATAGTGCGATATCTTTTAGTTTTTCCGGATCCCATTCATAATGAAGCAGTTCATCCAGTTCACTTGCTTTTGTCTCTACATGTATGGTCTTTTTCAACTCATGCGGTTCAAAACACCCTTTTATGAAATGACTCAGATACTTCGCTTTGTCTTTCTTGTACGCCATTAACTGCATACGCTTGAACTGCTCAGGCTTTGTCTGAAAGAATGCAGGTGAGAAGAGCTGCAGCGTATCTACTCGGTCTGCACATGAAAGTGTGTACTCAAATGCTTTGATGGCACCGTAACTAAATCCTGCTACCGTATACTCGCTCTCTTTTATGTATTGCTTGAAAAAAGAGATATCGTCTTTTAATGAAAAACCGCTATAGTAGACCATCTAATTTCCTTCTAATCTCGTTCTTAGTGATGCTCTCACGTTCAAAAAGTATTGCTTCTACATATTCTAGCACACTATTTAAACTGCTCATCGTTTCTTTTGTCTCATGATAAAGCTTGTCTAAAAGAGCGTCTTCCTGCTCTTTAGATGCATACAGAGCCTCACCCATACCAAAATCGTCTATCATCTCTTTTATAGATTGTTTTGCTTCATCAAGATCGACCTTCGCACTGCTTGAGTGTTCGCCAAACTGCAACTCACATGCAGCTACTCCGGCAAGCAGCATCTTTATACGTGACTCTATCTCATGTTTTAAAAGCGGTGTAGTGACAGGCGGAGTCATAGACTCATTAGATAGAAGCAGTTTCTCAAAATCTATATTAAAAACAGTCGCAGCTACCGCTTTTCCTGCCTGATAACATACACGGTGTGCTTTTTGCTCTTCGTTTAGTATCAGAAGTTTTCTTTTACCAAATATGACTTTGTCTTTTACCTGATGAAAATGCTCCATCGTGACTCTTGCACCGTTTTGGCGCAGGGAAAGAAGTGCAGCCTCATTTACAAGAGCTGCAAGAGAAGCACCGTTAAAACCGACCGTCATATTTGCAAGAGCATCTATATCCGTTTCGTTGGGAATGTTTGCAAGGTATTTGGAGATGATCGAAGCACGCTCGCGTTTTGTAGGCAGATCGACGAATATACGTCTGTCAAAACGTCCCGCACGAAGAAGCGCGCTGTCGAGGACATCGATCTTGTTTGTCGCTGCGATCACGATGATATCGCTTGATTCCTCAAAACCGTCCATCTCGGTAAGCAGCTGATTGAGTGTCGCTTCACGCTCATCATTGCGGTTTCCGTCGCGTTTTTTTCCTACGGCATCGATCTCGTCTATAAAGATGATCGCAGGCGCATTCTTCTTTGCAGCCGTAAAAAGGTCATGCACACGCTTTGCACCCATCCCGACATAGATCTGTACAAACGAAGCACCACTTTGATAGAAAAACGGCACATCTGCCTCTTTTGCCACGGCTTTAGCGATCATCGTCTTTCCGACACCCGGAGGTCCTACTAAAAGTACGCCTCTTGGCATCCTCGCACCGAAATTTCTATAGCGTTTCGGATTTTTCATAAAGTCTATGATCTCTGAGAGTTCTATCTTGACTTCGCTGATCCCGCCTATATCTTCAAAAGAGATATTTGGACGTATGGCTTGGATGGGTTCATTTGACGAGATAGGAGCTGTCGAGTTCCCTGCACTCGACGTACTTAGAACAGTTCTATTCTTTTGGTACCATCTAAAGGCAAATGATCCGATACCGAGTACTAAGATCAGTAAAAGAACATAAACAAGCGGATTTGGTCCGCTTTCGATCTCTACTTCATAGTCAACAAACATCTTCGGAGAGACCTGAGAACTAGCGATCTTGTAAAGAGCATTATCGGTCTTTAAAAAGACGTACTCTTTTGTCGCTATGACTTTTGTAACGTTATGGTTTTCTAAAAGTTTCTGGGCATCACGAAGTGTTATAGGCTCTGACGTATCACGCAAGACTGCAAAAAGTATAAGTGCTATAATAATAAAAGCTGATACGTAGATGGCTATATTGTTGAACTTAGATCTCAGCATAATTGTATTCATCCTTTAGAGTGTAATCTTTACATGTAATCCAATTTCCACTTAAGTCTTCATCTGATTTTACAACTACTTTGTTAAAATATTGGTCAAACCCCTGATATAAGCCGTCATCTCTCTGGCTTTCTATCAAAACATCAAGTTCGACTTTATGAGTCTTTCTAAACTCCAGATTTTTTGCATCGATAACAGAGGTAAGTTCATGCAGACGCTCTTTTGCGATCTGCCCGTTTACTTCATCTTTCATCGTCGCAGAAGGTGTTCCGTCACGTTTTGAGTAGGTAAAAGCGTGGACATGCGTAAGTGGAAGTCTTTTAACGTTTTCTATCCCCTCTTTCCATAACTCTTCGCTTTCTCCCGGATGTCCGACTATATAGTCAGTTCCAAGAGCAAAACCTTTCTGCGCAAGCATATCGAAAAGTTTGACGTCGTTCTCATATCGGTTACGTCTGTTCATAAGCTTTAGCATCTGCGGTGATGTATGCTGCAGTGCGATGTGCAGGTGACGTTCAAGCCACGGCTCATCAAGTATCTCTTTGAACTCGTCATTGACCTGGATCGGCTCCAGACTTCCCACTCGTATGCGTCTGACACCGCGGATCTGACTCATCTTTTTCATCAGCTGTGCGATGTTCGTACCCTCGCCTGTTCCGTAGCTTCCTACGTTCGTACCTGTAAGGATAAACTCGCCGAAACCGTTAGTTGCAAGTCTGTAGACCTGCTCCAAAATGCGTTTTTCATCCAGACTTCTCGCATCACCGCGTACATAAGGGATGATACAGTAATTACATCTGAAGTTACACCCCTCCTGAATCTTGATAAACGCCCTGCTCTTGCCTATGAACTCACCCACGACTGCATCGTCTACGAAGTTCAGATCGCCCAGTTCGTAAAACGGTGTGTTCTCTTTTAAAAGCGTGTTTATCTTTTTCTTCTCGCTCTGACCGAACACTCCAAAGACCTTCTTGTTTTCAAAAAGATTCTCGCCCTTTGTATGCGCCCCGCATCCTGTTAAAAACACCTTTGCACCGACAGCTTTTTCTATATGGTTCACGTATGAGCGTACAGTCGTGTCCGCACCGTTTGTAACGGTACATGAGTTGACTACGACTACATCTGCTTCGTTTTCGTTCTCCGTGATCTCAAAATCCTCCAGATTCTGCATCATTACCTGAGAATCAAAAAGATTCGTTCTGCATCCGAATGTTTTAAAATAGACTTTTTTCTTCATCTATACTTCTTCCATATAGAGTTTTTGTGTCGGATAAGAGATGGTAATATCGCCTGCTTTGTTGAACTCTTCTACGATCTCAAGCGAGATCGTACTTCTTAGAGTCAATGTACCGTAAGCGTTTGTAAGATACCAGCAGCTTATCACCACACCGTTTGGCTCGATAAAAGAGAATATTCTCGGTTCGACATTCGTGTTTTTCAGACTGTAGTTGTTTCTTAGTTTGTTGAGCTGTTTACGTGTAATATCCGTATACCCTTTAGAGTATTTTCTTGTGATCTCTTTACAGATATTGAGCGCTTTTTTATGGTTTGAGTCAAATGTTATGGTTATATCGATCCCGTCCCAAACAGTCTTTAACGAGTGGTGGGTATAGTTTGCGATCATCCTTGTAAAGACATAGTTGTTCGGGATAAATACGATACGTCCCGCACGGCGGTTCTTATGGTATGAACTCAGTGTGATATCTTCTAAGATCGTAATACGAAGCAGCGAGATATCCAGTACGTCACCCACATACACCATACCGTCCATATCCACACGTATCCTGTCGCCTACATGTATGCTTCCTCCGAAGACTATGACAAGCCATCCAAGGATGCTCATAAACCAGTCTTTCATCGCGATGGCGATACCCGCAGATGCAAACCCGAGTATGGTCACAAGATAGGCCACATTCTCTATGTAGTTGAAAAAGAGGATCAACAGGATCAGTGTAAAATTTGTAAACGTGATGATCTTGTTTGCCGTATAAAATCTCTCATTATCCGTTATATATTTTTTTATGATCAGTTTTATCAAGAACGACAGGATAAACAGGCTGACTACGATAATCCCTATCTTCGTCAGTTTATACATCTGCTCCTCGATCTTTTTATTGAGGTTGATCTCGATCACTTCTATACGTTTTTTGTAGACACTGTCCGTGATATTGATCGTATCAAGAGCGATC
Organism: Sulfurimonas sp. HSL3-2; assembly: GCF_039645965.1. Lineage (GTDB taxonomy): Bacteria > Campylobacterota > Campylobacteria > Campylobacterales > Sulfurimonadaceae > Hydrocurvibacter > Hydrocurvibacter mobilis. Next base: position 940,452 of record NZ_CP147917.1, on the reverse strand, counting down.
GTAAATCTGTCAAGCTGTTTTTTCAGCGCTTCAAGTGATTCTTGAGTCTTTTTGTCTTTTTGCAGGACAATAAGATTTTCATAGACCCCTTTTTTGATATTTAACAGTTCTATCAATCTTTTCAAACGGTCTTTTTGCTTTATATAATCCTCATGGTTGTTACTCAACTGCTTTATAAACGAGTAGCCCGTAAAGATATCTAAAGGGTTGTTGATAGGCGGTATCTCTCCGATCTCCGGCGGTGTAAGCAGTTCTGCAAAAGGTGTCGTATCCTTGCCTTTTAACTGCATCATCTGGTTTGAAAGGATGTTCTCTTTAGAACGAAGAGCACTCAGTTCATCGATGTTTTGACCGTATCTGTTGTTTTTTGAAAGCTTTGCTATCTTTGCACGTACTTCGGCAAGGTTGTTTTTGACCTCTATGGAAGTCAGGTATGAACTGTAGTTTTTCATCCATACGCTGTCTGCCGGTATATCGTTATCGATGGCAGCAAGTGTCGCCGTATACTCTTGAATAAGATGTTGTTTTTGCTTTACAAACTCAGGGTCTGTTTTATTGTTATCTTTGTTTTGCGCTGCTGCTGCAGAGACAGTTAAGATAAAAAGTAAAGCGATAAGCAGTTTTTGCATTAATGAGCCTTGTAAGATGTCAGAACATCTTTGATAACCGATACATCAATCTCATCTGTTATCTTCACGCCGCCGATATGCTCAGGCAGAATGAATGTGATGGCACTGTCAGAACTTTTCTTATCAAGATAAAACGCATCATAAAACGCATCTACGTCTTTTACATCATAACTTATCGGAAGATGGTATTTGAGCAGGATGTTCTTGATCCTCATCGCTTCATGTTCTGTTAACAGTCCAAGTTTTACTGCAACATCATTTGCCATTGCCATACCGATCGCTACGGCTTCTCCGTGAAGGTACGTCTTATAATTTGTCTCATTTTCTATGACATGACAGAATGTATGTCCGTAGTTCAGTGCTGCACGAAGTCCCTTCTCTTTTTCATCCTGAGATACTACATTCGCTTTTGTCTCGACCGCTTTTTTTATCGCTTCGGCAAGCAGAGTCGAGTCGTTTAGATCACTCTCTTCAAGCCATAAGAAGAACTCTTCATTAAAAGTCACTGCCATCTTTACTATCTCGGCAATACCTGTTCCAAACTCGCGTGAAGGAAGAGTCGATAGGAAGTACGGGTCTATGTGAACTGCTTGAGGCTGATGGAATGCACCGACAAGGTTTTTACCGAACTTGTTGTTCATCCCCGTCTTGCCGCCTACGCTTGCGTCCACTTGAGACAGCAGAGTCGTAGGTATCTGTATGAAATCTATCCCTCTTTGGTAGATGCTTGCCGCATAACCAGTCATATCACCGATAACACCGCCTCCAAAAGCGATAAGAAGAGAGTTACGGTTAAAACGGTGGTTAAAAAGATTTTCGAGTATCATATCTATCGTTTCTTGATTTTTATACTGCTCACCATCGGGTATAGTTATGATATACAGCTCTTTTGCAGAAATAGTGTTTAAAAGGTATTTTAGGTGAAGTCCTGCAACGGTAGGATTTGTTATTATCGCCACTTTTTTATCAAAGTGCATATCTTGAAGTTTATCGATTGTTATTTTATATGAATTGTCTACAACTTTTTTAAGAGCAATATCTACGACCATTTTTACGTCCATAAAGTAATTTTTTAGATAATACTTTATTTTTGCTTAAAAGTCTGTGAAATGGACGTTTTCTAGATATTTTACAGCTGGACGGGGATAAAGATCTGATGAAAATCATCAAGTTTATAATAGAGTCTTTCACTGTCTGTCGAAAAGATCGAATACAGATGTCTGCCTGTCATTTTTTTCGTAAAAGGAAGTACCTGTAAAAAGTTCTCTTTTTGTCTCAGTTCACGTATAGGATTGCTCTCGCTCTCAGTGATCTTAATAGACTTAGAAAAGATGGTCGCAAGGTTGTTGAAATGTTCTATCACCTGCTCTTTATATTCATCCTTTTCGTTTGTATAGTTAAACAGCTCTAAGTTGAATCCCATCTGTGAAGAGATATCGAAGATCGTCGTAGAAACCTTCTCTAAGTCCCTGTTTTCGGTAAGTATCGCAAGTGCGTCTTTGAGTTTTGAAAACGATCTGTCTGCGATCTTCAGCACAGGAACATGAGCATCGTAAAGCATGTTTCTCGTCTCATTGTCTTTAAATATATCTTTTGAGACCATCACAAGACCGATATGATATCTTCTGACATCAGCATGGAAGATATCTTCTATCTCTAGGTCGTCGTTGTAGTTTATATTTACACTGACACTGTCTGATCTCATATCTTTTATATGACGAAGCAGATCGATATCATTTGGATTATATATCTTTATATAAAGCTTGTGCTTAAAGTTTTTATGGATGAAAAGTGCACGGCGGACAAGGTCTTTTATGTTATCCGCATTCTCTTTTTCCATGTCGATATAGAGGTAAAGATTTGAACCGAAAGGCTCTGGAAACTGCCCGAGTTCACGTTTGATAGCACGATAAACAGACTTTAGTACAGAAGGTTCACCAACTAAAAGCAGAAGGTCGTTTGGATGGATCATACGTCTGCTTGAAGGCATCAGAAGTTCGCGGTTTCTATAGATGGCGACTATTCTCCATCTGTTTTGCTCGATAACACCGATATGGCGGTAGACAAAAGAGCTTCCAAAAGGGACAAGGACTTCCATGATCTCACCCTCGCCCAGACCCACGTTCTGCGCGATAACAGGGACATTTGGAAGGTAATCAAGGAGTCTTGAAGCCATGATCTCGTTTTGTTTGACATAGACTACGTTTGAGTCTTGGTTTTGTATATCCCACTGATCTAGAACGATGATACGAAGCTGTTTTTTGATTGTTCTTATGTTCTTGATAGTAACTTCTACATCTGAGAGGTTATCCATAGCTATGACGACTTGGACGAACTCCATCTTTAACAGGTTTGAAAGTTTATAAAGACTTGTCGGGTCAAACTCGTAAAATTTAAAACGTGCAGGATTCGCATTTTCATATTCGGTAGCTTTCATCTGCACTACATAATATATATTATCGCTTGTATAAGTATCTACGACACGCTCGATAAAATGGTTACCGATTTCACTGTCACTGATTATTAGAATCTTTTTCATAGACGAGATTATAGCAGAAGATGAGACAGCGGTAAAAGATTATTTGACATTCCAGGCACTTACGGTCTCACCTGTCTCGATACAATAAGCACTTAGCCTTTTGTATCCGTCTTTCTCCAAGTAACATCCCGTATCCACATTGACATAGTAAGGATTTCTGTCCACACCTCTTTTTACAGGGGTATGTCCAAAGATATTGAATATCGGAGCATCACTTCCGGGATTGATACGGTTAGTGATCGCGGCGTTATGAAAGGTGCTGTACATCTCTTCTTCATCACGCATGTCCCATACATCGGCGATAGGAGCATGAGAGACGATGATCGGCTTGTTTAACGACTCCTTGATGCCGAATTCCAAGTAAAGCGGAAGTTTTTCCATCCACTTCATGTCGTCCACAAAAGCCAGCAGCGCCTGCTTATAATCCTTTACTTTTTCAGGTTTTCCGTTGACTATTTTCAAAAGACCGTAGGAGATAAGAGTATCTATCCCTCCGTTGGTATGCCAAAGATTGGTCAGATACAAAGGGGTGTCGTTTAAAAAAGAGTTTACAACTTCAGGTCCGAGGGTCGCCATAAAGTCTTCATGGTTTCCCTTTATGCAGGCATACCCGTTTTCACGTATGAACCTCACGACCTCCGCACTCCTTGGTCCTCTGTCTATAAGGTCTCCGACAAAGACAAGCTCAGCATCCGCCGGAAGTAATTCGACTAAAGCTAACAGTGTTTTATAGTATCCATGGACATCGCCGATCACATAATGCATGTTTTCTCTTTTATTTGAATAGTTCTATATTGTATCGTAGCATTATTTTAATATTAACTCAATATATATTAAAATCTAAAATAACTGCATCTTAATATAGGAATGTTATAATTTCACACATTATGAACTAAAGAGATTTTATGGAATTTAAATTAGAAAAAGTATCAGGCAAAGCCAGAGCCTGTACCATCAAGACAGCTCACTCTACTATCCAGACTCCGGTCTTTATGCCCGTGGGTACCGTGGGAAGCGTCAAAGGTCTTGATATGGCAGATATGAACGAGCTTTTAGGTGCTGAGATCATTCTTGCTAACACATACCACATGTATCTTCGTCCCGGAGACGACGTAGTGGCAAAGATGGGCAAACTCCACGGTTTCACTACATACCCGAAAAGCTTTTTGACTGACAGCGGCGGGTTTCAGGCATTCAGCCTCAGCGATATCTCTAAACCAAATGAAAGAGGGATAGAGTTTAGAAGCCACATCGACGGAAGCAAACACTTTTTTACTCCCGAGAAAGTGATCGACATCCAGCACAATCTTGGAAGCGATATCATGATGATCCTTGACGACCTTGTGGCACTTCCTGCAACTCAGGAGCGTATCAAAGTATCGATAGAGCGCACGACTGCATGGGCGCAGGACAGCATCAAGTATTTCCGTGCAAAACAAAAAGAGGGAGTCGGCGTAGACCAGAACATCTTTGCCATCATCCAAGGCGGGACAGATAAAGCGTTTCGTACAAAATCTGCGACAGAGCTTTGTGCCCTTGACTATGACGGTTTTGCCATCGGGGGCTTAAGTGTAGGTGAAGCCAACCAGGAGATGTACGATACGGTAGAGCATACCGTACAGTATATGCCCGAAGACAAACCCCGCTATCTTATGGGTGTCGGGACTCCCGAGGACCTTATAGAAAACATCGAGCGCGGTGTGGATATGTTCGACTGTGTCATGCCGACGCGTAATGCAAGAAACGGGACTCTTTTTACCTCTTTTGGAAAACTCAACATCAAAGGCGCGAAGTTTAAACTAGACGATAAACCCGTAGATGAGGAGTGTGACTGTCTTACATGTAAGCGTTACAGCAGAGCGTACCTGAACCACCTGTTCCGTGCCCGTGAGATCACATACTTCAGACTTGCGACCATCCATAACCTGCACTATTACCTGACACTTATGAAGCAGGCTAGAGAGGCGATCCTAGCCGACAGATATGCAGAGTTTAAACAAGAGTTTTATGCTAAAAGACAACAAAGTAAGGACTAAGAGATGACACTTGGAGTAAATATTGATCACATCGCAGTTTTAAGAGAAGCAAGACGCGTAAACGACCCTGACATCATGATGGGGCTTTACACTGCCGTTCAGGCGGGAGCCGACCAGATCACTATCCATCTGCGTGAAGACAGACGCCATATCCAGGATATCGATGCTAAAAACATTATCAAAGCCAGCGGTGTTCCCGTGAATCTGGAGTGTTCGGTCAACCAAAGCATCTTAAACATCGTTTGTGATCTTCAGCCTCACCGTGCAACACTTGTGCCTGAAAAACGTGAAGAAGTAACGACTGAAGGCGGTCTTGATATCTTTAAAAACGAAGATGAAGTAGCCCGCGCAATAGAGCAGCTTCACGACTCGCTTATCCCGGTCTCGCTTTTTGTCGATCCGACAAAAGAAGCTATGGAGATGAGTAAAGAGCTTGGAGCCGAGATGGTCGAACTGCATACGGGAGAGTTTGCGAACCTTTTTGCAATGCTGAACTCTTCACTTTCTCACTCAAACCACAGTGTAAAAGAGCTTGAACTACCTCGCTATGAGCTGGCTTCCCGTCTTGAAAAATCACTTCTTGCTCTGCAAGAGAGTGCAAAGCACGCAAAAGAGCTAGGTCTTGAAGTAGCCGCAGGTCACGGTCTAAACTACATCAACGTCAAACATATCACGGCTATCAAAGAGATAAGCGAGCTTAACATCGGTCAAAGCATCATTGCACGTTCTGTATTTACGGGACTAGACGCAGCCGTAAAAGAGATGAAAAGGCTTGTAAACGTACAATGAAAAAAATAGCCATCAGCATCGGTGATATCAACGGAGTCGGTCTGGAGATCGCTCTAAAAACCCACGAGGAAGTAAGCCGTCTCTGTCATCCCGTCTACTGCGTAGATAAAAAGGTTTTACAAGAGGGTGCAAAACTTTTAGGTGTAGAACTGCATAAAGAGCTTACATGTAAGTCTATCGATCTGGACATCACCATAGAGCCGGCAAAGGTCACCAGAGAGAGCGGAACATACTCTTATCTCTCGTTTTTAGAAGCGATAAAACTCTGCGAAAGAGATGAATGCGACGCAGTCGTGACCATGCCCATCCATAAAGAAGCATGGATGAAAGCAGGTCTAGAGTACAAAGGTCATACAGATATGCTTCGCGACTATTTTAAGCGTGATGCGATCATGATGCTTGGATGCGAAAAACTCTACGTCCCGCTCTTTACCGAGCATATTCCGCTTCGTGAAGTGCCTTTACATGTAAAAGAGAAAAAACTCACACCCTTTTTGCTCGACCTACATAAAAGCATAGGCGACAAACGTGTGGCGGTACTGGGTCTTAATCCTCATGCAGGTGATAACGGCGCCATCGGTAACGAAGAACTTGAGATCAAAAAAGCGATCCGTAATGCTAATGAGAAGATCGGCAAGGAACTCTTTTTCGGTCCCATAGTACCTGATGTCGCTTTTGCACCCTACTTCAGAGACACGGTGCAGTATATCTGTGCGATGTATCATGATCAGGGATTGGCACCGCTTAAAGCGCTCTACTTCGATGAGAGCATAAACGTCTCTCTTAATCTCCCGATAGTAAGGACATCCGTGGATCACGGGACAGCTTTTGACATCGCATACCAGAACAAAGCCCATACGCTGAGTTATATCAATGCCGTTAAAGCTGCGATAGAGTTAGCTAAATAAACTCTATCCCTATCGTTATCGCCCCTAAGAGTATCAGCACTGCTGCACTTAACATCCCTGCTTTGTTTTTAGAGAATATATACGCATAAAAAGCTTTTAGGATGTTGTTGCTTCCTACTGCTATCATGATCGCCGTCGAAGCGTTTTCTATCGTCACATTGAATTTTGACGAAAGGATAGAAAGCACAAACGGGTCTATGTCCGTAAACCCGACTATGAATGAGAGGACATTGAGCCCTATATCGCCGTATCTTGAAAGCACGAAGTGCGTCAGTACCGCCATAGCGATAAATAAAAATGCGAATATAAATGCCGTAGAGAGTTCCAGCGGGTTTTTATCCACGGCATTGTCCGTATCCGTCATTATCTCGGTAGCTGCCTGCTTGTACATGACATAAGATATCCCCATCGTAAGAAATGCCAAGACGGCAAACGGGATCAGCAGCCTGCTTGCGATATCATAGTTAAACGCGTAAGTGATACCCAAAAGTCTAAAGTACATAAACGCCGTCGCCATGATGATGGAAGATGCAAAGATATGCGGCGTACGGTTTGACGATGCTTTTTTTGCCAGGACTATGGTCGTCGCCGTACTTGAGTAGATCCCGCCCAACACACCTGTAAGCAGGTAACCCTTGTCTTTAAAAATATATCTTTTAAGGATATATCCCACATAAGAGAACATCGAGACGACTACGACCGCAACCCAGATCTTAAAGTATGATACGGGGATAAAACCGGATATATTGTCATGCGGCAAGAGAGGCAGGATGACCGCACTTAGAAGAAGAAGTTTTGCAAACACCTCGATCTCTCTCTCATCGAATATCGTGTAAAAATGCTCCAGTTTTCTGTTAATATTGGAGATAAAGACTATCGCGACAAAGACGACTATCAAAAACCATACATTGAACTTCACGACTATCATCCCGAAGCTGTAGACTAGCGTGGTCAGCAGAAAAAGAAGTATCCCTGTTCTGCTGTTTTGCAGTTTAAAGTAGTAAAAGAGTGCAAAATGCGAAAGGATCGCGATATACCCGATGATGTAAAGCGGCATATCTATCTTTGCAAATATAAACCCGATAAGAGCAATAAAGGAGTATGTCCTGACACTTCCTATCTCTTTTGAGGAGGAATCATGATGGACTCTGTACTCTTTTATCTCCAGACCTATCAACAGTCCTGCAATGACCACTACGATCAGCTGTACCCATACTTCGTTCAATAATGATTCTAACATCCGCTCTATCCTACTTTACTTATTAATGTAAACAGCTCTCTTTTTGCATCTCTGATCTTCAGGTCAAAGTATGCTTTTAGCTCTCTGAGTTCTTTTTTTGTAAACTTTTTTTCTACTTTATCTATAAACTGGAGCCTCTTGTTATTGTCCTGAATGATCCCAAACGACTCCTGCACCTCTTTTAGGTCATACATGCCGTCAAACACACTTTTATCTTGTTTGAAGTGCTTTTCGTAAGCTTCCAAAGCATAGCGGAACTTTTTAAACTCTATTCTAAGGTTATGAAGTTCTTCCAGTGATGTATTGTAGTCGATTTTATGAAACTTGTCATATATTTTTCTGCCCATCTTGCTTATTATCGCATATTTATCGATATCTTCGAGCTTATAGATAAACAGCTTGCTTTTTTTAAGCATGAAGTTCAGTTGCTTAATATTTTTCTTATACTCTTCATCATTTAAAAAAGAGCGGAACCTTTTCTCTCGTTTGGAGGTAAATATCTTATGGAGTTTCGTTTTCGTTTTTGGCACACATTCCATCTGTTCAATCTCGACTAAAAAGAGATCCAGATCACGCAAAGCAGATGTCGGTTTTAGAAGTTTTTTTAAGATCCTTGAGAGTTCTTCGGAGCTTTTTTTATCTGCTTTTTTACCGTAGACCTCGCTGTATGCGTAGAGCTTTCTTAAGTTTATGCGGTACTTATGCAGCAGTTCTATATCATTGTCCAGATGCAGTTTTTTATAGAGTCTTTCTACGGCAGCTATCTTGTTTTTAAATGATCTTTTAAAACCCATAAGCCGCCTCCCGATCTGTAAAATTATTCCACCTGTTTTATAATAGTCATTAGAGCAAATTATGATATACTCATATATAGATTATATTATAAGGTAAAAATATGAAAATTGCTATTCCTGTGAAAGATGACACTCTGACTTTTTTTGGCAATGCCGGACATACACCCGCATTTGCTGTCTTTGATATGAACGGAGCGGGGATGTTCCGCTCATTTAAACTCGAAGAGGTACGCAACAACCCTAGAACCGATCTTGACGAGCATGAACATGATGAAGATCATGTATGCGATCACGGGGACGATGATGCAGAACATGTAGCACAGCACTTTAAGATGGGAGAGGTCTTAGAAGACTGCGACTACCTCGTAGTAAAGCGCGCATGTAAAAATACTGCGAACGCTATGAAAAACTACGGAGTCAAAATAGTGAAGTATGAAGGTATGTCACCAAAAGCCGATGCTATTTTAAAAGAGGTATCCGCTAAATTCATATAACCTTCTAAGATAAGATATCTTAGTATCTTATCTTCTCAAATATCTCTTTTCTATCTTTTTGCAGCTCTACTGTAGAGTTCAGGCTCTTGTGTTTAAACTTTCTATACAGCTTATACTGGAAAAAGATCCCTATGACTCCCAAAACAGAAAGATAGATAAGTATTATGTTCAGATCTGTCTTGAAATAGTCAAAGACAATACTGCTTATACCGCCGACGATGATCGCACCTGAGATGATGAACGATCTTATCATCAGGTAGTCTTTGAGTTCCACATCCTCATCCTGCATAAAATCGACCGTATGTACCCTTGCTATCTCAAACGTGATACCCTGGATCGTAAATATACTGAGGATAATGTAGGTAAAGATGATGATAGAAGCGCTAAACACCAGATAACTGCCTATCTGCACGATATCCAAGAGGATCGAAAAGAGATAGATATGATAGATGCGTATGTTCTTAAAAAGCGGCTGAATGAAGCCGTCGAGTGCTCCTATGAGCATAAAGATGCTGATCATATATACGGGAAGATAAGTACCTTCAAGCTTTGTTATAAAGGGCAAGATAGTCCAGTCTATGTAGGTTATGATGAAGAGTACCAGCGACTGGATCCGTACAAATCTGCTCTTTTTTATCTCGACAAAAATACTAGAATAATTTTTTAAAGGCATCGCAGCCTCCTGATGCAAGATGATCAAACTTATCTATGATTGTACTACAATTTCAAGATGATAGATCTCTATTTTTTACACTCCCAATCACTCTGTAAAAATAGCTTCCGCACGTTTACAAATTCTGGGATAGAATTTTGATAACACAATTGTGTTTATTTGTCTCACAGGAGAATTTCATGAAAAAAATCGTTGCACTTGTACTTATACTAGGGCTTACTTCATTGTCGGCGGTCGATATGGCTGCATCAAATACTGACGCTTCGGTCAAAGCTGAAAAGCATGAGAAGATGACCAAAAAAGCGGAAACAGAGAAAGCTGAAAAAGCAAAAAAAGCCGAAAAGTCAAAGAAGGCTGAAAAAGCAAAAAAAACAGAAAAGAAAAAAGTAAAGAAAAGCAAAAAAGAAGCTAAAGCAAAAAAAGATCACAAAAAAGCAAAAACTGAGAAAAAGAAACATGTTAAAAAAGAGATGAAAACCAAAAAAGAGATGAAAGCTGAAAAAGCTAAAAAAGTAGAAAAGACTGAAGACGAAAACGAAAATGAAATGAAATAAATCTTACGGGAGGAGTGATCACCCCTCCCGTAAGAGCTCTCCTAATCCCTCTTTTTAAAGATCAAAAGCGTCTTATCGTGTTCATCATACAGTGAGAAGGTCTGTTTATCGACAAGCTTAAGAGACGGTATCTTTTGAAACAGCTGTATCTTGTGAAAGTACTGCACTATCGTATCTTGGTACTTTTTATATCTGCCGTCGCTCTCTTTTTCAAAAAGAGTAAACTTCGTGTGCAGTTCATCATTTTCAAACACGGCATCCACGATAAGAAACTCATCATCCTCTTCGTTGCTCATCGTGCCTTCAGCGACATCGCTAAAACCGTAAAGAGTGTTGATATCGGCTATAAAGACACCCTCATCGTTCAGTTTTGAAGCGACCGCTTCCATGAACTTCAGAAGTCCCTCTTTGTCCATAAAGTTCAAAACGTCAAATATGGCCACGACTGCGTCGTATTTGCCCTCTACTTCGCTGACATCGATGCACTCTGCGTCAAGACCGATCTCTTTACACTCATCGACCATCACCTGACTCAGATCGACACCCTTACATGTAACGCCGTCGCTTATCATACGGCGCATAAAACCGCCGCGTCCGCAGCCCACATCAAGAAGTGTCTTTACATTGTAATCGTCAAGCTCGGAGCGGTAGAGATTGTAAAGCGCTTCCGTTGCTTCTTCTATGCCTAAAAGATGCTCGGCTTTTGCGTAAAGATCAAGGTTTGTCATTACTTTGCTTGTTCCGCTTTTATCACTTTTTCTATCTTCTCGTAGATATCAAGCACTTCGCTTTTCTTCTCGAAGAAGCTGTTTTTGTTCGCTATAAGGTAAGTAGAAGATTCCATGATATCCTCGACCACTTCAAGACCGTTTTGCTTCATAGTCGTACCAGTCTCTACGATGTCGACGATCATATCTGCAAGTCCCACTAAAGGAGCTAGTTCGATAGAACCGTAAAGCTTGATGACGTCAGCTGCGATCGCACGGTCTGCAAAGTAACGTTTTGTGATGTTTACCATCTTCGTCGCTACTTTTATCTCAGGCTTGCTAAGGTCGAGTTTCTCGCCTTTTTTCATCCCGATAGCCACTTTACAGACGCCGCGGCGAAGGTCAAGAAGACGGATGACATCCAGACCCTGCTCCTCTAAAGTATCCAGTCCTACTACGCCGATGTCTGCTGCTTGATGGTACACGTATGTCGCAACGTCTTGGTTACGTACGAGTAAAAACTTGAACTTTTCAGTCTCCAGTATCAGTTTTCTGTCATCAAATGCAAAAGTATCACCGAAGATATTTGCAAAGATCTCTAATGTCTCTTCAGCGATACGCCCTTTTGGAAGTGCAACAGTTAGCATAGATCAGCCTTTTTCATAATATTTTTCATCCCTTTAAAGATCAGCTCGTCATCCAAGACGGCGTCTTTAAAGATGTTTTTGAGTTTTGATGCGTCTCCGCCTGTCAGATAAACAGGCAAAGCATGACTCATAACGTCACGGTAAAGCAGTCCTAACTGTCCGTAAGTGAGTGCATCCCCAGAATTTTTCGGTATTTTATCCAAATCTATCTCAAAGTTATATGAGTAGTCCAGTCTCGGGGAGATTTCTTTGTACGCTTCACGGCTTGCATGTAAGCCCAAAGTGATATAGCCGCCTACAAAAACACCCTCTTTTACCACATCGACCGTGATGGCGCTTCCCGCATCTATGATGACGCCGTTAAGGATTGCTTCACACCCTGCTATGCGGTCTATGCCCATCGTCTCGTAGTAGTTTTTCATATCTACGAAAGCTTTGAGGTCTATCCAGTTTGGAAAGTTTTTCAGCTCTTGAGCTATTTTTTCGTTCACGCAGATATAAAATATCTTCTCTTCGCTCTTTTTTAGTTCATAATCGGTTATAAATACCTTCTCTTTTACACCGTCGCGGTAAAAGTCGAACGTCGTGTTTCCTATGTCGCAGAGGATCAATCTTCCAGACTCCATCCGCAGCTTATAAAGGCTTCTCTTGCTTTAGAACAAAGCGGCGCGTCTATAAAAAGGATCTTGTACTTAAAGTTGTGATCGCTGAATATCACGAGTTTTTGGTAGATCTCCTCAAACTTTTTGACATCTTTCATCAAAAGTCTGCTTTTTTGTGACACTGCGAAGATGGCTGTAAAGTACCCTTTTCTGTCTGTCGCATGATAGATCCTGATCTTGTTTCTCACGCCCAGCTGCGAGGGCTTGATCTCTATCATTTTTTTATATAAGTTACCGTTTTCTCTTAACGAGTCGACTACTGCTTGCATCTTTATGGCTGCCTTCTTATATTGGTTATGCAATTATAGTATAATCACACTTATAAAATTCAATGAAAAAGTATAACAAATGAACAATATCTCTATAGTCATCCTTGCTGCGGGAAAAGGCAGCCGTATGAAGTCGAACAAAGCAAAGGTCCTGCACAACATCAGCGGCAAACCGATGCTTTACCACATCGTAAAAGAGTCTTTAAAAGTAAGTGACGATGTCAGTATCGTCGTGGCTCACCAAAAAGACGCAGTGATAGAGGAGATACAAAAACATTTTTCAAACATAACATTTATCGAACAAGACGACGTGAACTTTCCGGGAACGGGCGGAGCGATGAAAAATGTCACGGCAAAGAACTCTCATGTCTTAGTGCTTAACGGAGATATGCCGCTTATCACAGCAGAAGCGCTTGGGGGCTTTTTGCACACAAGTGCTGACATCGTACTTTCCATCTTCGACCTTGAAGACCCGAGCGGTTACGGCCGCGTAAAGATAGACGACGGCGAAGTAAGCTACATCGTAGAACAAAAAGACGCGAACGAGTATGAGCTTGCCATCACTCATGTAAACGCAGGAATCTACTCTTTCAAAAAAGAGGTGTTAGAGAGTTACATACCGCGCCTTAGCAATGCCAATGCACAAAACGAGTACTACCTCACAGACGTCATCAAGATGGCAAAAGAGGACGGTCTTGTCATCAAGCCTCTTTTAGTCGATGAGGAGCATTTCAAAGGCGTAAACTCTAAAGTAGACCTTGCAAGCGCGGAAGTGATCATGCAGGAGCGCATTAGAGAGAGATGGATGAGCGAAGGTGTGAGCATGAACCTTCCACACACTATCTACATCGAAGAGGGAGTGCGTTTTGAGGGAGAGTGTCTGGTGGAGAACAACTGCCGCATCACGGGTGAAAGCCTCATCATCAACTCTATCATCAAGTCTTCAAGCGTCATCGAGGAGTCTACCGTCATCGACTCCGACGTTGGACCGCTTGCCCATCTTCGCCCTGCTTCGTACATCGAAGGAACGCACATCGGAAACTTCGTAGAGGTCAAGAAAAGTACGCTTAAAGGCGTAAAAGCAGGACACCTGAGCTACATCGGCGACAGCGAAGTGGATGAAGGCACGAATATCGGTGCGGGCGTCATCACTTGTAACTACGACGGCATCAACAAATACAAGACCAAGATCGGCAAAAACGTCTTTGTGGGAAGCGACTCCCAGCTCGTAGCACCCGTAGAGATAGAAGACGACGTGATGATAGCCGCGGGAACGACGGTCACAAGCGGCAAAGTCGCAAAAGGATCTCTTGCTATCAGCAGAACGAAAATGAGATTTGTAGAAGGTTTTTACTACAAGTTTTTCGGAAAAAAATAGCAATACAATATAAAACCACAAAATCACTCATTAAGTCATAAGTAAGATTTCTACGGCTACAATCTTTTATCACATGTAAAAGGTCGGCCGATGAGATTTTTCAACTTCAAAAAAGAGCTTCTTACTTTTAAGAACGAGCCGTTAAGTCCGCTCTCCATCCTGCTTTTAGTTATACTCGATATCTTTTTATTTATTGCCATACTTGACGGCATCCGAAACGAAGAGAAGAAGTCACCTTCGCCTTACACATATTTTCCGACCTCTTGTTCAAAACATTTTACATACCCGCAGACACGGTATAACGACTTTATAAACATACGTACATACAATGAGACTTCGCAGGTATGTCTTGATCTTAACCAGAAAGTCTCACTTATCACGACCGATCCCGAGTTCATCAAGAACAAGAATCTTTATAACAAACTCGAACGCCTAAAAAGAGAGAACCTAAGAAAAACGCAAAGAATACAAAACAGCTATAACACCAGACTTTTTGAAAAGATAGCCAACGAATCGGACGGTGTGAAGATATACCAGGCAAAGCTTGAGTATGAAACACTTGTTAAAGAACTCGACGACCTAAACGCTAAGATAAACGCTCTGCCTGCCATCGCTTCATATAACGGTTACAAAGAGTATGAGAGTTTTATCACCTATCACAAGTCCGACTTCAAACAGCAGTACGACGACTACAAGTTCTGGCAGCCGTTTTACAAGTTTGCAAGACTGCTCACTTTTGTCGTCCCTCTTTTTCTTATCGCGCTTCTTTTTTATAGAAGGTCATCAAGAGAAATCGTACATATCATCAGCGCACACATCATGCTGCTGCTGTTTTTGCCGACGATCGCAAACGTACTGTATCTCATCTACCACATCATCCCTAAGACGCTTCTTGCCAACATCGTTGCATTCTTCGTGAGCATCGGGCTTATGGCGGTGTTTAACTACATTGTCATAGCGCTGGTGGTGCTTGCTTTTGGAGTTGCTATCTACTTCATACAAAAAAAGGTAGCCGCACAAAGAGCTCTTAAAGCAAAAGTAAACATCAAGAACATCATCGCAGAGAACAAGTGCAGTATGTGTTACGTCAAAGTGGACTACAGTAAAGAACACTGTCCAAACTGCGGTTTTAAACTCCACCGTGAATGTCCCAACTGTAAAGAGCAGACCATCAGAGGACTGCCGTTTTGTTCATCTTGCGGCACTCAAATAGAGAATGTTTAATGTTTTTAGATAGAATGTTTAAAACTCTATCGGGAAACTCTATTTGAAGATCATACATTTCAGCGATACGCATCTGGGTTTTAACGACCTCGATGTCTTAAACGATGACAATATCAACCAAAGAGAAGCGGACTTTTACGACGCTTTTTCTCAGGTAGTACAGCAGATAAAAGAGATAAAACCCGATTACATCATCCACACGGGCGACCTTTTTCACCGCTCGCACCCGTCAAACCGTGCCATCACTTTCGCACTTGAACAGTTTAAGATCATAGACTCTCTTGACATCCCCTTCATACTCATAGCGGGAAACCACTCCACGCCCAGGACAAATCTGAGCTCACCCATACTCAAGATATTCGAGAACTTTAAAAACGTCTACCTTTCCTACGAGCAGGCATATAAAAAAGTAGAGTTTAACGATGTCCTCTTTCACACCCTGCCCCACATGAACGACGAGACAAAAGCCCTCTCTCAGATAGAACTCTGCGAAGCAAACATCGACAAAAGCAAAAAGAACATCATGATGATGCACTGCTCCGTGGGTGCGACATACTTGATGCAGGAGTTTGGCGAGTGGGTCTATCCGTCTGATAAAGAGTACATCTTCAAGATGATGGACTACGTCGCTCTTGGTCACTGGCACGGTTTCGGGCAGGTGGGCAAACATGAAAACGTCTACTACAGCGGCTCGACAGAGCGCACAAGTCTGGGCGACAAACGCAACTCCAAAGGGTTTGTCCTTCTAACGTTAAAAGAGACTTTGTCGGTAGAGTACAAAGAGATAGCCATCCGACCCATAGTGCAAAAAGAGATAGACTGCGAGGAGTATGAAAGCTCCGTCTCAAAGCTCGACACAAGCGACGTCAAAGACGCGCTCGTGGAGGTACGCCTCACAAACCTCACGGCTCTGCAGTCCATCGACATCCAAAACTCTGCCATAAAAGAGCTCTTCCCTGATGCCTTACATGTAAGCGTCAAACGGGAGTTTAAACAGGGAACAAACGAGAGCAGTGCCCGTGATGTCGAAGCGCTGTCTTTAGAAGAGTTTTTTCTCGAACATATCAAAGAGGAGAGCGAAGAGAAGGAGTTTGAAAGACTGAAACACAAAGTCCAAGAGCTCTTTGCAGAGTATGAGGAGGCAGCAGATGATACTCTCTAGCCTCCACTTGGAAAACTTCAAAAAGTACACCGCTTTTGACATCGAGTTCGGAGAGGGTCTTATGGGTATCATCGGCAAGAACGGAAGCGGAAAGTCCACCATCTTTGAAGCGATCCTTTTAGCCCTCTACGGCGAGATGAAAAGCCGAGGAAACAAAGATCTCATACGTAACGCCGACGCTTCTGCAAAAGACGCAGTCGTGGTAGAGCTTGTGTTTGAGTATGAGGGTGCGACGTTTCGGGTCGTTAGAGAGTTTCGTGGAAAGACGCTCACTGCAAACGCCAAGCTCTTTAAGAACGAAGAGCTCATAACAAGCGGAGCAAAAGAGGTGACCTCCTCCATCGTCAAGATAACCAAGATGAGCAAAGACGCCTTCATGCACACCCTCTTCGCCTCACAAAAAGAGCTCACGAGCCTTAGCACTCTTAAAAACGAAGACAGAAAAAAGATGATACGCAAGCTCTTGGGACTGGAGAAGATAGACTTCGTAGAAAACAGCCTCATAGAAAAGAGCCGTCAGCTCAAACGCGAGATAGAAGCGTTTAAAGAGGTACTCCTCGGCGATGATGAGATAAAGCAGAAGCTCGAGCAGATAAAAGCCGATGAAGCGAACAGATCTGCCCTTTTAAAAGATGAGAAGATCAAAAGCGAAGAGCTCTCTCACATCAGACAAAGAGAACAGCATCTCAAACAAGAGCTCTCCCTCCTTACCAAGACAAAAGAGCAGAAACAAAAGCTCTTTGCAGAGTTTGAACGCGCCCAGCAGGCACACGACTCCGAGGTGATGAACCAGGTCAAACTCACCGCAGAACTGCATCAGCTCGAACACAAACAAGCTGAACTAAAAACACTCGAACCGCTCAAAGCGCAGTTCACACAGCTGCAAGAACAGCTCAAACAGCAAGAACAGCTCAGAGAGTTCCACCTCAAAAAAGAGGGTATCCTCAAAGAGCAAAAAGCCCTCACGGACGAATGGCACAAATCAAAAGCCGACATCCATGTACTTGAAAAAGAGTGCGAGATGTACGACCAGTACACCTTTGATGCAAAGAATCTGGAGCAGGAGCTCTCCATACGTCAGGACAACATAGAGGTCAAGCACACCATAGAGCGCGAACTCCTTGCAGAGATGGCGGGCGAACAGAAACTCATAGACAGCACAAATGCCAAGATAGCAAACCTAGAGAAGCTCGGAAGCGAGTCGGCTTGTCCTACATGTACAAGACCGCTTTTAGAGGAGTATGACAACGTCATCAAGTCGCTTGTAGACATCGTCAACAACACCCACCAGAAAAAGGTAGACGAGTACAAAAAACAGCTCCAAGCCGTACAGACCCAAAAAGCAGACCTCGAAGCACAGAAGAAAGTCAAAGACAAAGAGTTCGCAGAGCTGAGCGGCAAGATCAAGATCATCCAGAGCAAGCTCATAGACCTCAAAAAAGCAAAAGAGCACTTCACCCAAGTGGAGCAAAAAGGGGTAAAAAACAAAGAGGAGCTAAAAGCACTCGAAGCCTACAGTTACGACGAGAAACTGCACAATGAGCTCAAAAACAGCCTGAACGCCATAGAGCCGCAGTACAAACACGCCATCAGCCTAGAGACGGAGCTAAAACGCCTCGTGCTTGTGAAGTCGGACTTGGAAAACGTCAACAAAAAGATAGCCGAACTAGCCCTTACATGTAAGAACAAAGACGCAGAGTTTAAAAACATCATCTACGATGAGAAACATCACGAAAAGACACTTGAAGAGCACGATGTCATCATAAAGACCATAGATGAGAAAACGGCGGTCATAAACGAGCTAAAAGTGCAAATAGCGCGCATCGAAGGGGAGATAAAGAGCATCCAAAACTCTCTGGACAACAACGATGCACAGCTCAAAAAGGTGCAAGGCAAAAAAGACGACCTCACGGACTACGAGAAGATCAAGACAAGCCTAGCCGAGTTCAAGACCCGCCTCAACTCTCAGGTAGCACCGAGGATATCGAGCATCGCCTCGGAGATGTATGCGCGCATCACCAAAGGCAAGTACCAGCACATAGAGGTGAGCAACGACTTCGACTTCTTCATCTACGACGAGGGCAAAAAGTACCCGATAGAACGATTTTCAGGCGGAGAGGTAGACCTCGCGAACCTAGTCCTGCGCATCGCCATCTCAAAGACTCTCACAGAACTCAGCGGTGCTTCCAGCGTGGAGTTTCTGGCATTTGACGAAGTGTTTGGAAGTCAGGACGAAAACAGACGGATGGAGATACTAGAAGCCTTCCACACCATCAAAGAGCAATACCGACAGATATTTCTAATAAGCCACGAGATGGAGATAAAAGAGATGTTTGAGCGGGTTGTGGAGTTGTAAATTAAATAAAAGGAATAAACATGACTGACAAAATATTTTTAAGTACAAAAAATAAAATGCTAGATATTAAAGAAGATGACTTAAGAATTAACAATGTTTTATTAAAAGAAAAACAAGGCGATGAAACTATAGAATATAAACTATCTGATAGTATGCCTGAACATAGATTAGTAACGAAAGCTTTTGAACTAACTCGAAACTATTATATCAAATCCCTTGAAAAACTAATGTCTGCTGATAAACTACTTGTTCTGACAGGTGCAGGTAGTTCGAAGGATGATGTCTTATTTGGTGGAAAACTTATGACAGAGTTATGGGACGCAGTTTCATCATTATATTATAGAAGATTTACTTTTGAAAACATGTTAAATAAATTAGATATTGATCTTGATGTTATAACAAAAAAAGATTTAGAAATTGTATTATCAAAAGCCAAATTATATTTAGAATTTCACCCAAATGAACATCGAGTAAAAAAACTAGTTGATCTAATAGAAAATAAAATTTTAGAATTATGTAGTTTTTCATTAATAGATAAATCAATACATTTGGAATTTATCAAAAAAATGACAAGCCGAAAAACAAAACAGTCAAGAGTAAAAATATTTACCACTAACTATGATAGAGCATTTGAAGAGGCTGGAGCAGAAGGTGGATATGTAATTGTTGATGGTTTTTCATTTACTCAGCCAAGAAAATTTAGTGGTAAGTATTTTGATTATGATATTGTCATTAGAGAGAACAGTCGAACTTCATCTACTGAAAATTTTGCTAACAATGTATTTCATTTATATAAATTACATGGCTCGGTCAATTGGGAAAAACAGAATAATGAAATCTTTCAAGTAGATAAACCATCAAAAGCTATGATGATATATCCGAATAGCAATAAATATGAGTCATCATATGAACAACCTTATTTTGAAATGATGAGTAGATTTCAAAGTGAACTTAGGAAGGGAGGGACTACTACTTTAATTACTGTTGGCTTTAGTTTTGCAGATAAACATATTTTTACCATGACAATTGAAGCACTTAATCAAAACCCTAGTCTAAATATTGTGATTATTGAACCATTTATCAATCCTAATATCAATGAAAACTTTAAAAAGTTATTTGAATTGTCAAAAAAAACCACTCAAGTCCTCATCATTGGTGAGTTTTTTAAAGATTTTGTAACTAATTTACCGTCTAGTCAATATTTAGACTTTAATGGAGATAGCTAATGAACAAACACATTTTTGTTAATGAAAAGTTTGTAGGTTATATTTCAAAAGTTACACCTAACTACACTAACATTCATTTTCCAACTCCCACACTTTTGAAAAAATTTTGGCACTATGAAGATGAATTATCTGGCGGTATAGTTGGCAACTATGTTGTAATTGAAGGTGAAAATTTCGGTTTTTTAGGAAAATTACAAGAAGTGTCTTTACCTGAAAAAGAACAAAATTTTCTAGGTGAACATGCTTTTTATGATTCAAGTTTTCATCCACAGGGCAAAATAGAATTATTATTATCATTTAACTATTATTCTACAAAAATAGACAAAGGTCTTGATAAATATCCTGCTGTTGGTTCTAAAGTATATTTATGTTCAGCAGACTTAATAAAAACATTATTTGTAAGTGATAATTCCGATAATAGTATATCTTTTGACATAGCAAAACTTACAAATAGTTTGGAAACTGATCTTCCATTAAATCCCAACCAGTTATTTGGACGACATTGTGCAATAGTTGGTACTACTGGAGGTGGGAAAAGTTATACTATATCAAGGATACTTGAAGAATTTTTACATTTAAATAAATCAAAAGCAATTTTAATCGATGCTACTGGAGAATATGAAAACTTTTATGATTTAGACAATGTCAAAACGGTAAAATTTGGTACGAATGATGAAGATACATTTTTTCACTATTCAAGACTTAGAACAATGGATTTAGTAGCTTTATTTCGACCAAGTGAAAATGTACAAAAACCAAAGTTAATAGATGCAATTAAAAGTTTAAAACTTGTTAAACAGTTGCAAATACATGAAGATTATAGACAAAATATTTTTCCTAAAGAGAATCAACCAAAAAGTAATTACTTTACTAAAATAGGAACATATAGAAATATTATTGAATCTGATAAAAGTGATTTTAATTTATCTAATTTAACACAACAGATTAATGAAGAATGTATCAAACATGGAGATCATAATAATTTTGGTGCATCTGATGGTACTGCTATTGCAAATGTTCGCTCATTAATTAGTAGAATTGAACATTTAAGACTACAACCAGAATTTAGAAATATATTTGGATTTAATAAACAATTAAATGATGAAAATGAATTTAATCAAGAGTTAGAAAACTTCTTAGATGAAGGACAAACTGAACAAACATTATTTATTATTTCTTTAAAAGATGCATCTTTTGAAAAAGGTTTGAGAGAAATTCTAACGAATGCAATTGGCAACTATTTGCTTGATGAAGCAAGACAATATAAATTTAAAGAAAATCCACTTGTTTTATTTGTAGATGAAGCACATCAATTTCTAAAAAAAACTATTTCTGATGATTTTTTTCAAGACTTGGAACTTGACGCTTTTGATAAAATTGCTAAAGAATGTAGAAAACATGGACTATTTTTATGTATATCTACTCAAACGCCTAGAGATATCCCAGTAGGTACCTTAAGTCAAATGGGAACTTTTATAGTTCATAGACTTATAAATGAAACAGATAGAAGTGTAATAGAAAAAGCGTGTTCAGAAGGAAATAAAAGTTCATTGTCATATTTACCTACTTTACAATCAGGTGAAGCACTTTTAATAAGCATTGAAATGCCCATGCCAATCATAATTAAGATTAAAGAACCTAATATTAAACCTACGTCACTTACACCAAAGTTATTTGTTTAAGGAGTTACTAATAATGGATTTTGCAATATGCACAATAGATAATAAAAAATATAAAGCACATGAATTTCAAAAACTAGAGGAATCAGAGTTAGCATATAAAAGAAGATTTTTACAATGTCAATGTGGGGGTTCTGCTTTTTTTAGAAAAGCATCGACAAGTGGTCAGGCAGCATGTTTTGGTGCAAGACCGCATAAGGAAGGATGTGATTTAGCTGCTCAAGAAAGTGAAACTGTAACTGGAGCTTTATCTGATGACGAAAAAGAATATTTCAATTCGGGAAAAGAATTGGTTTTGGACTTAAACTTTGGAGCCCAAATAAGTAGACATATTGATGATACTGACGAAGACAATCTAGATAACAAAAGTAGAGCAGGACATCATTCTAATAAAAATGGACAAGCCCCTGCAAAATCGCATAGAAGACTAAGTACGATATTGAAAGCATTAATGGAAGATGAAAACTATTTTAACAGTTCAAATTTAAAAATTGATTTAGAAGGTTATTCTTATTCATCAAAAAATCTATTTAAAAATTTCAATGAATTGACAAATGAATATGTAGATGATATTTTAAATAATAAACCTAATACAAGGAGAGCAATTTGGGGTATGATTTCAGATGCTCAGCTTGATAAGAAAACGATAGAAAGCATATGGATAAATACAGGTGGTAATGACACAGTAAGTATATTAATTGATGAAAAAATATCAAAGTCCTTTTTGGAAAGATTTAAAATAAAAGAATTAGAAGATTTATCTGGTAAGTATATCTTGGCTATAGGTAAACTAAATAAATCAAAGAATAATAAAATATTTTTAAAATTACAGAATATAGCATATGTCACAGTTGTCTAATTATAAATACCTCTAAATCTTTCTACACCCGTAATCTTAGATTTACACCCCAGTGAATGAATCTCCACTTTTCTAAATTAATATACAAACTTGAGGTCACAAATTGTGACCACAAAAACAAATCATTACAAACCATTTCATTCTGTCATATTTTCATTCCGACTTTTTGAACTCTTATATAATTTATCCTATCTATAAAATAGGATTTCTACGATGCGACACAATAGATGTAAATTGACAAAAGTTAACTTATATGTTAACATTATGCCATGAAAGAGATCATCTTTTATAAACTCAGCTCGGGAAAAAGCCCGATAGAAGAGTTTTTGGATGGTCTTTCCGCCAAAGAGGCTCAAAAGGTCGTTTGGGTATTGCAGTTGATGGAGGAAGAGTCTATCGTATCGACAAAGTTTTATAAACAGTTGTCAAACAGTGATGGCATCGTCGAAGTAAGAGTCCAACACGGAAATAATAACTTTAGACTCATGGGCTTTGAACATAACGGTACTTTTGTCGTGCTGACAAACGCTTTTAGAAAAAAAGACCAAAAAGTTCCAAAAAAAGAGATAGAGCTTGCCCAGAAAAGAAAAAAGGAGTATTTGACAAATGAGTGATCTAAAAAAATATATCCAAAAAAGAAAAGTAGAAGATTTGGAGTTCGCCAATGGTCTTGAAACAGGATATGAAGAGTTTAAGATAGGAGAGATGCTCAAGCGAGCAAGAGTGGAAATCGGACTGACACAAGAAGAGATAGCGCAAAAGCTTCATACGAAAAAATCAGCCATATCAAGAATAGAAAATCACGCACAAGACATCAAGCTCTCCACTTTGCAGAACTTCGCGCATATACTGGGAAAAGAGTTAAAGATACAGCTTATTTAAAAGATAAAATATTTATAAACTAGCACTCACACTGTAACGCCACTTATGTTGACTTACATGTACATGAAAACCATGCTCTTCAAGCATCTTTTTCAGTGCATCTACTTCATAAAAATGAGCAGGTTCACCGAGAAGTTTTTCCATAGCCCAGAGGCTCTTGCCCAGAAATGTTCCCTTGTCGAAATCATAAATAAAGAGTTTTCCGTTTTTTTTGAGAACCCTTACAACTTCTTTCATAGCGGTATCCGGATCAGCAAGGTGGTGGAGTGACTCTCCCATGAGTACGGCATCAAAACTATCATCATCAAAAGGCAGCGCTTCTGCCGTTGCCGTATGTACTTCTACATAGTCCTCGGTATATTTGAGCATACCTTTCGCCGGGTCTACTGCTACATATCTCAGCTTGGGATTGCATCTGTATGCAAACTCGCACATCATGCCTGTCCCTGCCCCGATGTCTAAAACGGATGCATCGTCACATAACGGTTTTATAAACATGCAAAGTTCTTCCACCACCTTCTTTGGGTATAAAGAAGAGCTAAAGTGTTTAAAGACAAATCCTAGATAGTTAAACGGGATCATAGGTCACTTTCCTTTTAGAACGAACAAGAGGTTAGATAATTGTATCATTAAATTCACGATTCCAAAGCAGTTTGAACTTCCATATAAGCTATAATAATCTCATGAAATTCATAGCTGACTGCCATTTAGGGAAGATCGCCAAGTATCTGCGGATATTTGGCTTTAACACACTTTACTTTCAGAGCATCGACGATGACGACATCATAGAGATCGCGCAAAAAGAGGAGCGTTTTCTTCTCACGAGCGACAAGATACTCTTCCAGAGGATGAAACATCACGACGCTTTGTATCTTGTCCATGCAGGATTTGAGGAGCAGTTAAAAGAGATATTTCACCACTACAAGCTTTTTGACAAGACCAGACCGCTGAGTAGATGCATAAAGTGTAACGGCGAGCTTGAGAAGATAGAGAAACTCGAAATCATCGAGGAGCTAAAAGCTAAGACCAGAAAGTACTTCGACACCTTTGAAAAGTGCAAAGAGTGCGGCACCGTGTACTGGCACGGCGACCACTACAAGAACATGCTAAAGTTCGTGGACGAGTTCATCGCCCAAAACAAAAAAGAGACAAAGTTTTAAGAGAAGATCACTTGCTTCTGTGAAGCGGGTGTTGGTAGTCGTTTCTCTCGCATCCACCCATGAACGCTGTCATACCTAAAAGTACAAGTGTCGCTATCAGCAGTTGTTTCATCATAGATCCCTTTATTTTTTCGTAATTATAACAGATTCACTTCATCATCAATATGCCTGCGAACCTGCCCGTCTGTCCCTCTGCCCTGTATGAGAAGTACTGTTCGGTGTTGCACGACGAGCAGATACCCTCGTTTTGGATGTGCTCCTCTTTTATGCCGCACTCTTTTAGCTGCTTGAGGATGATCTTGTTTATGTCGAGGTAGTAGCTCTCCCCGCGTTTTTCAAACGCATAATGAAACTCTTTCGCCTCTTCATATATCTCTGCACCCACTTCGTAACAGCATGCGCCGATGGCAGAGCCTATGCTTACGATGATATCTTCTGGCTTTGAGCCGTACTCTTTTTTCATCGTCTCCACCACGTTTTTTACAATGTTGCCAAACGTTCCCGCGCGTCCTGAATGTGCCACGCCGATAGCCTTACATGTAGGGTCGTAAAAAAGCACCGGCGTACAGTCTGCGACCATCACCATAAGCGGGACGTTCTTTTTGTTTGTGACAAGCGCGTCGCAGGTCGGCGGAGTGTGAAAGTCATCCTGCTCACTCACCACATGGACGATGTCGGAGTGTATCTGCTTCATATGTACCAAAGCGTCTTTATCGTAGCCCAGTTCCTCTGAGAGCGATGTGTGGTGTTCGTTTACCGCTTCGATGTCGTCACCCACATGAAAAGCAAGGTTGCCCCCTGTTTCTCTTGTGGTAAAGCTGTAAAGTATCTCTGTAAAACTCTCTAACCTCATCGTCACTCTTTCTCTTCATCTTTGTGTTTAGACTTGTTGAACTCTTTTACTATCTTGGAGAGTTCTACTAAACGCTCTACGACCTTCTCATTGACGACTTTTGCATCTTCACCCGTGAGGATGGATATCCCTTCGTCTATGGTCTTGACCGCATGTATGGCAAAAGTGCCGTTTTTGACCGCTTCAAGCACCTCTGCTTTTAACATCAGGTGTTTGACGTTTGCATGAGGGATCATCACTCCGTAAGAGGCTTTGGGCTCTTGACGCATACAGATGTCAAAGAATCCCTCTATCTTCTCGTTTACCCCGCCGATGGCCTGCACTTCTCCGAACTGGTTGACCGAGCCCGTCACGGCGATGTTTTGCTTTATGGGAAGATCGCTCAGAGATGAGAGGATGGCATAAAGCTCCGTAGATGACGCGCTGTCGCCCTCGACCATGCTGTAAGACTGCTCGAACACAAGCGAGACAGAGAGGCTCAGCGGCAGGTCTTTGGCGTACGTCGAACCAAGGTAAGAACTGAGGATCAGCACTCCCTTGGAGTGAATAGGACCGCCGAGTTCCACTTTGCGCTCGATATCTATGACCTCCCCTTTGCCGATGCGCGTACGTGCAGTGATGCGGGATGCGACACCGAAACTGTAACCGCCCAGTGAGATGTAGCTCAGAGCGTTTATCTGCCCTACTACGCTTCCGCTCACCTTTATCATGATGATGCCCTCGTCTATCATCTCATAAAGCTTTCTTTGGATGCGGTTGAGACGCTCTTTACGCGTTAGGAGGACTTTGTCGATGTGTTCTTTGTCTATCGTTTCAGCGCCATCTTTTTTCGACCAGTAGTCAGCCTCTTTAAGCAGGTCTGAGAGCGTTCTTAGATGCGTAGAGAACTTCAGAGCGTGTTCGACTTCGCGGGAGCTCTCCTCTATCACTCTTGCCACGGCATTTGGAGTCAAAGGAAGCAGTCCGTCGCGCTTTGCTATGGTGCCTATCATGCGTGCATAAAGCTGGATGTTCTCCTCTGAGCGCGGCATATCGTCCTCAAAGTCTGCACTGACTTTAAACAGCTCCTCAAAATCTGGATCGTAGTGATGCAGTAAGTAGTAGAGTACTCTCTCGCCTATAAGGACGACTTTGACATCTACGGGGATCGGTTCGGGCTCAAGCGAGGTCGTGCTGATAAGCGAGTACTGCTCGACGAGCGACTCTATGCGGATCTCTTTTGAACGCAGGACACGTTTGAGTTCTTCGTAGGCAAAAGGCTGCATCAGCAGTTTTCTGGCGTTGAGGATAAGATACCCTCCGTTTGCCTTATGCAGTGCTCCCGGTTTTATCATCGTGAAGTCCGTTATGAGTGTTCCCACCTGAGAGATATGTTCTATCTTTCCTATGATGTTTTGGTGCGTAGGATTGTCTTCAAAGATGACGGGTGCCGAGGAACTCTCTTCATGGGAGATAAGAAGGTTTACCTCGTACCTTGCAAATGAAGGCGTATAAAACTCCTGCATAAAAGGCGGGACGTTCATCTCGTCCATTTTTACAAGGAAGTCCCTTACGTTATGGATGACATCCTGTTTAAGCGCATCAAGGTACTCAAGCACCTTCTCTAAACTGCCGTATTTGTTTCGGACTTCGTCTATCAGTGACGATACGGCGTCCTCTGTCGTTTTTTTATCGTGTGCTCTGAACTCTTTTTGCTGTGCCTTTGCCAGATCACTTACCTTTCGAAGCCCCTCTTTGAGTATCGCTTCATATTCGGTAAGTTTACGGTTTATCTCATCTTTTTGTTCGCCTTGTATGGCTTTGAACTCTTCTGCCGAGAGTTTCTTGCCGTTTACCACAGGTACGAAAGTCACACGGCTTATGGAAGATGCGTCCATCGCTACATCATGTTTGACCGCTTCCTCTTGAAGATGCTTGAAGATGCCGTTTTGCTGGTTCATATACTTTTCGACTATCGCTTCTCTTGCATTGTGGTAGGCATTGCTCTCAAAGGTAGTGGGGAGGATCTCTTTTAAAAGCTCGATGAGCTCGTTGATATCATCTTTGAACTGCGCGGCTTTTCCTGCGGGGAGTTCTATGGCGATGGGCTTTCTCGAGTCTTTAAAATTGTTGACATAACACCAGTCGTTTGGGACCCTCTCACCTGCTGCCTTGTTCTCCAGATAGCTCATGATAGTAGAGAACTTTCCGCTTCCTGAAGGTCCCATGGCATAAACGTTATACCCGTTTTGTTTGATGTCCGTGGCAAAATCCACGGCTTCAAAAGCTTTTTCCTGCCCGATAGGCTGTTTTAACGGTTCAAGCTCATCAGTGTTCTTAAATGAAAAAAGCGAGCTGTCGCATGCATGATAAAGTTGTGATATATCTAAAGTGTGATCCATAATACCTCTTCTCTCTTTACAGCTAGATAGTGTACATAGTTTGTTATTACATTATTTGATATTCTAAAACTGTGATGATTATATCATCTTTCTATATTTACAGATACCTACCCCTTAGACGCACTCAGCTTTAAAATACTTTTTAAGCAAGAACGGAGGGATGACCGTAGTAGCTATGATGACGAAGATAAGCATGGCGTATATCTCATTTGGCAGGATGCCGTTGACCCTTCCCATCTCTGCAAATATGAGCCCTACTTCGCCTCTTGGTATCATGGAGATACCGATGAGCGCATTGTTTCTTGCACAGCTCTGGATGATGAAAAAAGCACCTATGAACTTGGTAATAAAAGCGATGGAGACAAAGGTGAGCGCCATCATCCAAAACGAAGGCGACGTGAAGTCTATGACTTTAAGATCCATCGACAGACCGACCATGACAAAGAAGATGGGCGTAAATATCTGGATGATAGGCGTCATGTTCTTTCTTACCTCGTCAAGAAGCAACTCGTTCGTACTTAAAAATGCTCCAAAAGGAAGGAAGAACCTTCGTGAAAGCGCTACGCCGGCTGCAAAAGAACCAAGGATGGCAGGTGCACCTACCAGATGCGAAAGGTATGCAAAAAGCAGGATAAGAGAGATGATGATGGTCGGGATGTAACCAGGCACCAAATGTCTGCCGTGAAACTTATGGATAAGAAATGAGAGCGTCTTAGCCAAGATGGGTGCAAGTACCAAGAACATCAAGACCATCCCTGCAACTGAAATGGTATGTTTGAAGTTCGCTTCGTGAGAGATGGAAAAGTCGTATATAAAGACTAAAAGGATGATACCGATGATATCGTCTATCACCGCCGCACCGATGACTATCTGAGCTATGTTGGTATTTTCCATATGGATATCGCGCAGTACTCTAAGTGTGATACCGATGCTCGTCGCCGTAAGCGTACCGCCTATAAACAAAGAGATGTCAAAAGCCAGTCCGAAAAGATAGTAGGAGATCAAAAGCCCGAAACTAAGAGGGAGGATAACACCCAAGACAGCGACCACCAAAGACTTTGTTCCGGCATTTTTCAAGCGCGTGAAATCGGTCTCTATCCCTACTTCGAACAAAAGCAGGATGATCCCTATCTCTGCAAGGATCTTGAGGATCTCATTCGGTTCTATAATCCCTAGTACCGATGAGCCCAGCAGTACGCCCGCAAAAAGTTCGCCGAGAACGGAAGGGATGCCGAGTCTGGCAAAGACCTCCCCCAATATTCTGGCTACGATGAGGATTAAAAAAAGTACTAAAAAAAAGTCATGTGCTTGCATGGGAATATTATACTATGTTCTTCAAATAGAAAAAACAGAAAAATCTTTGTTATGCTTAAAAGTTGTTTATTGTTAAGTTTTAATATTATATACTTATTTAAATCACAATTTAGGAGATGAGATATGACCGAAATAAGTATGTTGATCAAAGAGCAGTTACGGACAATTAAAGTGATACATTTTACTATGGTTATGGCGAATGTCATCTATGGGATTGTCATATATTACATATACCTGTATGCTCCTGTTCCTCCCAGTCTGACAGATATCCAACTAATCAGCAACCTTGAATATGCTTCTGTTCCATATGTGCTGAGTATTGTAGTCATTGCTAAAATAATACGTAACAAGATGCTTGCTTCTGACTCAATATTTATAAAAAGAGAAGAGACAAAAAAAGGTCCTGACAGACCGCCGTTTATTGGAAACTATATCTCATCACTTTTTGTAGTATGGGCTATTATAGAAGTAATAGCAATCGCAGGGATCATACTTTTTTTAACAACAGGAAAGTTGACTGTATCTCTGGCTTTAATCACAGCAGGTGTCTTTTTTATGCTAGCTAACGGACCGCGTTTACAAGAGCTTAACAAACTCTCTGCAAAATATGAGTCCATCTCAGTACAAGGTGAATAGATGTCATATTTTATCTGGTTGATACTCGGTGTCATAGCATTTGTCTTAGAGATGATGATGCCCACTTTTTTCGCGCTGTTTGCAGGCATAGGCTTTCTTGTGGCAGCAGTTGTGGCATATTTACAGCCTGAGTCACTTTTCTTGCAACTCATCGTCGCATCTATTTTTATGATCGTCGGTGTAATCGTATTTAAAAGAAAACAGATCGCCGATACTGAGACTTCGGAGGTCGGGACACACAATGAGTTCATCGGGATCGGGGGGATCGTCACAACTTCAC
Source organism: Sulfurimonas sp. HSL3-2 (assembly GCF_039645965.1). Taxonomy (GTDB): domain Bacteria; phylum Campylobacterota; class Campylobacteria; order Campylobacterales; family Sulfurimonadaceae; genus Hydrocurvibacter; species Hydrocurvibacter mobilis. Next base: position 910,121 of record NZ_CP147917.1, on the reverse strand, counting down.
TCTCATCACACACCGAAGGTGAAGTAGAACTTTTAGAGCCGATCGTAGGAAGCCGCCGATGGCCTGCTGTCTGTCTTGAAGGCACACTGGAAGCCGGTACGGAGATCAAGATCACACAACTTCGCGGGAACACTCTCGTCGTAGAAAAAAAATAAAAGGAAAACAATATGGATGTAGGTATCACATTTTCACTCGTTTTAGTCGTCGGAGTAATCTATACTCTTTCAAGAATGGTAAGAATCGTCCCTCAAGGTGAAGAGTGGGTAGTAGAGAGACTTGGGAAATACAGTAAGACCTTATTGCCGGGACTCAACATTCTTATCCCTGTCGTAGACTCTGTATCATACCAGATCACGACAAAAGAGCTTATCCAGCAGACTCGCGATCAAGAAGTGATCACAAAAGACAACGCCGTAGTCATCATCAGTGCAGTCGTCTTTTACCGTGTTACCGACCCGAAAAAAGCTTCATATTCGATCAGTAACTTTGAAAAAGCGGTAGCAAACATGACGACCACGACACTCCGTGCTGTCATTGGAGGAATGACGTTAAACGATTCACTTTCTCAACGTGATCAGATCAAAGCCGAAGTGGCGTTAAAGATCCGTGATTCACTCAGTGGCTGGGGTCTGACTCTTGGAAATCTAGAGGTTCAAGACATTCGTCCTAGTGCAAGTCTTCAAGAAGCGATGGAGCGTCAAGCTGCGGCTGACCGCGAAAGAGAAGCGACGATCCTGATCGCTGACGGAGAGAAAAAAGCATCTATCGCAAAAGCCGAAGGACAAAAAGAAGCTGCGATCCTAGAAGCTCAAGGAAGACTTGAAGCATCCAAACTTGAAGCACAAGCGAAAGCTGAACTGGCTGACGGAGATCGTAAAGCTATGATAATCGTGACGCAAGGACTGGCAAGCGGAGAGACAGCTCCACACTATCTTCTTGCCCAACGTTATATAGACAGTGTAAAAAGTCTAGCTGATTCAGAGAACTCTAAAGTCGTATTTATGCCTTCAGACTGGCAGGAAAGTCTGGCAGGTGCTGTCGGTTCACTCGGATATCTGGGAAGTGCGATGAGTAATAAACAATAAATATAACAACCTGTAAAAAGAAACAATATAAAAAAAGATGCAGACTATAGAATAAACTAATTTAACATTCGGTACAATTTCGACAAAATATCAATTTATTGTAAAATCGAATAATATAAAGTAAGGAATGTAGATGTATCTTTTTACAAGTGAAGTAGTAAGCCCGGGGCATCCTGACAAATGTGCGGATATCATAGCCGACAGTATCGTCGATGCTCATATCATAGCTGATCCTAACGCTCGTGTGGCAAGTGAAGTATTTGTAGCCGGAAAAAATGTGATAATAGGCGGTGAGGTCACTTCTAAAGCAAACTTAACTGATAAAGATTATGTAAAAATAGTAAAAGATGCACTTGCAAAGATCGGTTATGACGGAAAATCTACTTTCGACAGAACTCAGACACTTCATCCCGATGACGTAAAAGTACAAGTCCTTTTAAATCAGCAGTCACCTGATATCAACCAGGGTGTTGATCAGGAAGGCGGAGAGACAGGAGCTGGCGATCAGGGGATCATGTTTGGTTTTGCTTCAAACGAGACGGCGGACTTTATGCCTTCGGCTATCACATATGCAAGAGTGTTATGTGAGAAAGTGTACCATTTCGCACTAAAACACAACCATAAACTGGGTGTAGACATTAAGACGCAGGTCACTATGGACTACGGGACAAAAGAGAACTTTGAGAACTGTGAACCTCAAAAGATCCATACTATCGTCATCAGCGCACCAAGTGTTGAGAATATGGATATTACAGAGGTAAGAGCACTTCTAAAAGGGATGATAGACGATGCAGGTCTTCCTACAAACCTTTATGATCCAAACAACACGATCATCCACCTAAACCCGACAGGCAGATACGTAAACCACGGTCCGCTTCATGACAGCGGTCTGACTGGAAGAAAACTGATCGTCGACAGCTTTGGCGGATATGCACCTATCGGCGGCGGTGCACAGTCTTCAAAAGACTATACAAAAGTAGACAGAAGCGGACTTTATGCAGCTCGCTGGATCGCTAAACACATCGTAGCAGCAGGTCTTGCAAAAAAAGCGACTGTACAGATCTCTTACGCGATCGGTGTTGCTAAACCGACATCTGTCTCTGTTGATTCATACGGGACTGTTATCGAGGGACTGAATGACGATATCTTATCGACTTTCGTTATCGAAAACTTTGCATTGACTCCTAACTGGATAACAAGAAAGTTCTCTCTTGACAAACCGAGTGCAGAGACTTTCCTTTATGCTGACGTAGCTTCACGCGGCCAAGTAGGTCAAAGTGACTACCCTTGGGAAAAACTGGACTCTCTTGAGATGTTCAAGGCGTTAAAAAAATAATCTTTTCATGATGGTATCGAATCTATACTCTTGTATGGTGAAGATACCAGACTCTTCAAACCTCTCCTAAAGCCAAAATAGCATAAAATACGGATAACTAACTCCGGGACAAATAATATGCCATTTTCCAAACTGGGACTTTCAAAGAACTTACTACTTTCAATCAAAAAAAGCGGCTTTACAGACCCTACTCCTATTCAGGAAAAAGTGATCCCACTTGTACTAAACAGAGATGATGTCATAGCAAAAGCTCAGACGGGAAGCGGTAAAAGCGCCAGCTTTGTCCTGCCGATACTTGAGCTTTTATCTCGTGAAGAGTATGAGGGCAAAGCAAAGATAAAAGTCCTTGTTCTTACTCCCACAAGAGAGCTCACTCTGCAGATAGTCGAAGCGTTCAATACATTTGGTGCAGATTTGCCTAAAAAACCGAAGGTCGTAGGCGTGATCGGCGGTGAGAGCATAGGCGATCAGCTCTTTGCCATACAAAAGGGCTGCGATGTTCTGGTAGCGACCTCAGGCAGATTTGTAGACATCCTCAGCAAAAAGCAGATGAACCTCTCTTATGTCGAGTTCTTCGTTCTTGATGAAGCAGACAAGATGCTTGACCTTGGATTTGCCGAAGAGCTTGACCAGATCCTTGTAGAACTGCCGCAAAAGCGTCATAACCTGCTTTTCTCTGCGACATATCCGCCAAAGATGCAGGAGATTGCTTCAAGGATCACACAAAACCCTACCATGGTCTCCATAGAGCATGAAGAACCGACTGTACAAAACATCACGCAGCGCGTCATAGAGGTCAATCCCGAAAATAGAGCTCCTCTTCTCAGACATCTGCTAAGCACGGAAAATTGGGAAAGCGTGCTAGTGTTTATGTCGGGTAAAAGAGCCGCTGACAATATCGCCGCAAAGTTTAGAAAACACGGGTTTAAAGCGGAGTCGTTTCACGGTGACCTGCATCAGGAAGACCGTAACTATACACTTGATTCTTTTAAGAAAAAAGAGTTCAACATCCTTTTTGCAACCGACTTAGTGGCAAGAGGACTTGATATAAACGACATCACCTGTGTCATAAACTTCGACCTTCCACGCTCACCTGCTGACTATATCCACCGCATCGGTAGAACGGCAAGAGCAGGAAAGAAAGGGATCGCCATCTCTTTTATCGGACATGAAGATGCACAGCACTTCCGTCTTATAGAAAAACGCTCAGGCATAAAACTCCAAAGAGAACAGATAGAGGGGTTCGAGCTCACTGGTGAGCCTATCAAAAAAGAGAAAGGCCCTGCTCCTGTTAAGGGCAAAGGCAAAAGTAAAAAAGACAAAGCCAGAGAAAAAGCACTTAAAGAGCAGAAGTAGGTTTATCTTTTTAAACTCCTTTTTGATTTGTAGAATATAATGGTCACATACGGTTCAAACTTTTAGAAAAAAGGTTGCGACATGAAAGACACTCTGCCAATTGAGAATGCGCTCTGGGGACTGTTTATCTCAGATGCCATCTGTATGCCTGCACACTGGTACTATGATCTGGATTATCTCAAAAAAGATTTCGGCAGCATCACAGGCTACAACGACGCACCCCACCCTCATCCCGAATCGTTTATGGTAGCAAATCCCTACTTTCCCGATATAGAAAATGCCAAAAGGCTCGGCCGTCCATATGACATCCTGCATGAACATATCCGCTTTTATAACACCTCATATAACCACTTACATGTAAGCTCTCTGGAACACTCAGGAGAACACGGCAACCTTATGCCAAAGCTTGATGAACGGTATCATTACCATCACGCTTTAAAAGCGGGAGAGAACACTCTTGGAGCCAATCTTGTCAGAGTTCTGATGCGCTCTGTCATCAAAAACGGCGGTTATGATGAAAAGAGCTTTTTGGATGATTTTATAGAGTATATGAGTTCACCCGGGAGAAACCGTGATCCCTATTTGGAGATCTATATACGTGACTGGTTTGAGAACTATTCTAAAGGACTTCCTCCTGAACTGTGTGCGCAAAGTCAAAGAGAAAAATGGTCCATAGGCGCGCATGGAGGCATCATCCGTCCGCTTGTACTTTCCCTGCTCTGTAAAAGTTCATACGAGGGGTTGGGTGTTGCCCTCACCCATCAGGAGCTGACTCACAGATCGCAGAACGTCTCCTCCGCACTTGGTGTGTTAGTCCCTTTCTTAGCGGATCTGCTTCATGGAGATGAACCGATGAGACTACTCGGTGTGTATGCTAAACAGGTACCGCTCATCAAGATACACGGCAGTGAACTGACAAAGATGTACCATGATCATCAAGGTCCGGGTAACATTCCAAAAGAGCTGATGTGGAAGATCCATACCGAGTTTTCAGATGAGTATCTGGACAAGATACTTTCTTCTGCCACTGATGAGAATATGATAACAAAACGTTTTGCCACGGCATGTTACCCGGAACACGGTGTGCCTCTGATACTTTACTTTTTATATAAGAACCGTTTTGATTTCAACTCTTCGCTTTTTGACAATGCAAACGCAGGCGGAGATAATGTACACAGAGGGATGATACTCGGTCTTCTCTCAGGTGCCTCGAGCAAAGAGATATCCGAGTCGTTAAAGAGAGGTCTTAAAGAGTATACAGAGATAAAAGATGAGATATATGCGTTTACAGAATTTTGTAAATGCAATACTTAAGTATGAAAAAATAGTTTTTGATGTACACTTTACACATAAACTTTTTTAATATTTTACGAGGTATGCGGTGGAGTATTCATTAAATATACGAGAGGTGACGTATGCCCTCTCAGGAGCGCTTGATTTTGTCGGCATAGACGACACTCTGCATGGCAAAAGAGTGGCATATATGGCAGCTGAACTCGCTAAAGAACTATCTTGGGACAAAGCGCTTATCGATGATATCATCTTTACGGGTATGCTCCATGACTGCGGCGTCTCATCCACAGATGTCCATACCCACCTCGTGACAGAACTGGACTGGAACAACTCTCAGGTGCATTCTATCCGAGGAGAAGTTCTGCTAAAGATGACAAAAGCTTACAAGAAATTTGCCACTTATGTACGATATCACCATACTCACTGGCATGACCTGCCCGAAGCACTTAGCGACCATGAAAAAGAGATATCCAATCTTATCTATCTGGTAGACAGAGTAGACGCCCTCAACGCTCAGATGAAAAGCAGCGGAATCAAATCTATGCATTCGATGCAGGAAACCATAAATAAATATTCAGACACCATGTTTTCACCAAGACTGGTGGAAGGCTTTTTAAATGTCTCTTCCCGCGATTCCTTTTGGTTTTATCTTGAAAATGAAGCGTTGGAAGAATACTTTACTGAGTGGGTCGAAAAAGGTTTTGATGAGGACTTCTCATTTGAAGAGGTTAAAGAGATATCTCTCATGTTTGCCGCTGTCGTAGATGCAAAAAGTACGTTTACTTCTGAACATTCCATCGGCGTAAGCAACTTGTCGCGTTATCTGGCCGATCTGTTTGAACTGCCGCAAGAGAGCCGCGAGAAGATAGAACTGGCAGGATTGCTGCATGACCTTGGAAAACTGAGAGTCGATGACGCTATTTTAGATAAACCTTCAAAATTAGATACCGATGAAAGGTTGATAATGAACCGTCACGGATTTGATTCATTTATCATACTCAGACATATCAAAGGCTTTAAAGAGATAGCCCATTTGGCATCTCTTCATCATGAGACATTAGATGCCAAAGGATACCCCTATAATCTCAATCCATCAGATATCCCTATTGAAGCAAGAATCATAACTGTAGCCGATATATTTCAGGCTCTCATACAAGAAAGACCCTACAGACAAGGGCTTGATATGAATGAAGCCTATGATATCTTATACCAGATGTGTGAGGACGGAAAACTGGACTTTACTATCGTCAAGAAGTTAAAAGAGAATTTAGAGTCCTGCTATGAAAAAGCCGGTATCAAATATGAGATTGCACAGAGCTAAACTCTTAAATTAAACCTATTAAGCCATTTAATGCTAAAATATAATCCATATTATTTTATAAGAAATATTCCACTATAAACTAGATTATTATATAACACAAGGCTGAAAATGGTTATACCGTCTGATCTATTAAAAGGTAAAAAAGTACTTTTAGGAGTCACCGGCTCTATTGCTATCTATAAATCGCTCGAGCTTGTACGACTACTGACAAAAGCGGGAGCAGATGTAAGAGTAGTGATGAGTGATGCGGCAAAAAAATTCGTGACTCCTCTTACTTTTGAGACACTTTCTACGAACAAAGTACTGGATGAACAAAGTGAATCTTGGTCGGATGACCATAACCACATAAAAACGACTCAGTGGGCAGATATCTTTGTTATCGCTCCGTGCAGTGCAAATACCATAGCAAAACTGGCTAACGCGATTGCCGACAATATGCTGCTTCAATGCGCTCTAGCATTTAGCGGTAAAAAGATCATTTCACCGTCTGCAAACACGAATATGCTCTCAAACCCTATAACTCAGGCAAACCTGAAGATGCTTGCCATTGCAAACTATGAAGTGATCTCGACGCAGACGAAAGAACTTGCTTGCAAGACTGTCGGTGACGGTGCCATGGCTGAACCCATAGAGATCTTCTGGCATATTACAAAAGAACTTCTAAAAGAGGAGTTTTGGGAAGACAGACGCGTTATAGTGACAGGCGGAGGAACGCTAGAGAAGATAGACGATGTACGTTATATCTCCAATTTTTCAAGCGGTAAGATGGCAAGTGCGCTTGCGACTGCCCTGTTTTGTAAAGGCGCGGATGTTAACCTTATAGCTACAAAATTCGATACCGACCTTCCAAAATCTATGCATAAGATAGATGTGAGCTCAAGTGAAGAGATGCAGGAGTTTGTGACCGACTCGGTTCGTATCGCAAAAAAAGGCAAGCTTTCAAAACCGTCACTTATCACGGATAAACCGATAGAACTCATCCAAAAAGAGCCATATCTGTTTATGGCAGCGGCTGTTAGCGACTATGTCCCGGCATATGCACAAAACGGCAAACTGAAAAAAGAGATGCTTGGAAGCTCTTGGAACTTAGAACTAAAACAAAATGTCGACATCTTAAAGAGTCTAGACAAAGATGGGATAAAAGTAGTCGGTTTTAAAGCTGAGATGGATGCTGCCAATGCAAAAGCAAATGCAACTTCGCTTATAACGAACAAAGGAGTCGATGCCGTTTGTCTGAATGTTTTATCCGACGATAAAAGCTTTGGAACAGATGATAACGAGATAGAGTTCATTACAAAGAAAAACTCTGTCACACTTCCCCGTACAAACAAACTTTCACTCTCATTTCAGATACTGGAGAATGCAAAAGAGCTATGAGTTTTACCGTAAGTGACCTCTCTACAATACTAAAGCTGTCCTCCGCTTCACCTGCAGAGGCTAAAGCACTCATAAAACTGCTTACGATCGATGTCACAAAATCTTTGGGAGAGAGTAAATACATCATCCAGACAGTTTCTAAAGAACTGACAGCAAACAGTGAGAGCAAGCTGCAAGAGGGAGGAAGATACTGGGCTCAGCTTGAGACGAAACAAAACTCGTTACCGGTACTTTCTAAGCTCATCAAACATCCGGCTATCTTAAAACATCTGCAAAGCCTGCCGATCGTATTTGATGCGAAAGAACTGCACAGTATCCTGACACATGAAAAACCGCTTGAAAACATCAAAGGCAGACTCTTAGAGCATCTCTCGCATGCCTCTTCAAAAGATGAGTTTACTCAGCTTTCTAATCTGCTTTTATCATTAATGCAGAACACTATGACGATTCCCTTGCAGTATCAGCAATATTTTGGGCTTTTTCAAATGAAAAAACGATACAATAAAACTACAAAAAAATCTCAAATAGATTTCTACGCTGCACTTCACAATCTGGGGCCGATCAACGGAACTATAATGCTGATAGAAGATGAGATCATCGTAGATCTGGACGTAGCATTTAAAATGACTAAACTTTTTTTGGAAGATAATTTGAACACTATTAGATATAAACTAAACATTCATCTAAAAGAGGAGATAGAACCTCTTTATAATGTACAAAATAACACTATCTTGGATATAAACGTATGAAACAGGCTTTACATGTAGCGATCATCATGGACGGAAACGGACGCTGGGCAGAAAAGCGTGGAGAAAAAAGAGTCAAAGGACATGAGCAGGGAGCAAAAGTCGTACGCGAGATAACAGAATATTGTGCCGCTCATAAAGAGATAGAGAGACTCACTCTTTACGCTTTTTCGACTGAAAACTGGAAACGTCCGCGCCTGGAAGTCGAGTTTTTGATGAAGCTTTTGGAAAAATACCTCAAAAACGAGCTGGAAGTCTATATAAAAAACAATATCAGGTTTGAACCGATCGGTGATACCAGAGCATTTTCTGCATCTTTACAGAAGCTGATAAAAGAGGTAAAACAAAAGACTGCCCACTGTGACGGTCTGGTACAAAGCCTTGCACTAAACTACGGATCTCACGATGAGATACTACGCGCAGTCAACAAACTAAGAGATGAGAAAAAAGATATAACAAACGAGATGTTATCTAATGCTCTTGATTGTAAACATCAGGTAGACGTTATGATCAGGACCGGCGGTGACCATAGGATATCGAACTTTCTTCTTTGGCAGATAAGCTATGCCGAACTGTTTTTTACTGACACTTTATGGCCTGACTTTAGTACGAAAGAGTTAAAGAACATTATGGAAGAATTTACAAAAAGAGAACGCAGGTTCGGAGGATTAAATTAATGGAGCTTTTTTTAGTATTTATATTCGGTACATTGATCGGCTCTTTTTTAAACGTCGTTATCTTGCGTATTCCTAAAGATGAAAGCATCGCCTTTCCTGCATCACATTGTTTTTCATGCGGTACACCTCTGAAGCCATGGCATAACATCCCCCTGATCTCATGGATATTTCTAAGAGGAAAATGTTCGTTCTGTAAAGCACCCATCTCTATGCAGTATCCGGCTATAGAACTTTTAAGCGGAGTGATATTTGTTATCATCGCTTACAAAATGGGAATAAGTATCTCATCTGCTTTTGTAGCACTTACTTTTTTAATGCTGCTGGCTCTTTCTATGATAGATTTCAGATACAAGATGGCACCTGACAGTCTGAACCTTTTAGCACTTGTGTTTGCGATCCTTAGCGCATATTCTTTGGATATGCTGATTTTAAACTTTCAAAACGCCCTGCTCTTTGCCGGCGGATTTACCCTGCTTAGGTTTGCACTCTCGTATATATTGACATCAACGGCACACAGAGCTGCAAAAAAAAGTGAAACCGCTTGGACGAAGCACTATCACAGGTACCCGTTTATAGAAGCCATGGGCGAAGCGGACATCATGATAGCTGCGACGATGGGTGCGCTTTTAGGCCTAAAGCTTACTCTTGCTGCGATCTTTTTAGCAGCAGTGTTGGCACTTCCTGTTATGCTTTTAGTCATGAACCGTTCGGCAGAAGAACAAAGAGTACCCTTCATCCCTTTTTTAGCTCTGGGAACTTTTATTACCTATCTTTTTGACTCACAAATCTATAACTATCTGGAAAGCCTGTATGCATAAACTAAGACGCTATATCATAAACAATTTCTCTATTCTGTTTTTATCCATATTCTTACCTCTTTTTGCTATCGCATCGGTCATATTCATGATAAAACTGGCAACATACACTGCTGTTATCCAGCTAACGTTTTTTGAGATGCTAAAACTTTATATGTTCGTACTTCCCGAGATACTTTTTTATACACTGCCTGTTACTTTTTTTATCTCGGCAACACTGACACTTTTTAGACTCTCTAATGATAATGAGATGATCGTCATCTTTGCACTCGGGATCAAACCGGAATTTCTGATCAGAACACTTTTTAAACCTGCTTTACTGTTGTCTTTACTTTTAGCATTTGATTTTTTCATACTTTTCCCGCATGCGACAGTATTGTCAAGCAACTTTATCTCTTACAAAAAAAGCGAAGCCAAGTTCAACATCAAAGCTTCCGAGTTTGGAAATAACTTTGGTAACTGGCTTTTATATGTCGGGAAGAACAACGACGACGGGACATTCGGGGATGTCTTTTTGTTCAATAAAGAAAAAGACGATGAGATCCTTATAAATGCGAAAAATGCAGAGGTCATCAATCAAAAGGGTATACTAAAGCTCAAACTTCACAGCGGAGAAGGTTACAGCTATACTACCGATACTCTCTCACAGATCAATTATAAGACTATGATCATCAACGATATGATGAAAGCCGACCTTCATACCTATAGGAAACCCCTTGAGTATTGGTTAAGCGAAGATAGAGCTGAAAGTAAAAGACATATGTTTATCACAGACAGCCTTTTAAGTCTATTCCCTCTAATCTCTTTGTTTCTAGTCGTTGCGATCGGTGTCGTACATGTAAGACATCAAAAAGGGTATGTCTACCTCTACCTTTTCATAGCTATCACACTTTACTACGGTGCAACGATCGGGCTTATAGATGTTATCAGCTTTTATACTATTCCTGTAGTATTTTTCACATCGCTTCTGCTTAGTTACTATATTTATCATAAGAAAATATTGGCAAGATTTTGAAAGTAAAAGCGACAATAGCTTACAACGGAACAAAGTTCTACGGTTCTCAGGTTCAAGATAAGAAAGTCACTGTAAACGGGACTTTGCAAAATGTTTTAAAATCGATGGGAATCGTCGGTAAAATAGAAGCCTCGGGCAGAACAGACAGAGGTGTTCATGCGACAGGTCAGGTGATCGACTTTGAGGTTCCCGAATTTTGGAGCGATACTAAAAAGCTTTTAGAGATAATAAACTTCAAACTTCCGACATCCATACGTGTAAGAAAGATAGAACTCACAAATGATGATTTCCACGCACGCTACGGTGCAACGAGGCGTGTTTACAGATATATCCTTAAAGAAGGAGATTCAAACCCCTTTGAGGATGAGTTCATCACTTTTGTAGATAAGATAGACATAGACAGTTTAAGAGATGCCATAAAACTCTTTGAAGGCACACATGACTTCAAACAGTTTTATAAAACAGGAAGCGACAACAAGACGACTGTCAGAACTATATACAAGACCCGTGTCTATCAGTATAAGGGATTGACCGTACTTTACTTTGAAGCAAACGGTTTTCTCCGTTCGCAGATACGACTTATGGTAGCTATGCTTTTGGGGATCAATGATGAAAAACTCAGCTTAGAAGATCTGCAAGATCAGCTTACATGTAAGAGGAAGATAGCCATAAAGCCAGCCCCGTCAAACGGGCTGTATCTGGCTAAGATATTTTATTCGTGAGCGTCTTGACGCTTATTGAAGTACGGTATATATTTAGCTGTCTCAAATATCCCGTGTGTTAGTGTTTTCATCTCATTAAAAAGCTCAGGATGTTCTTTACTATGATCTGTCATCGGGTCTTTGCTATCTATTTTGTAAAGCCCCTCAAACTTCCCTGCCTTTCTATAATAGAACTCTTTTCCTACAAGTCCTAAAGTCGGATCAGCTCTATTTAACATCGTATATGCAAAGTGACTGTCCTTAAACTGCGGATCAAAGATATTACGTCCCAATGTCGTAGCCGTATAATCGATCCCTACAAGTGATGCAATCGACGGCAGTGCATCAAGTTCCGACATAACAGTGTCAAAGACTTTATGGTTTTTAATCATCGGTGAGTAGATGACAAACGGGACTCTGTATGAACCTAGATCAAGATTTGATGTACTCTCACCCGGAGAAACATGATTTGAATACCCGTCTATACCGTGGTCTCCCCAAAATACGAATATCGTATTTTTAAAATAATCGCTCTTTTCGGCTTCTTTCATAAATAACCCAACCGAATAATCTAAAAATCTAAAGGAATTATACTCTTCTAATGATCTAAAGCCATACTTTTTAACCTCTTTTAGCGGTATATCTTTACGTACTTTAAAACCATGATCATTTTCGGGAATAGTATATGGTCTGTGGTTACCGGATGTCTGTATAACAGCTACAAACGGCTCTTTTTCTTTAACTAAGACCTTATTTGCTTCAATAGCCAAATCTGCATCAGAGATACCCCATACATCCGTACGAGGTGCACTGTATCTCTCCTCTTCGTAAAGATCAAGATTATCCATGGACTCGTTTAACATCCCGCGGATATTTCCCCAAGATGCAGAACCACCGATAAAATAAAGTTTTCTATACCCTTTGAAATCTTCCAAGATACTATGTTGGTTTACTATTAGCGGGTTACGGCTTGATGTCCCGTGCAGCTCGACATCAGGAAGTGAAGTCAGTGTCGCATAGATACTTCTAGCCGTACCGACAGTAGGCGTAAAATAGTTTTTAAAATACCATCCTTTGTCGGCATATTTTTTTAGATATGGTGAAGGATCGATAGGATTTCCCGATACACTTGACTTGTAAGATGCGAAAGACTCCATAATAACAATAACGACATTAGGCTTGCTACCGACAGGATTTATAGGTTTTGCTTCACGTTTGAAGTAAAGTTTGTCTTTATCTTTATGAACGACACCAAGATATGATGCCATTACATCGTAATACTTTCTAACCTTGTTAGCATCATAAGATATACGGCCGTTCTTCCATGTATCAAAGAAATAATGAATTGGATTGTATGTCAATTGTGCAGCAAAAGGATGCTTGGAAAAAGAAGCATCAGACCATCTGAGCGGATATTGATTGAGTTTTCCCCAACCCATCGCAAAGACGATAAAAAAGCTTACAAAGCCTACGATTATTTTTTGAAGCAGTGAATAATGAACATTCTCCCTTTTTTGTATGTATAAAAACAGTTTGTTTACTAGCCAAGCGAATGCTCCCACAGCTGCTGTATAACCTATAAATATCCATATGACATGGTAACTTTCCCAGACCATCTCCATGGCAGTACCGAAGTCAATAAGCAGTCTTGTTGCAGTAAAATCGAGTCTAGTCCCAAGATAAGCGTAATATCCGAAATCCACGGCATAAAAAAACATATATGCAGTGAACATAAGTGTCAGATACGTAAGCCAGAAATATTTTGCTATCTTGTTTTTAAACGGGGAAAGATATGGTATCCACCCTATAAAGAAGAGCGGTGCAATCATAAGAATAACCATTCTAAGGTCGAACCTTCCTCCAAGCCAGAGAGACATCCAAAAATCGTATGTAGACAAAGGTGAAAGCGGATCAGAAAAATAGTAATAAAACGCTAATCGTAAAACTGTTAAAAACAGTGTCATAGATGCTATAAAAATAGCTAAGAAACGAAGTAAGTGAGGGAGTCGAAACACGATTTGATACCTTGAAATAATTTTTATTATTGTAGCAAGTTATAGTTAATATATAAGTAATACATCAACTACTTTCGTTATAATTCCAAAAAAATTTATTAAAGTTACGGAGAAAGTGTTTTGGAAAATTTAAGTTATTACGAAATATTAGAGATAGACCAAAATGCAGATAAAACTGTAATCAAAAAAGCTTATAGAAGACTTGCAAAAGAGCATCACCCTGACAAGAACCAAGGTGATCCAGAGGCTGAAGCAAAATTCAAATATATCAACGAAGCCTACCAAGTTCTAAGCGATGATAAACAAAGGTCTATCTACGACAGATACGGTAAAGAAGGTCTTCAAGGCATGGGCGGCGGCGGTCGTTCATCATCAGGTATGGGTGGATTCGAAGACCTTGGAAGCATCTTTGAAGAGATGTTCGGCGGCGGTTTCGGCGGCGGTTCCAGACGTTCTCGTGCAGATATGGACAAATACCCTCTTGATATGAACGTAGATATAACGATCAGTTTTAACGAGGCAGTATTTGGTTGTGAAAAAGAGATAAATTACAAATATAAAAAAGCATGCCAAAGCTGTAAAGGCACGGGTGCAAAAGATGGAAAACTTTCAACTTGTAGCCAGTGTCAAGGAAAGGGTCAGGTCTATATCCGTCAAGGGTTTATGACCTTTTCTCAAACATGTCCGGTGTGTAACGGCGAAGGAAGCATGCCTTCAGAGAAGTGTACTGATTGCCACGGCAGCGGATACACAGAGGTCAAAGAAAGCGTAAAGATCAATGTACCAAAAGGGATTGATAACGGCAATAGACTCAGAGTCGGCGGACGCGGTAACATTGGTAAAAATGGACATCGCGGTGACCTGTATGTCACATTTAAAGTAAAAGCAGACAAACACTTCATCAGAAGTGAAAACGACGTCTACATCGAGATACCTGTATTTTTCACTCAGGCGATAACGGGTGATGAGATCACTATCCCTTCACTCACAGGTGAGCTAAAACTGCAACTTGATGTAGGAACACGCGATAAACAGCAGTTTAAATTCAGAAATGAAGGTATAGAGGATGTTCACGGTCACGGAAAAGGTGATCTGATCGCACAGGTCAATATCACTTACCCGAAAAAGCTTACCGAAGAACAGCGTCAGCTTCTATCAAAGCTGCAAGAGTCTTTCGGTATAGAATCAAAACCGCATGAAAGTGTGTTAGATTCTGCGATCGACAAGATGAAAAGCTGGTTTAAGTGAAAGAGCATATCCCATCTTTGATGATGGCAGGATTTATACTCTTTTTGGTGCTGAGTCTCTGGAAAGTTTATAAATTTCTGCCAAACAAGCAACTTGAAGATGACGATAACACTATAGAATCTATCGAACAGTTAACATGTATTATGTTAGCTGTTATCAAAAACTACGACACCCCGCCAACTCATAATGAGCTTTTTATCGCTATAACAGAACACAATGATTTTGACAAAGAACACTTTTGGAGATTTAACCAGAATAAGCTGAATAATCTTCTACTAAAATACTATGCAAAAAATAATCTTACATCTATAGACGATATCCATAATAAACTTTCTCAATAACTCTTTTAAAAACACTCTAAAAACTATCATTTAGAAGAAAGACTCATCTCATAAAGCCATCTATGAAGGGGTGCCATCGTTTCGTAGTCTTTAAAAAGAGTATCTATCAATCTGTCACCATCCTCTATGAGATGAGGATCGTATATCTTATATGCCGCCATCTCTTTATAAAGTGAAAGTTCTGCATGAGGCATCGCAGAGGTAAAGCCTTTTGGAAATCTTTTCATCGAAGGTTCTAAAAGCTTATAGCCTTTTTCTTGCAGATCTTTTAAGATAGCTGCCAGTTCTGCTCTGTGCTCATCGTCTTTTATATACTCTCTGTAGGCGTCTTGTATCTCTTTTTCAAACCATCGTATTCCTACAGCTACAAACAGCTCTTCTATGCCGTAGTGCATATAAAAACTGCTGCATTGAAGACGTTTTCCCTCTCCCTGCCAAAAGATGTAGCCTATACGTGTCTTTATGGGGTCGCTTAGTGCTGTTTTGTTTCTTCTTATGTCTTTGTATATACGAAAGAGCGATGCGTTGATCTTGGGGATAGCGTTGATTGTAGGCTCTATGGCCATGAGGTGTTCTCCCATCTCCTCGACAAAGTCGCGGGATGGTTCTAGTATAAGCTGTTCATAGCGTGATTTCTGTGTTAAAAACCACTCTTTGTTATTGTTGTCACGGATCTCTTTTAAAAAAGGGATCACCTCTTTTGAAAATCCGTTAAAACCCATTTTACCCTACTTTGCTAGCTGTCTGTTTCTAAATGCCAGTGCAATAAGAGCAAAGATGATCAGGTATGTCACAGGCACGAAATCAGGGATCGGAACCGGATCTCCTTTTGCATATGAGTGCATACCTGCAAGGTAATAGTTTACACCGAAATATGTCATGATGACCGATGTAAACGCCAACAATGAGATAACACTGTAATTAAAAGGATTATATATCGCTTTTATAAATCTCAAGTGCACAACGACTGCATATACAAGGATCGTCACAAGTGCCCAAGTCTCTTTTGGATCCCATCCCCAGTAGCGTCCCCAGCTCTCATTTGCCCAGACACCGCCTAAGAAGTTACCGACTGTAAGCAGAGCAAGACCGATAAGCAGACTCATCTCATTGATAGCATTAAGCTCCAAGATAGAGCTGCTGATGCGCTTCTCGTTTTTCTTGTTTTTCAACACAAACAAGATGACCGTGATAAATCCTAAAAGTGCTCCAAGCCCTAAGAAACCGTAACTAGCAGTGATCATAGAAACGTGGATGCTTAACCAGTATGACTGAAGTACAGGCACAAGGTTAGTCACTTTCGGATCCATCCAGCTCAGGTGTGCGACAAACAGGATCAGACCTGCAAGTATCGATGTCGAAGCAAGTGTGATCGGCGAGTGTTTAGAGAAGATAAATCCTGCCAGCACAGTTGCCCATGCGATGTAGACCATAGACTCAAAACCATTTGACCACGGTGCGTGACCAGAGATATACCATCTCACTGCAAGACCCATAGTATGCGCTATAAAGAACGCTATAAGCAGGAACATCGCAGATTTGCTGAAGATACTTATATTGAACGACGGTCTCAGTATCTTGATAAACGATAGTCCTAAAAGAACAAAACCGACTAAAAAGTATAAAGGCCAAAGTTTTTCAAATACGTTTGAGTGGTTATATGCTATCTCTAAAGAGATCTTTCTGTCATCAGGGTACACGGATGCACCATAAAACTTCTGATATTTTTCTATCCCTGTTAAAGCTTCGTTAGCTTTGCTCCAATCTCCCGATTGGATAGCTTTATCGATACTTGTAAAGTAGTTGATAGCTATATTTCTAATGCTTAACGATGTCATCTGATTAAAGTTCTGCAGTGCGTCTACCGTTGCAAACCATTTATGGCTTACATCGTTTGGTTTTGGCCATATCTTGATGATCTGACCTGTATAGACCATAAATGCGACATTCACACGTTCATCTACAGCCAGCACTGCTTTATCGAACTTATCTCTGTTCTTTGGTGCTTTACGTATCGCTTCATCAGCATATTTTTCAAGTTTATATCCCTGCATATCGTTTGGAAAATCGAAAAACTGCGAGAACGATGCATATTTTTCTCCTTCAGGAATACCAAGAACTTTGTTTATCTCTTTATTTGACGTATTGATCATCTTTATCTCACGCCAGACATCCGGACGAACCATCATCCCAAGAATAACCTGATTTGCATCAAGACCAAGGATAGAATTACCTCTATGTATCTTATTTAAAATCTCCATAGAAAGAGTATCAAGAGGTTTCATACGTCCGCTGCTGTCTTGAACGATAAGTTCACCGAACTTTTGTGCATGGGCTTTATCAATAGATTTTACGGTCTTGATAATAGGATTTAACTCTTCAGCATGAGAACTGCTGTATGTGAACATCATCGCCAGTGCCAAAAATGCTGCAGCAGTTCTGCTTGCACTTATCTCTTTTGCTTTTTTAGAAAGTTTTGCAAACCTTCCGTTTGGCATAAGAAGTGAACCAAACATACCGATTGCAAGCATCAGGTATCCTATATAAGTTATTATCGTACCCGGATCGTTATTTACAGAAAGCACGGTTCCCCTTTCATCTTGGTCGTATGAAGATTGAAAAAATCTATATCCGCGATGATCAAGTATATGATTCATATAGATGCGGTAAGGCTCTTCCATGTTTTGTTCTCTATCGATCAGTGTCACTTCACTCGCGTAAGACGCCGGAGACATAGAACCGGGATAACGTTCAAGCTGGAAATCGTTAAGTTTTATGCCAAAAGGCAGGTTAATGATCTTCGCACCGTAATTGAGTGAGACTTTCACACCGTCTACATCAACACTCACATCATCTCCTACTTCACCCGGTTTACCGTAAATAAGAACAGATTTTTTGTCATTTGCATCACTTATCTCAAAACGCAGTGCATCCATTCCAGGATTTTTAGCTTTTGCATTTGGATTGCGAATAAGCTTCTTCGATGCAGATGCATAGAACTGACGAAGTACGATATTTGTAGATTTATATGTATGAAGCGTACGTGTCAGAAACTCCTCTTTTGCGTTAGCTTTTAGGTCTCCACTGCTTCTGTCGTCCATTTTCAGGTATGTCAGATCCATCGGATGGTTGATATACAGTTTACCGTTCTCGACAAACATCTCGATAACAGGCTTGTCAAACTTTTTACCTGAACCAAAATCAAGCACTAAATCACCCGTCTCAAAAAACTCGCCTTGTGAAAGCTGAACACTCTCACCCTGCCCGTTTAACGTGATCATCATATTAGCGATAGGTCCGCCGTTTTTATCTTCAACAAGCTGTACGACCGCATCAGGAATATATTCGGTAAGTTTTACATGTAACTCTTTTGATCCGACTTTTAAGTCTTGGTCATAGCTGTTAGATGATCTTTTTGAAAGATAAAGTACTTTTGCACTCTCAACGTTACTGCTGCCGTCGCTTGCTTTGATGTTTAAGTAAGGTTCAGAACTCGTCATTACTGATGATGTCTGTCCCTCGCGGATGTGCATCATCCCTTCAAAGCCAGTATAACGTGTTACTGCAGCACCGATAAGTATCACAAAAAATGAGATGTGAAATGTCAGTACAAGCGCTTTGCTTTTTGTGTACATCTTAAAGTTAATAATATTTAAAAATAGATTGATCGCAAGCAATCCCATAAGGAGTTCAAACCATCTTGTGTTGTAGATATCGGCTTTTGCCGTCATAGTTCCAAAGTCATTCTCTATGATAGTCGCGTATCCTATAGAGAATGCAAAAATGAGCATCAAAACAGCCATTGTTTTCATCGAGCCCATAAAAGATAATATCTTTTTCATCATACCGCCTTTTTTTTGTACAAAATTCAGCTAACTACGACGGCTTTTATGTCGTCATAATTGGCTAAATTCATTAATTGAGTCAGCATTGTAATAAAACATAGTAAACACACCATTAAAGGAGCTGAAAAAACAAATTTGTTAAGCTTCATTAAATTTAAAAAACTTATATTTATCATCTTATTTAAGTTCTCCCCAGTTATCACCTATATTTAAGGATGCTTTGAGAGGGATATTGAGCTCATAAATATCTTCCATGATCTTCTGAAATCTTTCTCCAAGTTCCTGTGCAACATCCTCATCTACCTCGAATATCAGTTCATCGTGGATCTGTAAAAGCATCTTCGCTTTTAACCCTTCCTCTTTTATGATCCTGTCTATTTTGTTCATAGAAAGTTTTATAAGGTCAGACACGCTGCCTTGAAACTTAGTATTTACACTTTCTCTCTCAAATGCGGCTTTTAGCATCGGCGTCGCTTTTGCATAGTCAAAATAGCGTCTGCGGCGAAGCAATGTCTCTACATATCCCTTCTCTTTGCTGTCTTCGATGATATAATTAAAATACTCTTTGACGTTATGAAACTTTTCAAAATAGGTCGTGATGATATCTTTTGCCTCTTTTGTAGTTATACCAAGAGTATCTGAGAGCTTCTTCTGCCCCATCCCGTACAGAAGTCCGAAGTTTACGGTCTTTGCGATATTTCTCTTACTCGGTGCTTCGTCCTCTCCAAAAAGTACTATAGCTGTCTGAAGGTGGATATCTTTATCCTCTTTAAACGCATGGACGAGTACTTTGTCTTCACTAAAGTGTGCAAGAAGTCTAAGCTCTATCTGCGAGTAGTCTATTCCTACAAGCTTTTTGCCTTTTGGTGCCACGAAACCTCTGCGTATCTTGACACCAAGGTCACTTCTAACAGGGATATTTTGAAGATTTGGATTTTTTGAGCTCAGACGTCCCGTTGCCGTTCCTGTTTGTATAAAAGAGGTATGCACACGGCTGTCATCGCTCTCTTGTGAAAGTTTTAAAAGCGGCTCGATATATGTAGAATAGAGCTTATGAACCTCTCTATAATCAAGTATATGTCTTATGATCTCATGCTCATCGACAAGAGAGCTTAACACCTTCTCATCAGTCGAGTAGCCTGTCTTTGTCTTTTTACCAGAAGGAAGAGCAAGTGTTTCAAACAAGATACCTCCAAGCTGCTGCGGAGAGTTAAGGTTGAATTCGCATCCCGCTATAGCGTATATCTCTTTTGTAAGCGAGGTAAGTCTTGTCTTCACCTCTTCTAAAAATTCGGATAAAAATCCGCTGTCAACGGCTATACCGCTTTGCTCCATTCTGAGAAGCGTAGAGATAAACGGGTACTCAACGTTGGCTGCTTCATCTAAAAGGTACTCTGTAGAGTTGTGTTTAAACTTTTGGACTAGCTGGTTGTACAGACGAAGCGTGATGAGCGCATCTTCTGCTGCATATTTACAGGCATCGTCAAGTTCTACAGAAGCAAAAGTCTCACCTTTTTTGACCGTGTCTTTAAAAGAGATCATAGTATGATTTAGCATCGTTGATGAGAGATGATCAAGTGAGAGTTTTCCCTCAGGGTTATGAAGCCATGCAAGGATCATACTGTCGCCGTAGATATCAAGGTCCATTCCCAGATACTTTGTCACAAAGTGAAGATCGAACTTGATGTTGTGCCCTACTACCTTACATGTAAAGATCTTTTTGATAGCCTCTTTTGCATCATCTGAACCTATCTGCTCCGGTGCTCCAAGGTATGAATGGGCAAGCGGCACATAAAAGGCCTGTTTCTCATCAAAACAAAAACTGAATCCGACAAGCGTGTCTTTATAAGGATCAAGCCCTGTTGTCTCCGTATCAAAAGCTACGATCTCATTACCGGTAAGAGCTGACAATACACTTTCTAGCGCTTTTTTCTCCGTTATCAGAGTCGTCTTGAAATCCTCCAACTTTGGCTCTTTGATAGTCTCGTAGACTACCTCGACACCGTTTTGAGTACTGCTTGGCTTTTGTTCCTGCATCACTCCTTTTGCATGAAGGGCTCGGAGTATCCCGTTCATCTCATAATGTACGAGTTCATCATAGATCGGGACAAAAGGGTTCTCATAATGCATCTCATACTCATCAAAGTCAAACTCGTCAAATACATCTCTTTTAAGTGTGACAAGCTGCTTAGACATAAAAGCGTTCTCTTTGTTCTCGATCAGTTTCTTTTGGACGCCTGCAGGAGTGACCGTATCTATATTTTCATAGATGTTTTCCAAACTTCCGTAAGTAGAGATAAGTTTTTGCGCCGTCACCTTGCCTATCCCTTTTACACCAGGGACATTATCTGCGCTGTCACCAAGCAGTGACTGAAAATCGATAAACTGCTTGGGAGTGACACCATATTTCTGCATACACTCATCTTCGTTTATCGTCTTTCTTTTGATAGCATCTACAAGCACGACCTTGTCATCGTCTATCAACTGATAAAGATCTTTGTCATGCGAGACTATTTTTACGTTATAGCCTTTTTCAACAGCCAACTTTGCAACGGTAGCAATCATATCATCGGCTTCATATCCGACCATGCCAAGAGTACGAAAACCCATCTTGTCTATCCACTCTATTGCCACTGGAAGCTGCAGTGTCAGTTCATGAGGAGGTGCGGTGCGGTTTGCTTTATAGTTGGGGTCTATCTCGTTTCTAAACGTATTGCCCTTAGAGTCGATAGCAAACACAAGATAATCGCTGCTGTGTTCTTTTTGAAGCGATGAGATGAAGTTGACAAATCCTGTCAAAAGTCCGGTCGGAAAACCGTCCTTGTTACTGAGATGTTGCGGAAGTGCATAAAAACTTCTAAAAAAGAATCCAAAAGTATCTATTATCGTTACTGTCTTTGACATAAAAAAATCCCTATAAATAAATCTAAATAGAAGTATATCTAATCTTAATTTATCTTTATTTAATCCATTGCAGATAGAAATATAAAACGCTGTCTGCTATAAATCATACGAACTATATTATTGAAATTTAATGTGGAAATGGATGTGGTTTTATTCAAGGAAATGACTATTTTAAGCCACTTCCTAAAGAGGAAATGGAATGTTTTTAGAGTGTATCTAACATATCGTCGATACAATCTTCCAGCAGTTCGTGGTTATATCCTGCATCACTGGCTTTTTTTAGTCCTAAATTTATAGACATCTCGCTAAGCGGATTGTTTACCGGAATGATAGTCTTGACAATATTGAGTGCCGTTGCAAACTCAAGCATATGTTGTGACGCCAATTGCGGGAAATCCGAATAACGTATCATCTCGACAAAATCAGCATCAAATCCCCAGTGTTCAAATATTGCCGCTGTAACAGAGGCCGTCGTCTCGCCTACGTACGACTTTTCTACTGCAGCTATGTTGTGTGTCATCTCGACCTCTGACTTGAAAGTCGTAGTCTCATCTTGTTGTATGATGTAACTTGCGATCAATATCTTTCCGGTCTCTTGCAGTAACGATGCCAGAAAAAGTTGATCAGCCTTTGCTCTGTCTATCTTTTTATACCAGCAATGCATAAGAGCAGCCTGTTTTGAAGAGACCTCTGCAAACTTTTCAGATGTAGTTGCATATGGCTCCATATCGACATTTAAAAGCTTTCTGACAGAATGTCCTAAAATAATAGACCTTGTCATACTCATACCAAATAATGAAACTGCCTGAGAAACATTTTTAATATCTTTTTTAAAACTGTAAAGTGGTGAGTTCGCAGCCTTCAATAAGTTAGCAATGATCATCGGATCATCTTCTATAACTTTTACCAGATCAGCGATAGAACTATCTGGATCAAGGAATATCCTTTGTATCTCTGTGATAGTCTTTGGAAGTGGCGGAAGCGATTTTATACTTTCAAGTATAGAAATTTTCATCAAAGTACCTTAGATATTTTTAGACCTATTATATAACAACTTCCTTTATATATCTCCTAAATCGAATATGAAAATGGTTGATATGACTGATCTATCTCAGAAAGTTTTAAAGAAAACAGCTCTTGAACCCTCTTTTGGATGTCAAACCAAAACGATTCTAAGATAATACTTGAGCCTACATTTTTATCTACTTCAAAGATAGCACCCTCTAAAGATTCTATGATCTCTAAGACCGTTATCTCATGAGCCGGACGGGAAAGCTTATAACCGCCGCTCGATCCGCGGACACTAACTAACAGACCTGCTTTTCTGAGCTGAGAAAGAAGCTGTTCAAGATAACTATGTGAAAGTGACGTCATCGCCGCGATCTCTCTAACCTGCATAGTCCTTCCGTTGACTGCATGAGAAAGAACATGCATTGCTGCTAGACCGTATAAACCTTTTGAACTGACACCGACCATACACTACTCCATAAACGCGGGATATATTTTTTTAACTATAAAATAAACTTTACAACCGATACAATAACTAAAAGCGATCTCTAAAAAGCTGCAGACTAAGAAAGCTCCTGCCGTAAAGAAAATAGCCGTATCCAGTTTAAAATGATACTCGATTATAAGAAGCAGCATAAAAAAGAATCCAAATCCTGCTGCCAGTCTTTTTGCACCTGCATCTGTCATCTCTGATTTTAAAGATAAAACTCTTTGCGTAAAAAGAGAAAGATACTGAATCAGGCTGTATTCTTTTAATCCGTAAAGTCTCATCAAAAAATCCACGCTTATAAAATACAAGAACAGCACTTGTGACGTCAATAAGAACATTACTACAAAGAACGATACAAATACAGCGCTGACCCGGGCAATAGTTCCGTCGATCTGTCTAAATATTAAAGGACATGCTTTTGACATAATAGAGCCTTTTATAATTTTTATTTATGTAATAGTAATCTTTTTATAGTTTAATTACAAGTATCCATACTTGTTTACTAAGGATTATGACTTTCATTAAATATCACTTAAATTTGATTTGTAATTCTTATGAAATATAATATAATCTACTCCATAGTATTTTAAAAGAGAAAAATGACTCCAACTATCTAATATAGTTATAAGTATTATATGTTAAGATTATAAATATATTTCCATAAGGAGAATTGATGAAAAAAATTGTAGGCTTACTATCTGCCACAATGATTTTATTTGCAAACAGTATCACCTATCCGGATTCGCTGTCTCTTTCACAGGCTTTAGAGATTGTAAAGTCGGATAACCTTGAAATAAAAGTAGCTGAATTCGATAAAGAGATCGCTACAGAAGAGAGTGATATCGCGAGTGGCTACAACTACGGAAGCTTAAACCTTATACAAGATGTGGCCAGAAGTAACGATGCAGGAAATGTCTTTGGTTTTAAACTTGCATCACGTGAAGCTACTTTCGGTGACTTTGGGGCACAAGAATTTATGACTAACTTTTTAGCAGGTCATCCAGATTATGTAACACCTCCTAAAGATCTAAACTATCCGGCGGACCACAATTTTTTCCAAAGTAAACTAAAATATGAAGTAGCTCTCTTTACAGGTTTTAAGATATCAAGTTATAAAAATATCGCAGAAGCTATGAAAAAGATGAAAACTCTTGACAAAGACCAGCTTTTAAATGAAAAAATTTATCAGATCAGAAAAAGCTACTACGATATGGCACTTTTAAAAGATGCCGTAAAAAACCTTAATATAATTTTGAACAATATCAATACTCTAGAAAATATGACCAAAAGTATGATCAAAGAGGGTTATGCGAAAAATGTCGACCTCTTGGAAGTCCAAGCAAAAAAAGGTAATGTCGAACGTCTTGTAAACCAGATGACTTCTAATGAAAAACTTCTATATCACTACCTAAGTTTTTTATTAAATCGTAAAGTCACTTCCATCGAGACTCCTTATCAGGATATCAAAATGCCTTCTATCAGTGATACGGATATCATAACAAATAACATCGATATTCAAAAAGCATCGACTGGACTGGATATAAGAAAAAACATGGTCACTGCCGAGCAATCTGCATACTATCCTACTATTGGTGCATTTGCAGAGGTCTCTACGGCTGATAACACATTTTTAGGCAATGCCGATGACCACAAAGCATATACAGTCGGAGCCAGACTGACATGGAACATCTTTAACGGAGGGATCGATTCTTCGTCTGTACAGAAAGCCCGCATCGAAAGCTTAAAGACTCAGACACAAGTCGAACTTGCAAAAAAAGGGATAGTCCTTCAAGTAGCAAAAATAAAGACACAGATACAGTCTTATGATGATGATATAGCATCTTTGAAACAAGAGCTGAAACTTGCAGATCAGATATACAAAAACTACGAAGCAAGGTACCGTGAACAGCTTGCATCTATGAGCGATGTGATCATCAAACAATCTGAACAGATTGAAAAAATACTACAACTACAAGAGGTAAGAAACAAAAGAAACGAACGTATTTTTGCCTTAGAAAACATATCAAACGGAGACAAATAATGAAATATATTATAGCAATTCTACTTCTTGGTTCGGCACTTTTTGCTGAACCGATCACACTTTCTGGAAGTGTTATTTCAGATAACCAAAAAATGATCACCAGCCGTTTTATGGGGTTTGTAACACAAGTCAATGTGTCAGAGGGAGAAAAAGTAAAAAAAGGGCAACTTCTTTATACGATCGATTCAAAAGAGATAGATTCGGCACTCAACCAAGTCGAACTCGGGATCTCTCAGGCACAGCTGTCACTTCAGATGTACCAAAACCAGTATGAAAACGTTAAACTAAATTTAGAGCGTCATAAGCGTCTTTTAGAAAAAGATATGGTCTCAAAATATGATGTCGAAAACCTTGCTCTTGCAGCTAAAAACCTGGAAGACATGATATCTATTGCAACAAAACAGGTAGAACAAGCCAAAGCACGTCTTGCAGAAGTTAAAAACCAATACCAGTATCTTAATATCAAAGCTCCGAACAATGGTGTCGTCATCGCTAAGAACATCAAAGTGGGAGAGATGGCAATGCCGGGTATGCCTGCGATCGTCCTTTCAGATCTTACCGACCTTAAGATATCTGTTGAGATAGCAGAAAGTGATCTAAAAAAGTTCCCGTACGGTAAAAAAGTAAAAGTCGAGATCCCTTCAACGGGAATATCGACTATAGGTAAAGTAACGGCTATCATACCAAACTCAAATCCTATGACACACTCGTTTAAGATCAAAGTATCTTTTAAAAACAATAATGGTGTCGTATATCCCGGTATGTACGCTACTATTACTGCTGAGTAAGGTAGGACTATGAAACATAAGCCATACGAACCTAAAGACGTAGCAGGTAAACTAGCTAAAACATTTATACAAAATCCTCTTACTATGGTACTGGGTATATTTCTGCTTGCACTTGGGTATATCTCATTAGAGGTCATGCCGCGTGAAGAGAATCCTCAAATGGTCGTCAGCGGTTCGACCGTCATCGTCGCACTTCCGGGTGCTACTGCTGCTGAAGTAGAACGTGTCATAGTAAAACCTCTGGAGAGAAAACTTAAAGAGGTAAAAGGTGTCGAGCATATCTACGGCACAGCTATGGATAACGTCGGTATCGTAAATGCTGCCTTTTTCATCGGTGAGAACAAAGAAGACTCAAATCTAAAAGTCTACGACAAGATCATGCAAAACTCAAATATGTTCCCTAAAGGTGCTATGAATCCTGTTATAAAACCGCTCGATATAGATGTCGATATCCCTATCGTCTCCGTTGCATTTTACAGTAATGATAAAAATATGACCGAAACAGATCTTTATGATAATGTCAAAACTATGCAGCACTATATAAACGGTCTTCCAAACGTCGCGGTTACAGACTTAAAAGGCGGTCATAAGCACCAATACAACATAGAAGTAGATATAAATAGGTTAGCCGGTTATAATCTTTCTTTAGGTCAGATAACAAAAGCGGTTCAATCACTCTCATACAATGTACCCAACATTAAAAACAGAACAAAAGACAATCAGATTGTCATATTCGGTGTCAAAAATGCAGTTCAAAGCATAGAAGATATTAACAATATCATCGTCGCAGACTATATGGGATCGCCTATCTATCTAAAACAAGTCGCTGATGTCACGGACGGATATAACTATCAAAACTTCAAATCAGCACAGATCAGTATCCAAAGTGCAGACCATAAGTTTAGTAAACTTCAAAACCAAGTGACGCTGACAATATCGAAACTTCAAGGTACGAATGCCGTCGTGATAGCAGATGCGGTAAAAGAGGAGCTTAGCAAGTACAAAGATATGCTTGCTAAAAACGGCATCAACTACGTGATCACGAGAAATGACGGCGAACGTGCCAACGACGCCGTTAATGAACTGGTATTTCACTTGATCCTCTCTATCATTATCATCGCTATTTTGCTGATTTTCGTCCTTGGATGGAGAGAATCGCTTATTGTCACATTTACGGTCCCTGCGATCCTCGCTATTACACTGTTTGTAGCTTATCTAAGCGGTCAGACGATCAACAGGATCACGCTCTTTGCATTCCTGCTGAGCCTTGGACTTTTAGTCGATGCAGCCATCATCGTGATCGAGAACATTCACCGTCATTATCATTCTGCCGATTCGGCGCATAAAGATAAAGACGAGTTGATGATCGAAGCAACGGATGAGATCGGTGCACCGACGAACATAGCGACACTGGCGATCATTATGACGATGATACCGATGGCTTTTGTCGGACAGATGATGGGTCAGTTTATGAAACCGATCCCTGCAAATGTCCCTGTCGCACTGATAGCTTCACTTTTTGTAGCTTATATATTTACCCCTTACTTAGCAGTAAGAATACTCAAAAGACCTAAGCATAATGAGGAGCACAAATAATGTTTGCAAAATTTGAACAAGCTGTATTAAAAGGTATTCAAAGTCAGAAGCAAAGAAAATACATTATTCTCGGTACCATTGCTGCACTTTTTTTATCGATTATGATGATACCTACGGAGCTCGTTTTAGCGAAGATGCTGCCGGGTAAAAACAATGATACATTTAACATCTATGTAAAACTCCCTCAGGGAAGCTCGATCGAGCAGACGAACAGCGTGACGAACTGTGTTGCATCTATTATACAAAAAGAGAAAGAAGTAACGGATCTAGAAGTGTTTTTAGGCATGGGATCACCGCTTGACTTTGCAGGACTGATCAAAGGCTCACAGTTTAAGAACTCTGAAAATGTCGCAGAACTAGTTGTCAATCTGACAAAAAAACATGAAAGAGAAGAACCGTCATATATGATGGTACAACGCCTTCGTCCTGTCATATTAAAAAGCTGTCAATCTATCGTAAAAGAGAGCGATATCTCTTTTGTCGAGCCTCCTGCCGGTCCGCCGACACTTGCAGCAATCGTTGCAGAGATATACGGAAACGATGCTAAAGGGATCAGAGAGTTAGCTGATAAAGTCGATGGTATATTTAAAAAGACCAAAGGTCTCGTTGACGTCGATACTATGGAAGATGCTATCTATGATACTTTTGATATCAAAGTCAACCCTGAAAAAGCTGCACGTTCGGGTGTCAGTATAAAACAGATCAACGATATCATGTACCTAGCATTTGAAGGGATGGATATAGCTGTTAAGAACTCTCCGAAATATAATGATCAGATACCTATATTTTTATCACTCAGCGACAGCTCAAAAAGGTTTACGACAAAAGATCTGGATGCTTTAAGAGCGAAACTTTCAAGCTTGAAACTTATGAATAAATTCGGCATGATGGTTCCTATAACAGAGATGGTCAGTATCGTATCAACAAAATCGAATCCGACTATAATGAGTAAAGACCTGCACCAGATGACCAATGTGATGGCCGAAACTGATATGGTCTCTCAGGTCTATCCTCTTATCGATGCTAGAGCCCAGATACTAAAAGAGTTAAGCAACGATTATGATATAACAAAGACTGGACTGTTTGATCTGGAACTCAAAGACAAAAAAAGCGGTAAAGTCTACGAACTGAAATGGGATGGCGAAATGAAAGTGACGCTTGATACTTTTAGAGATCTCGGCGGTGCTTTTATAGCAGCGTTAGTACTTATTTTCCTGTTAATGGTCGTGTATTACAAAAGCTATACACTCAGCGGCATCATCCTGATCGGAAGTTTCCTTTCTATCATAGGTGTTATCGTCGGTCACTGGATAATGGATATATTTACGACGGATACTTTCTTTTTAACAGCGACTTCTCTTATCGGATTTATCGCTCTTATCGGTATCAGCTCTCGTAACTCGCTGCTGCTTATCGATTTTACAAAATCTCTTATGCATGACAAAGGTATGCATAAAGCCGATGCCATCGCTTACGCAACTGCAACACGTGCAAAACCGATTTTCCTTACGGCAACGGCGATCATCCTTGCTTCGACACTTCTAGCAGGAGATGCGGTATTCGGTGGACTTGGAGTCTCTTTGATATTCGGGACTATCGCAGCTGTGATCGCATCACTTATGGTTGTACCGATACTGCTATACAATGCAGACTTGGAAAAACATTTCCATTTCCATGAGAAAAAAGCTGTATCTATAACAGATCCTCTATAAACTGTTTCGTACATGTAAGCTTACATGTACGAAATTAATCTATCAATGACTATTCACATAAAGCCTCAGACTCCTAAAAGAGATTTATATATGATATAATAAATCCAAATTGACTGTTTCAATTCAAATTTAACAATAAAAGTTAATCATATATGCTCGATAGCCTCAAATACAAGTTTTGTAACTATGATCTTTTTAGTTTTAAAGACAAAAAGATGCAAAAGAGGTTTAATGATTGGAGAGAACCTTCAAGATTTAGACAGACCTCTAGAATAACGATCTTAACAGCATCACTATACATACTATACGCCTTTTTAGATAGACTGGTAGCACCTGCACAAACCGTAGACTTGATGATAACCATCCACCTCTACGCTATCCCTTCCATTCTTTTTCTGATATCGTTAATGGCATATCTCAAGAGATACTGCTTTTGGATGACATCACTGCTCATCATAGCTCCTGTACTTGCAGCTATGGGAAACTTGATGATCGCATCCGAATTTGAGGGATATACGATCTATATAACTGAGATCTATCTTATAATATTCTGGATATTCACGGTATCAGGATTAAAACTTTTTCATGCTACACTAAGTGCTTTGAGCGTGTTTACACTATCTGCCGTGACTATATACAATATATATCCTGCGCAGATACATGAGTTTATAATGCATATCTTTTGGATGCTTGCATCTTTGTCATTTGGCTTTTTAGACGGTTATCTTTTAGAGGACTCGAACAGATCCACTTTTTTAAAACAGGAGGAGCTTGAAAAACTTGCATCGACCGATAAATTAACCGGTCTATACAACCGCGCAAAATTAGAAGAGGTACTCAAGAGTGAACTAGATCAAAGTAAAAGGTATGGCCGTACTTTTGGTATGCTTATTTTAGATATAGATTATTTTAAAGATATAAACGACACCTATGGACATCTCATAGGTGATGACTTTTTAGTCGAATTGACTAATGTTATTAAAAAGTCTACTCGTTCATCAGATACATTAATAAGATGGGGCGGAGAGGAGTTTGTAATAATCTGTTTGGAAACAGATAAGCAGGATGCTATCACACTTGCTCAAAATATAAGACAAAACGTAGAAAAAACTCCCTTTAAGACAGTCGGATCAAAAACGGTAAGTATTGGTGTAACCGTAAATAAAAACGATGATGATGTCTACTCCATAACAACAAGAGCGGATGAAGCACTCTACAAAGCAAAAAGCGAGGGGAGAAACCGCGTAGAGTTTTTATAGTCCTACGATTATATTATTACAGGCAATACTTGCAAATGCTTTTTTACCCACACGAAAAGAGTCTAACTCGTCTTTACCCAAAAGTGTCACCAAGAGAGTCTTGTCATTGATACGAAGTGCAAGTTCGGAGTTTAATTCCGTACTTTGTATCGATTCAATCGTTCCCTCTAGTATATTTAAGTTATCCGTCTCTTTTGGCGCTGTAGCATGTATCTTGATGTCACTGGATTTTATGATCGCATAGATATCACTGCCTACATGCAGGTTCATACTGTTGACCGATTTAGAAGTAATAGTAGAGAGTATCTTACTCCCGCCGGAAAGGTCTATCGTGATAATGGAACTGAGTTCATTTACATCGATCTTTGATATTTTTGCCGGTATTTGATTTCTAGCACTTGTCGTAAGGAAAGTCCTGTTAAGAATCTTGGCAAGCAGTTCAGGACTATCTCCTGCTTCACTAAAGCGGTCGATAAATTGACGGTGAAGTTCATGTAATCTATTATATGTTTGTATCAGCTCATGAGCATATGGTGTAAGTGTAGTTCCGCCGCCGCCTTTACCGCCTACTTTTCTTTGAATGATCGGCTCATCTGCAAGCTCATTCATACTGTTAATGCGTTCCCATGCAGCTTTATAGCTCATCTTCATCTCTTTTGCCGCTGCATTTATGGAACCGGTTTTTTCAATCAGATTTAGAAGTTCTATCCTCCCTGAGCCTAAAAAGCTTCGTCCATCTTTCGTAAGCCAAAAACGACCGTCTATTTCCATCTCGAACTACCTTTACTTTTAAAACTATAGATTTACAAACCCTAAATTAAATTATTACATTTTACAATTATTTACATAAATTTGAAGAGAATAAGAAAATTATAACGGGATTTAAAAAGAGAAGATTTAAGTAGAAGATAACTTCTACTTAAAATGATTATATTCTTGCGTAACTTACGCTGATGCAAGCTTCAAGGTTGCTAAGTTCTTTTAGTACTGTATCGCTGACAGCGCTGTCAACGATGATCACTGCAAGTGCCTCTGCTTTAGAGTTTCTTCCAAGACGGAAATCCGAGATATTTACGTTATGGCTTGCTAGTATCGTACCGACACTTCCGATCACTCCCGGAACGTCGGTATTTTTAAAGAATATCAAGTTGCCTTTTAAAGCAACATCAACACTAAATCCGTCGATCTCTACGATACGTTGGATATTATCGTCGAATATTGTCGCTCTGATAGTCGTTACTGTTTTATCTGTCGTTAGTTTTACGGTGATAAGGTTTTTATACACAGATGAGTCAGCTAGAGCCTCAGTCTCGACTTTAATACCTTTCTCTTTTGCAATAAAATCAGCATTTACATAGTTGATAGTATCTCCGCTGTTTTCAGCTAAAGCTCCAACTGTAACGAATGTTGAAAGAGAATCAACAAACTCTGCTATAGCACCCTGTCCGCTTACTTTGATAGAAACGATCGGAGCACGGTTCTTTTGAGAAGCAAGGAAACCTAACTTTTGTCCCATCTCCATATACGGTTTTACAAATGCAGGTATTTTGCTTTCATCTATAGGAAGATTGAATGCATTTGGATATGCCATACCTTTTGCAGCTTGAATAGCCTGATCAGCCGCTTGTACACCGATGTTGTACTGAGATTCATACGTATTTGCACCTAAGTGAGGAGAAACGATAATATTATCTAAGTCTAGTAAAGGATTGCTTGTAGCCGGTTCTTTAACGAAAACGTCTATACCTGCAAAACGGATCTTACCAGATTTTAAACCGTTATAAAGAGCTTCCTCATTGTAAAGACCACCACGAGCACAGTTCACTAAAACTACGCCGTCTTTCATCTTAGCGATCTCTTTTTCATTAATAATATCGATAGTCTCACTGTTTTTCGGAGTATGGATCGTGATAACGTCACAAGCTAGGATATCATCAAAGTTTTCAGTATATACCATATCAAGATCAGTTACTTTTGACGGATGAATATATGGATCGTATGCAACGATATCCATCTCAAAAGCTTTCGCACGTTTTGCAACGCGTGAACCGATATTACCAAAACCGATAACACCTAGTTTTTTGCCTTTTAGTTCATAACCGTACCATTTTTCACGTTTCCAGATACGTTGATTTTTAAGGTGGTCATGAGAGTATGGGAACATTCTCATACATGAAAGCATATGAGCCATTGTAAGTTCGACTGCAGCAATAGTGTTTGCTGTTGGTACGTTCATAACGATGATACCCTCTTTAGAACAGCCTTCGATATCGACATTATCAACACCCACACCTGCACGAACGATAGCTTTCATATTTTTAGCATGTGCTATAAATTTTTCATCAACATCAGTAGAACTACGTGTAATAGCTACATCAGCATCTACTAACATATTTAAAAGTTCTGTTTTATCAACATCTGCAGCAAAAACATAGTTTATGTTTTCATCATCCTGAAGCATTTTAAGTCCAGCTTCATGAATATGATCACAAACTATTACTGTACTTTTTTCCATTGTTTCTCCTCTTTATAAGGCAAAATTTTTGCATTTATATCATAAGTTTGTAAAGCTTTTACTAATGAATCTAATTTACTCTTTTGCTCAGAGTAAATAAGAAGTTTGGTATCTAAATGATCTTTTTTAAGATAATATCGCATTTTATGCTGTTTCAATACTTCTTGCAAACAAAAAAATTGATACGGGTCAGAGATAGATGCATTCAGTTGATAAATTTTTGTTAAAACGATCTGTTGAGAAAGGTCCAGATCGACAAAAATCTCGTTTACAGGATAGAAGTATCCACCCTGCTCACTTTTGGAGAGATGATTTAACCATAAAGTCTCAGGCTTCTCATCTTTTATTTTTGTATTTTTTATTTTTAATTCATCTACCGCTTGCATATCTTCAGACGGATTTATATCTATCAAAAATATAACAATAAAAATAGCGACTCCAACTGTTACGATCGGAGTCAGCCATTTAAAAGCACTTTGCATTTTATTGTAGTTGATCTTTTATTAAATCACCTAAAGAGTGAGACTCATTGTCATTAATCTCATTCATTAACTCTTGATTTTTAATATAATCCAGTTTTTTAACTGATAAACGAATACGGTCACGGCGAGTATCTATTGCAGCGATTGCAGCTTCGATATCTGAACCGATCTCTAGTTCCTCTTTTACTAAAGGAGACAGATCTTCATCACGGATAAGTGCATCGATACCGTCTTCAAGTTGAACAAAGATACCGAAATCTTTTATATCACGGATCTTACCGCGCACAACTTGGTTTACTTTATGAGTCGTAGCAAATTTATCGATCGGGCTTTCTTGTAAAGCTTTAGAGTTTAAAGAGATCTTTTGATCCTCTTTATTGATCTTCGCTATTTTTACTTTCACTTCGTCACCGACTTTTAGAACATCTTTACATTTAACGTTCTTTTCCCAGCTAGCATCTTGGTTATGAAGTAGACCTTCAACACCACCGATACGAACGAATGCACCGAAATCAGTTAATGATGTAACAGTACCGTCTACAACATCACCTTCGTGAAAGTTTTTAACGAACTCATCAAAAGGTTTTGGTAAAAGACGTTTTAATGATACACGTAGTTTATGAGTCTTAGGGTTGATCTCAATAACTTCAACATCTATCTCTTGACCGACAGTTAAATAATCTGCAGGGTTTTTAACGTTTTTGTCCCAAGTAATCTCAGAAATGTGTAGGAAACCTTCGATATCGTTTCCAAGGTCAACAAATACACCGTAAGCTTCTACATTACTTACAGTTACCGTGATTGTATCGCCTTCATCCAACTCATCTTCAACTTCTGCCCATGGATCCGGTTGAACCGCTTTGATAGAAAGTGAAAGGTGACGTTTATCTTTATCGTAAGATATAGCTTTAACTGTTACTACATCGCCCTCTTTATAAAGTTTAGACGGGTTAACAGGACCTTTATAAGAGATCTCGTTGTAGTGTACTAGACCGTCAACACCACCAACATCTACGAACATACCGTAGCTAGTGATCTTTTTGATAGTACCTTCAACGATAACATCTTCTTGCATCAATGCATCGATGATCTCTTTTTTACGCTTACGCTCTTCGTTAAACAGTTTACGACGTGAAACAACAATAGTGTTCTCAGCATCATCGATCTTAACGACTTGAGCTTTTATTTTACGTCCTACAACATCTTCATTATCTTTGAATGCTGCTAGTGAACGAGGCATAAAGAATGACACATCATCTGCTTCAACAACGTAACCACCACGGTTTTTCTTAGTAATAGTACCTTCTATTATTAAGTCCTCGAAGTTTTCTTTATTTGCTTCGATGAAGTCTAGAGTTTTCTTCTGCTCAAGTACCTTTTTATAAGATATCTTTGGACGCTCATTGTAGTGACCAGTCACCATAACAGTGATCTTATCACCTACTTTAAACGCAAGTTCTCCGTTTTCATCACGTAATTCATCTAAACTTAGAATACCTTCTAATTTATCGCCTACGCCTACTAAAGCTCTGTTATCTTCTGCTTGTATCTCTACGATTTCGCCTTCAGTTATACGATTTGACTCTTGCTCCTTTAGCGAAGCTTCAAACATCTCAGCAAAATTTTCTTCTTCTAATGGTTCGTTATCGATTGCCATACACATTTCCCTTGTTACATAAATAAAATTGTGTGATTATAACGAAAAAACTGTTACATATACATTAATTTCATAATTTACTAGGCAAAAAATCATTTCATACAGGTCGAACCATAAAAACTTTAGTACAATTTCAATGAAAACAATTCATCTATTTAAAAACTGTCTTATCGATGTAAATGCCGACATACAAACTAAAAAAATAAATAAAAATCTGAGTATAATTTAACAGGAGAGAGAAAATATGTCATTAAATCAACTAGCCGGAAAAAAAGCACCTAAAGAAATTTTAGTAAATATTGAAGATCTGATCAATTCATATTATATGAAAAAACCTGACTTATCAAAACAGGAAAGTATGGTCTCATTTGGAACTTCAGGTCACAGAGGTACAGCTTTTAACGGAAGTTTTAACGAAGATCATATCTTAGCCATCACTCAGGCAGTCGTTGAGTACAGAAAAGATAAAGTGAGTGGCGCCTTGTTTATAGGGATGGATACGCACGGACTTTCTACTCCTGCACACAAAACTGCTTTAGAGGTACTCGCTGCCAACAAAATCACCACCTACTACAGCTTAAAGTACACGCCTACACCGGTCATATCAAATGCCATTCTCACTCATGAAAATACAGACGGTATCGTCGTCACCCCTTCACATAACCCACCTGAAGACGGAGGGTTCAAGTATAACTCTACTAACGGCGGTCCAGCTGCTGAAGATGCGACATCATGGATAGAAAACAGAGCCAACGAGATATTAAAAAACGGTCTTAGAGATGTAAAACGCATCCCGTATGAGGAGGCCCTAAGATCTGAATACCTGATCGAATATGATTTTATCACGCCTTATGTAGAAGCTCTCAAAGACGTGATCGATATGGATGCAATTAAATGCTCAGGCATAAAGATAGGTGCAGACGCGCTTGGCGGTTCGGGTATGGACTATTACAACGCGATCAAAAAGCATTACGGGCTGGATATGACTGTCCTAAACGACACTCCCGACTTTACCTTCTCATTTATGCACTGTGATAAAGACGGCAAAATACGTATGGACTGTTCAAGTCCCTATGCGATGGCAGGTCTTATAGAGCTCAAAGACAAGTATGACATCGCCTTTGGAAACGACACGGACTTCGACAGACACGGCATCGTCACAAAAAGCAAAGGGCTTTTAAATCCAAACCACTACCTTGCCGTCGCCATAGACTATCTGGCAAAACAAAGAGACTTTAAAGGACTAGGCGTAGGCAAGACACTTGTAAGCAGTTCAATGATAGACAGAGTCTGTGTGGACAACGGGATTAAAGTGTTTGAAACGCCGGTCGGTTTTAAATGGTTTGTCGAGCCTATGATAAACAAAGAGATATTCTTTGGCGGTGAAGAGAGTGCAGGAGCAAGTTTTCTTAGAAAAGATCAAGGACTCTGGAGCACGGATAAAGACGGCATTATCATGACACTTTTAAGTGCAGAGATACTGGCAAAGACCGGAATTGATCCCGGAGAGTATTATGAGAATCTGACAAAAAAATTCGGTAGTCCGGTCTATGCAAGGATAGACGCACCCGCAAACTTCGAACAAAAAAAGATACTTAAAAACTTATCGCCGGATGATATCAAAACGACTACACTGGCAGGCGAGAAGATCGAAAAGATACTCACAGTCGCAGATAACGGAGCAAAAATAGGCGGGCTAAAGGTAGTCGCGAAAAACGGATGGTTTGCCATCAGACCGTCGGGTACTGAAGATGTATATAAGATATATGCGGAGAGTTTTATAGATGAAGTCCATCTAAAAAGTATTCAAAAAGAGGCACAAGATATCGTAAATTCATTGTTTTAGTCTTTGTGGACACTGATTATGTAGCTGCTGCCAAATTAAATTTACACTTAGGGGTTTAATATGAGAGTTATTAGTCTGATAAACGGATCTTTGATCTCGGAGAATTCATCCGTTTACGCTTTAAACTATGCAAAAAAACTCGGTGCTACATTGGATCTCGTCCATATTAAAGGGACTGATTCTTTAAATGAAGTAAGAGAAAGTGTTGAAGATATAAGTGCTATAGCTGCGTCTTTAGATGTTGAGAACGAATTTATCATGTTTGATAACTTTAAAGAGTTCAAGACATATATACAAGAGAAAGATATCGATATAATATTTTGTTCCACCAGACAAAACCACTCTATCTTCGACAAATCATTTGTTCAAGTCCTCATAAGAGCCCAAATGGCAGTAGACCTGGCTGTCGTCAAGATAGTAAAACTTTCGATGCAGCACAGCGTAGATAAAATAGTCATGCCTATAAGAAGTTCCAAACTCTCCGTCAAAAAATTCTCATTTTTCACCACATTTGCACTTGCATATGATGCAAAAGCAGAGATATACTCGATCGATAAAGTATCCAAAGGCAAGATGGCAACTATCGATGTTCAGCAAGAAAGGAACAGGCTTAAAGAGATCATCTTCAATCTTAGACACTATCTTAGAATCGAAAAACTGCTGGATTATAAGTTCTCCATAAAGCATGAATACGCTTTAGCCGAAGGCGACAGAGTAAAAGCTCATATAGCAAATCACGGATATGACCTGGCAATAGTGGGCGGGCATCATGACAGAAGTTTTTTCGGGCAGCACCCCATCGATATCCTGTTTAAAAATCCTATGTTAAACATCATATATTTTATCCCCTACAAGGATGAACTATGAGGGCTTATGAGTTAAGCGCCGATAGATTATTAAAAGAGTTCCGAACAACCGGCAACGGACTGGCACTTAGTGATATAAAAAAAAGACAGGCCGACTTTGGAAAAAATATAATCGAAAGGAAAAAAGAGAAAAACTACTATAAAGAGTATTTTAAACAGTACATAGAGTTTTTTCCTATCCTGCTTGAAATCGCAGGAGTCCTGGCTTTTATAGCCGAGTACTATCAGCCGGATCAGGGAAACGATATCTTGGGATACGCCATCTTTGGAGCTGTTATTATCAATGCGACTTTCACGTTTTGGCAGAACTTCAAAGCCGATAAAGCGATGGAAGCTCTTTTAAAACTCATGCCGACCATCATAAAAGTCAAACGCGAAGGAAAAGTTTTAGAAGTCGATGCAGGTGAGCTAGTTCCCGGAGACATCATCATCCTTGAAGAGGGTGATAAGATAGCCGCTGACGGTGTTTTACTTGAGTCGAACGAACTTTACATCAATACCTCTTCTCTTAACGGCGAATCAAAACCGAGTAAAAGAGAGCTTACATGTAAGGATGCAAAACGTGAGATAGATGCTAAAAACATGGTCTTTGCAGGAACAAGCGTTGTTAACGGGAGCGGAGAAGCCGTGGTCGTAGCTACAAGTATGGCTACGGAATTCGGAAAGATCGCAACTCTTACAAGCAATATCGAAAAAGGGCTGACTCCTCTTGAAAAAGAGATAATCAATATGACCAAGATACTGACCGTACTGGCACTTATAGCAGGAGTCGTGTTTTTTCTTCTTGGATACTTTTCGGGTAAAGGGATACTTATCGCTGCCATCTTCGCACTCTCGCTTATCGTCGCCAATGTGCCTGAAGGCCTGCTGCCGACTATCACTTTATCACTTTCTCTTGCCTCACAAAGGATGGCAAAAAAAAATGCACTTATAAAAAACCTTGCTTCTGTTCAGACTCTTGGAAGTGTCACAACGATATGTACGGACAAGACGGGGACTCTCACAAAAAACGAGATGACCTTAAAGGAGATCTATCTCACCAGCGGAGAAAAAGTATCTATCAGCGGAGACGGGTATGAGATCAAGGGCGAGTTTACAATAAATAACAAAAATGACAATTCAGACAGATATATAAAGAGACTCTTACAAGCCGGGCTATTTAACTCAAGAGCAAGCATCGAAGATGACAAGATAATCGGTGATCCGACTGAACTCGCCATTGTAGCAGCAGCTAAAAAATATGATCTAAAAGAGGATTTTGAAAAGATAAAAGAGAACCCTTTTAGCTCTGAAAGAAAGATGATGTCTACCTTTGGAAAAATTGAGGGCAAAGAGATTTTACTCGTAAAAGGTGCTCCGGAGGTGATCTTTACAAAAGCAACACATTATCAAGACACAGATGAGATCAAAAAGTTAGACGACGATGCAAGAAAGGCTATCCAAAAAGAGCTTGAAGATTTTGAAGACAGAGCATATAGAGTCCTGGCGATCGCCATAAGTGATAGGGATGAAGAGGAGGATCTGACACTTATTGGCCTTGTCGCCATAATGGATATTGCAAGACCTGAAGTCAAAGATGCACTTGCTAAGTGCTATAGTGCAGGCATCAGGACTATTATGATCACCGGAGACAATGCCAATACGGCAGCGGCTATCGGCAGACAGATAGGACTTCAGTATGACGGTGTCATCACAGGCGATAAAGTAGCGCAGATGAGCACTGAAGAGCTTCAAGAGCTGCTGGAAGAGAAGACTCTTATCTTTGCAAGAATGGCAAGTAATCAAAAACTAAAGATCGCTGATGCTCTGCAAAAAAACGGTGAAGTCGTAGCGATGACGGGAGACGGAGTCAATGACTCCCCTTCACTGAAAAAAGCGGACATTGGCATCGCTATGGGAAGCGGTACCGACGTGGCAAAAGAGTCAAGCGACATGATACTTCTTGATGACAACTTCAACTCCATCGTCTCGGCGATCGAAGAGGGAAGAACCGTATACTTCAATATCAAAAAGTTTGTGACCTATATACTCTCATCAAACGTACCAGAGATCGTGCCCTACATCCTCTCCTTCTTTTTAAAGATACCAAACCCGCTCTCAGTTATCCAGATCCTCTCTATCGACCTTGGTTCAGATATGCTACCGGGTCTTGCTCTTGGAAGCGAGAAGCCTGAAAAGAACATCATGAAAAGACCGCCTGTTGGCAAGGATGAAAAGATCCTCGACTGGGAAGTCTTTAAACGGGGATATTTCTTTATAGGTATCATCGAAGCAAGTGCGGCGATGTTTGCCTTTATGAGCTTTCTTTTCTCTCACGGATGGCAGTATGGAGATGTAAACTTAAGCGATCCAGTCTTTCACGCTCAAGCGATGACTATGACACTTTTAGGAGCTGTGACCAGCCAGCTGGCAAATGTATGGACGATGAGAAGCTGGGATTTTAATATCTGGACGATCAGTTGGAAGTCAAACAAAACACTACTATTCGCATGGGGCGCCGTTTTAGTGTGGATATATATGCTCTTAAACGTGGAAGCGGTTCAAAAAGTGTTTAATACGGCCCATGTGCCGACAACAGATCTATGGATACTGCTTCCATTTCCCGTCTTGATACTGATCTCCCACGAGACATATAAGTATCTTAGACTTAAAAAAATGCAGTATCTCAATATCGACTGAGACTATTTTGCCTTTTGCAGATAGACGACGCTCAGAGGCGGAAGTGTCACCTGAAGGCTATTTTTCCTTCCATGGCATATCTTTGTCTCTGATGTCATAGATTTAGCGTTTACTCTTCCCTCACCGCCAAAAGACTCATCATCAGAGTTAAAGACCTCTATATATTCGCCCTTATTCGGAACTCCGATCCTGTAGCTTGTGTGCTCTTTGTCTGAAAAATTACAGATAATAAGAAGAGACTTGACACCCCTGCCGCCCTTACGAACAAAGGAGATCACATTTGCCGTATAATCATTTTCGTCTATCCACTCAAAACCGCTGCTTTGCACATCGTTTTTATGCAGTGCCGGCAGATCTATATAAAGTCTGTTAAGTGTCTTTAAAATATTATTTATGCCTCTGTGCTCTTTATACTCTAGTAGATGCCAGTCAAGACTCTGCTGGAAATTCCATTCTGCAAACTGTGCAAACTCTGCACCCATAAAGAGCAGTTTTTTACCGGGATGAGCGAACATCAACGCATAAAGCGCTCTAAGGTTTGCAAACTTTTTATCGTTGCTTCCGGGCATTTTATTAATGAGCGAACCCTTCATATGAACGACCTCATCATGGCTCAAAGGAAGAAGATAGTTTTCGTTGTACATGTAAACAAAACTAAATGTCAGATGATGATGGTGATGCTGTCTAAAAAGCGGATCTATCTTCATATATTTCAAGATATCGTGCATCCAGCCCATGTTCCATTTATATCCGAATCCAAGTCCGCCGACATCTACGGGTCTGCTTACCATCGAGTAGTTTGTAGACTCTTCGGCAAACATCATGATGTCATTAAATGCACCGTAAGTAGTAGTATTGAGCTGTTTTAAGAAAGTGACGGCACCACGGTTTATATTACTGCCATCCTCGTTTGGCACCCATTCACCCTCTTTTCTTGCATAATCAAGATACAGCATAGATGCAACGGCATCGACTCTGATACCGTCAAGATGATAAAACTCAAGCCAAAACATTGCTGAACTGATTAAAAAAGCGCGTACTTCGTTTCTGTCATAGTTAAAAATAGCACTGCC
This sequence comes from Sulfurimonas sp. HSL3-2, assembly GCF_039645965.1. Lineage (GTDB taxonomy): Bacteria > Campylobacterota > Campylobacteria > Campylobacterales > Sulfurimonadaceae > Hydrocurvibacter > Hydrocurvibacter mobilis. The sequence continues at coordinate 868,034 of NZ_CP147917.1, read as the reverse complement.
CCACTCGGGATGGAACCCTTTTCTCGGGTCTTCATGTTCGTAAAGGCAGGTCCCGTCAAAGTTCATAAGACCATGCCCGTCGGTCACAAAATGCGACGGAACCCAGTCCAGGATCACTCCAATACCGTTATTGTGCATGATATCCACAAAGGCCATAAACTCATCAGGCGTACCGTAACGTGATGTCGGCGCAAAATATCCCGTAACCTGATATCCCCATGAACCTTCAAATGGATACTCCGTGATCGGAAGTAATTCTACATGCGTAAAGTTCATCTCTTTTAGATAGACCGCCAGTTCATTCGCAGCTTCTATGTATGTCAAAAAGCGGTTGTTTTCCTCCACTTTTCTCTTCCACGAACCAAGATGCATCTCATAGATCGAGATCGCTGCGGTGTGAGAGTTATTTTTATGGCGTGATCTCATCCACTGTTTATCATCCCACTTATAACCGTCCAAACTCCAGATACGCGATGCCGAACTAGGAGCTACTTCTGCATAAAAAGCGTATGGATCGGCTTTTTGAGTACTGCCCGTATGTGATGATATATGATATTTATACGTCAGTCCCTGTTCTATATCTGTTATAAACCCTTCCCATATACCAGAACCGTCTTCTCGCAGTTTCAATGGATGAGAGAGTGCATCATAATAGTTAAAATCTCCGATAACACTAACGCCGTTTGCGTTTGGAGCCCAGACTGCGAAGTAGACACCTTTCACACCATCTCTTTGCATAAAATGGGAACCAAAATGATTATAAAGTTTTACATGTGTACCCTCTTTGAACAGGTAGATATCAAACTCCGTAAAAAGTGTTACGTCATAAAAGATCTCATGCTTCATAGTATCGGCTTTGGTGTATTGTGTCTGTTTAGGATGTATTGGTAAACGGCTTCATAACTCTTTGCCGAATCATCCCAGCTAAAATGTTCTTTCATCGCGCGCTCCTGCATATCTTTAAATGCTGCTTTATCTTTGTAGTATATTTCAACTGCCCACAACACCGTATAGTAAAGTGCCTCGGGAGCCGCATCGTAAAACTTAAATCCGTTTCCGTGCTGATGATGTTCGTCAAAGTTTACTATCGTATCGTCAAGTCCGCCCGTCGCACGCACGATCGGCAGCGTCCCGTAACGAAGACTGTATATCTGGTTCAACCCGCACGGCTCGAAGAGTGAAGGCATCAAAAACATATCGCACCCTGCTTCTATCTTGTGTGCCAGTCCGTCGCTGTATCCTACATGTAAGCCGAAATTCGGACGGTGATAGGCAACATTTCCAAAAAAGCCGTCTGCCCACTTCTCTCCCGCTCCAAGCATCACGATCTGAACATCCATATCTAAAAGACCGTTTATAACGGTTGCTATCAGCCCGATCCCCTTTTGCTCCACAAAACGTCCGACAAAACCTATAAGAGGTACATTCTCCCGCACTTCAAGATTGAAATGTCTTTGAATATCTCTCTTACACTCCAGTTTTCCTGACATATCATCGATGTCGTATTTTTTAGCGATCAGATTATCTACAGAAGGGTTCCATTCATCGTAATCCACCCCGTTAAGGATTCCAAAAAGCTTATCACTATGTGCTCCTATGTGGTCTTGCAGTCCAAACCCGAACTCCGGTGTTTGGATCTCCTGCGCATATTTTTTTGAGACCGTCGTAACGGCATCTGCATGCATAATACCGCCTTTTAAAAGATTTACGCTGTTCATACTTTCAAACTCATGAGAGTTGTAATGATCCCAGCCGACCTCCATTACATCCATGATGTTTTTATGGAAATTGCCTTGGTGCTGCAAGTTATGAATAGTAAGTACAGACTTCGCAAAAGCAAAATCATGGACGAATCTTGTCTTCATCAAGAGAGGGATCGCTGCGGTATGCCAATCATTTGCATGAATGATATCAGGCGTAAAATGCAGCATCTTACAAAGCTGTAAAGCCGCTTTTGAGAAAAATATAAAACGGTTCGCATTGTCTTCAAATGAACCTTCATGGTCATCATAAAGTCCACTTCTTCCAAAATATCTCTCATAATCTATAAAATATACCGGCACTTCACTTTGAGCTAAAGTAGTCGTATAAACTCCTGCCCAAAGCTCTCCCATTGCGCCCATAGGTACACCCAAAGGAGCTTCAAGTTTAGTGAGCTGGCTTTTGTCTATCTGATAGTACCTCGGCATGACGACTATGATGTCGTGACCAAGTTTTTTTATCGCCTTCGGAAGAGCACCCGCCACGTCTGCAAGCCCGCCTGTCTTTGCAAATCCGACTACTTCTGAAGCTGCAAACAGAACCTTTAACTTCTCTTGACTCATCTACAATCCTTTAGTAATAATGCACCTCTTAAGGGCGCATTTTGCATCTGTGTTTGTACTATCTTAACACCCTGAAGAGTTATAGGCATAGCAAAATCCTTCACTCTTGAAGTGATTCTCTGTATAAGTTCTTCATCTGCGGATATGATTCCCCCGCCAAGGACAAGTATCTCGGGAGTAAACAGAGTTATGACCGTTCCTACTGCATGTACTAAAGCTGTCTCAAACTCATCGTAAAGCTTTTTTTCAACTGCGTTTTTACTCTCTTGTAACTCGGTAAGTCTTTTGGAACTGTCGATTGAATTATACTCCTTAAACTTCATAACCCCGGAGCCTGATGCAAAAAGCTCCAAACAGTTGCTTTTACCGCATCCGCATCGAAACGGTGCATCTTTATATGGGATATGTCCTATCTCTGTGGTAACGCCGTTATGACCGCAGATCAACTTTGATGAACTGACGACCCCGAGACCTAATCCCGTCCCCACATATAAAGCACAGATATTTTCACAATTAAAATGCTCTGCTTCTGCCAGTACTGCACAATTAAGGTCATTTTCTATAAACAATTCCACACCGAACTTATCTTCAAAGTAGTTTTTTATGTCATGATTATCTACATTTTGGTTCGGAGCAGAGATGATCACTCCCTCTTTTACCTGTCCCGCATAAGCGATATAGACAGTTTTTATGCCGTGATACTCATTTAAGATCGTCTCGATCCAGTTAGACAGACCGATATCGGCACTCTTTACACAGAGTGTTTGTACCGACTGATCATTATCTAATATCTCTGCACGGTAATTAGTCCCGCCCGCATCAATGGCTAGATTCATACCAGACTCTTATAGAGTTTTAGATATTCTAAAGCACTTGGCGTAAATGAGAAGTCGCATCCCATATTAAACTCCATTGTCGCCTGAAACTTTTCATTCTCTTTTTTTAGTTTTAAGGCTCTGTCAATAGCTAAGAGAAACTCTTTTTTAGTATATTTTTTAAAGACTATACCACCGCCGCATTTCATATCATCTTCATGAACACTGTCTTTTAAACCACCTATGGCATGGACTATCGGAATAGTCCCGTAACGCATCGCTATCATCTGATTTAACCCACATGGCTCGAACTTAGAAGGCATGAGTAGAAAGTCTGCAGCCGCATAGACCTGATGAGAAAGCTTTTCATCGTAGCCTTCAAAAAACTCAAAGTTATCGTACTCTTTTGCAAACAGTGCCAGTTTTTTGGAAAACTCTGCACTCCCCTCTCCAAGTATATAAAAATTTATTTTCTTAGCCAGTAAAAGCTTTAATGAATCCATCAGCAGATCGATCCCTTTTTGCTCGACAAGCCTTGCTATCATTACGATAAGAGGACGTCTCGGGTCCTTTAACGTTGCAGTTTTTATAAATTCGACCTTATTCTTATACTTGTTTTCAAGCGTGTTTTTATCATACTCAAAAGCTAATGCTTTATCATCTGCAGGATTAAAGATCTTGTCATTGATGCCGTTTAAGATACCGCTTAACTTATCTTTGTGATATGATAAAAAACCTTCCAATCCGCATCCAAATTCCTTAGTCAATATCTCTTTTGCATAGGTTGGACTCACTGTTGTTATTCGGTCGCTGTAAGCTATGCCGGCTTTTAAAAAGTTCACCTTGTCGTAAAACTCCAGACTTTCCATAGTAAAATATTTTTTATCGATGCCGAGTCTTTCAAGCGAGTTTTTGCCAAAGATACCCTGATAGGCTAGATTATGGATCGTGAAGACCGTTTTTATCTTTAATCCGCGTTCTTTTATCAAAAGTGCACACAAAGCCGTATGCCAATCGTTGAGATGCAGGATATCTATCTTCAATACCGATGAAAGCTCTACAACAGCCATACAAAATATCCCAAAACGCAGATCATTGTTCGGGTAATCTCCCTCTTTATCGCAATAAAGACTCTGTGTAGCACTAAGCAGAGGAGCTTCTATAAAACAGGTCTTTAACGTATCACTCTCTTTTGCATAAAGATTGATCTTATAATCGATTCCTCCGAAACTTATCTTATATGATCTTTCATACTCTAGCCCATCTTTATCCATAAAACCGTATAAAGGCATGACTCTGGCAATATCGACAGAGTCTTTTAAGATATTTGGAAGAGCATCAGCAACATCGGCCAATCCTCCGCTTTTGGCATATGGGAATATTTCACTAGAAGCAAAAAGGACTTTCATCAGATCAATCTCCCCGCAAAAGCTTGGCACAGTCTTCCGGGACTACACTGTTGATCGCCATGCCTGTAGATATCTCAAATCCGCCCAACGTATAGATCCTCGGTGTAATGCGAAGACTAAAGCGGTAGTTCTTGTCAAAACTGCTTACATACGGTTCGTTTTCAAAGTTTTTGTTTAAAGGTGCCATATCGAATGAAAGATTATAGTCAAATCTGCCAAGCTGGATATTTAACTTTTCAAATACGATTTTAATGAGTACTGCCAGATCGGTTATCTCTTTTCTACTGCATCTGCTTAATCCGGATATATTGACTATTGGAGCTATCATCACTTCAAAAGGGTATGCACTTGCAAACGGACAGAATGCTATAAAATTACCTATCTTACTGACTATCCTTTTTTTGGCGATCATCTCGTTATGGATGATATCTTCAAGTATTCCGCGTCCGTGACGGCGATAATATGTCATATTACGGTCTAAGAACACGAGTTCACTTTTTGGCATGATCGGAAGAGCCAGTATCTGAGTATGCGGATGGTCCTGTGTCGCACCGGCATTTAGACCGAAATTTTTAAATATGCTCAGGTGTATCAGTCTTTTGTCATTTCTAAGGTCTTCTATCCGGATTATCATGCTTCTCAGCCAGTTTTCAACATCAATAGCTTCAAGCTGAACGATATCGCAATCATGGCAAGGTGTATCTATAAGTATCTCATGCGCTCCTACTCCCGGGATCGATTCAAACATCCCGTCTCTTTTAGAGACATCTTCTAACTCTATCTGAACGGCTTTATAAAGATTTGGGACTACTCTTGTCTTCCAAGATGGCATATTGGGTTCATTGTCTCTGATAGCAAAGACCTCAGAGGGTGTCAGATCTTCATTGCCCTCACAAAACGGACATATCGCACTTGAACTTTTTTTACTGTCCGTATGGCGTAAGTTTGGTCGATAAAGCCGCTCTGGAGCTATCAATACATATTTATTATGAATTCTATCTAATCTTATTTCAGACATCAGATAACTCCAGATCGACTTTGAATTTGAACTTTGAATAAAAAGGCAGCGTCAATATAAATGATATCTCCTGAGCCATCTTATCAAAACCTGTCTCACTTTTTGAGATAGTATTTAAGATATATCCGAAAATATTGCATTTTTGATTCATCTTTAATGTTAACACTTTCTTTGTAAAATCATCGACAATGACAAGTTCATCGCAATTATACTGAGTAAAACCATTATGTAAAGTTTTACCGTTAAATGTGACTCTATTTGGATGAGCAAAATGGAAATTATACTCCTGCGCATAAAAAAGTCTTTCTTCATACTCACTGTTACATTTGACATCCAAACTGATCGAATTTGTCTTAAACCCATACTCTTTTTTCAGTTTTGTCTCATAACACCAGTCCAGATATATCCCGCCTGTTCTGCTGAAACTATTTTTGTTTTTATTCAAAGTAAAAGGCTGGTTTGCAAAATCTGCAACATCTTTAAACGTAAGACCTTTAAAACTCTCAAGTGTTAATTCATCACGGCAGAAATGATCGATAAACGAATATTTCGGATGCCAGTCATATATCAGTTCATCTTTTAATGATTCATCTATTTCCAGATCATCATTGTGGATTGTACTGATACCGTCTTGATGCTTATCTGTATTATTTAGATCAGTATGGTGGAACAACTTTTCATGATAACTCTCTTTTCTACGCATCATAGTGTTCTGCCAGTTAAAAAAAGTATCAAACGAACCGAATTCCATCATCTGTCCGCCAAATTTTGTCGAAAAAACTGCACTAAGGTTTTTTGTTACGACTTTAAACTCATCATATCCATCTTTATCGATATCCGATACTTCAATAAAGATATCTTTCTTCTCTCTTGAAGCTTCAAGTTCTAAAAGATATCTGTACGCGTTATCACGAAGATTTGGAAGGTATATACCGCCGAATATTCCGTGCCAGAACACATCGTTTGTCTGAAGTTTGTATAGAGACTCCAATGCTTTTTTCGGCAATGTATCTTGGTTCTTGCTAAAGTAGAGCATCCTTTTATGCAGGTAATTACTTTCTCTGTATTTTATAAAAAAGTTTTTCCATATCCCGCCTTTTATAAAAGAGACTCCGATATCATTGAAGTAATGTTCACCGACACTCTGTTTTAACTCCTCTAATGCCAATGCTTGTTTACTCTTAAGACTCCATTCTCCCATCTCAAAATAGGAGGTATTGTTTAAGTAAGCTATGCCGAGAGGACGATTTTCTTTCATATATGTCCCGTAATGCTGTGTGACGATATTTTCATCTGCTAAAACAGCTTCTACAAACTGTTGCAGCCAATGTTTTTTATAAACCCATTCATGTGTCTTTGGCCACAGACCGAACTTTTCGGCATCATCAAATACGACCGCAGCAGAATTCTCACTCACAGCAGATGATAAAATAAAATCGATCGCACTTTGAACGCTAAAAAAAGGCAGAGCATATCTAAGAGACTTTGATATCGGGAAAAGATTGACCTCTTTTGCACTCTCTTCCGTCGTATAATAACCGTCAAGTGAAGAGGTATCAAATCCGCTGCTTAAAAAATGATAGTCATCCACTACGACATACTTGATTCCGCACTCTGCAAGATCCGGGACTAACGCGGACTCCCACACTCTCTCCGTGAGCCAAAGTCCTTTTGGGCTTACTTTAAAATATTTTTTTATATATCTGTTTAACTTCTCTATCTGCGATATACGGTCTTGTGAGGGGATAGAACTTAAAACAGGTTCATAGTATCCTGCACTCAGCCACTCTATGGAGCCTTTTTTTGTCAAATACTGCATATTCTCAAATATATCCATGTGTTTGGTTCTGATCTCTTCAAGCAGCCACCCGCTGCAATGCAGAGCAAATTTAAACTCAGGAAACTTCACCATCGTCTCAAAAAACGGCTTATAACAAAGTTTTATCGCATTCTCTACAGAGTCACCAAAATTATCGACCGGCTGATGCATATGGATACCAAATAGCAGTGAAACTTTCTTCATCTTAATTCCTAAACAAACCAGTTATGGCTATAGTCATTGCCAAGATCTATCTTAAGTTCGCCAAACCCGGGTAATGTCTGAACAACGTTACCGTCTTTTTCCAGTTCAAATCTGACATGGATCTCATCTTTGCCCATTTTACTCTTATCTATACTGATCTCGAGCTGGTCTTTACATGCTACGTTGACTTCCAAGTCACCTAGAAAGACTTTTTGCGTTTGAAATCCCACTTTGCCCCGCACATTGATAGGATCGATAATAATCTCTATCGAATCACTGCCGCACAGTTCTTTTATCCGTGCTTCAAATGCAAAATAAAGCTTCTCATCATCTTGTCCGTAAAGTATTTTTTTTATCGGACCTCTTTGTTTGTCCATCGTCGAAAAGAGTTTACTTTCATCTACGACACCGCATCCTATCCATTCAAAAAATGAATCATGTTTTCCGTTGATCTCGGGAGATATATCCGATTGCGGTTTAAGCCAAAAACTTTTTGTACTTTTATTTTTAATAATAGGGATAAAAAGATCTGATGGAGGCGTGATATTTATCAGGTTATAAATATTTATCAGGTGTGAACGGAAAAGTTCATCGAACTCTGCTCCAAACTCGCTAAAATGGTCATCTCCGTACCACCAGAACCAATCAGAACACTCAGCGATCAAAAAGTGTTCTATGATCTTTTCATTAGTCTCCTGATCAAGAGAGTCTTTATGGTGTTCATAATCTCTTTTTGTAAGATAGATAAGCTCCCACGCCCTTGTCTTTTCTCTATGTCCTACCCAGGTATTAAACTCACCGTGTATCCAGCTTCCGGGTGCTAAACGTGCTAATTTTCTTGCCGGAGTCTTACAGCTTTCAGCCATAGTGACAGTCTGACACCAAGAGAGACTTTTCAGCTTTTCATAAAGAGAGTTAAAAAAGTTAAAACCATTTTTCTTAAAGAACTCCCAAGCATTTTCACCGTCTAAGATAACAAATACCGTGGCTTCCGGGTTGCTGTTGTGTATCTTATCCAGCTCTTTTATAAAGCTTGATGACGCTTCATACGAGTCTGCATGCCTATATGTAAAACCGATCAGATCACTTAAGTTATGATCACGAAAACCGATACAGACATCGTTATATGAATATGGAAAATAGATATCGGCTCTGTTGTTTGAGTTTAATGATTTAAACAGTATCTCCTCATCCGTAGCTATCCACTTGACTCCGCATGATTTTAAAAGCTCGACACTTTTTTCATCGACAGCTCCCTCTGCCGGCCAAAAACACTCAGGGATAAAGCCGAAAGTCTCATGAAAAAGTTCTTTTGCTCTTTCTACCTGCATCAGTGCATCATCTTCTAACTTTATATACTCTTTTGGCATATTTGTAGAAGGGTTTGCAATACGCGCATTTTCCATATCCATAAGCAAAGGCAGGATCGGATGGTTTAGAGGTGTCGTAGATATCATAATGACACCCTCGTTCCTTAACTTCAAGTAATAATCAAAGATCCCTGATATAAATTTGGATAATTCGTCTAGAAGTAAAAACTTATCTTCAGCACTATAATCTCTTTGCTTTTTGATCAGATCTATAACGACGCTACTGTTTTCTTGAAGATAGACACCGCACCAAGAAAGGATAAATAGTACCTCTAGTTCTATAAGTTCATTGTTATTGAAATGCTCTTGAATATAAAGTTCTTTGTATCTCGGAAACAGAACTACCATCGTCTCGTAATTTGAACTTTTACAGATCTTAATGACCCAGTTTCTATCTTCTTCATCTAGATATGACGGATTTTCTGACCACAATGCTAAAAACTTATCATGTTCTTGAGGATGTTGATAATAAAGTTTTAACTGCTGCATCAATGGCGGAGTAATGTTAAATGTAGCTTTGAGCCCATCATGCTGAGCCAGCATCCACGGCATGTCATAATAATCTTTTATAGCATGTAAAAAGACCCAAGGCATCTGCATGACACCGCTGCTGTCACGGTAATCTGGCTGATGCATATGCCACATAAAGCTAAGTTTCAATGTACTGTCCTTATTTAGCAGACCATTCGGTCATTTTTGCACTGTATCTTTCGTAGAGTGCGTTTCCGGCTTTTTCATCTATCGCTTGAATATAGATGTTCAAATATTCACTATACTGATCAGGTATCATCAATATCCAGTTGGTATCATTTTCCCAGATTTTCACACCGTCTACCAATGATGACTTTTTACCTTTTGCATCTTCCAGGAACATTCTCATCATCTTCCCTTTTAGAGATTGCGGACAATCTACTTTAAAAGTTTTATAATAAAAATCATCTATCATTTTTGACACCGCTGATAGTTTAATATTATTATAGCTTAGTAACTCCATTATCTTTAAACTTGCATACATGGCATCTCTGGTATAGCTGAACTCTTTAAAGCTAAAGTTACCGTCGACCGTTGCAATAAGATCATATTTTTTAAGCTGTTCAGCTTTAAAGTCGGAATATTTTCCGCGCTCGATTATAAGATTCTCAAAATAGATGATATCCGGCGCCCAGCTAGGTAAGAAGACTGTTTTTTTCTTATTCTCTTTGAGATCCATATTTAACAGATATAACACGCTGTAAAGTGCATTTATCTTATTTAAGACCTCTCCGTTATCAGCTATTAATGTGATCCTTTGTACATTTGGATAGATCATGACACCCATATCATAGTCCAGACTTTTAACGATCTTTGATATATCTTCTTCTGAACGTTTTCGCAGTGCCCGCATATTTGAAAGTTTTTGTTCATCATAATAAGCGTTTAATACGATATTTTCTATACCGAGGTCATTGAGTATTCCGGGAAACATCTCCGCAGTACTACCGTGCATAAGATCGACTGCAACACGAAAATTACTGTATTTGATACTTGAGTGGTCTAAAGTTCTTTCTATCGCATATTTATAACTTGTACACTCAGTTTTATAATGCGTTTCATATATCTTTCCAATTTTTGAATACTCGACTCTGCGAAATTTTTCAGTAAAAAACAGTTTTTCAATAGCTTTTGCCGCGTTAGAATCTAAACGTATAGCTTCATCATTGAAAAACGTTATCTCTGAGTTTCTGGTATCGATAATAGACCGCTTAAAGTGAGCTCCGGCGACCAGATCATTATCATTTGCCAATGTAAATCTTAAAACAGACTGCGGAGCACTTTTAATATCCTGTACGTTTATACCCGCAGATAATAATCCGCCTAGAAAAGCACGTTTGAGCATACGGGAACTTCTGTCATCATCTCTTCCCACTACCACTTTTGAACCGATTGGAAGCTGTGCAGCAAAAGCTTCAGCCAGTTTTGTCACCATTTCACATGAAAGTTCGACATTACTCGTCCCAAATACGGTTCCATTTTCAAAGATCGAGTTTTTATATCTGCTTCCCAAGATGATGTTATGACTGACAATGGATGCAGGTTCTATCTTTTTATCGGGCCAGATGATGACATCCTGTTCAATGGATGTCAACTCACCGACCTCACAACCTTCAGCCAGGATCAATCCTGCTTTCACTGTAACGTTTTTACCGATTATATTGTTGTTACAGATAATACAGTTATCAAGTTTTGCATGTTTATCGATCTCTATATTATTCCAAAACACACAGTTTCTGACCTTGCTCAATGCTCCGATCGTGACATTATCGCCTATGACGACATTACTGAGTTTCACACCTTTTTTTAGAGTAACATTATCACCTAAAACAACTGTACCTATGATCTCTACCGTCGGATCTAGATCATACCTGGATGCTGTATATAACGTACCGTCAGGATACTCTTTTTTATACCCGGATATATCAAATTTTATTCGACAGTTCAATATATCTTCATACACTTCTCTATAGCTTTCAGGATTTCCTACGTCTCGCCAATACCCGCTAAGGTTGTAGCCCATTAAATCTATCTCTTTTTGCATTAAAGAGGGAAAAAGGTCTTTTGCAAAATCGAAATTTTCATTTTCAGGGATATAATTTAAAATCTCCGGTTCTATAACATATATACCCGTATTTATAGTATCGCTGAATACTTCACCCCAGCTCGGTTTTTCCAAAAATTTCTCGATCACATTATCTTCATTAGCAATGACCACACCGAATTGCAAAGGGTTTTCTACAGAAGTAAGTCCGATGGAGAGTTTTGATTTTTTAGCTGCATGAAAATCAAACAGTTTTTGAAAATCAAAATCTGTCACAAGATCTCCGCTTATGACAATAAAGTTCTCATCACCGATATACTCTTGTGCAAGCTTAACTGCACCGGCAGTCCCGTAATCATCCTCCGGGACTACATATGTGATCTTTATACCGAGGTCACTGCCGTCTTTAAAATACTCTTTAATAATATCCGGCTTAAAATACAAAAGCACAATAAACTCTTTTATACCCAGATCCTTTAGCATCATCATCGTATGTTCCATCATAGGTTTGTTCATGATAGGTAACATAGGTTTGGGAATAGAGTGTGTCAGTGGTTGGATTCTTGTACCGAATCCACCTGCCATTACTACTGCTTTCATATAGAGTGCTCCTTTAATCGAGATAATTAATTGAATTTAAAAGATGTTCAGGAAGCTGGTATTTGTTTGAAACGACTTCCTCAATTTCCATAAAATCGAACTTTCCGCTGTTATATACGACTACTTTATTTGAATCACTGTGTTCTAAGAGATAATCTATTGCACGAATTGTAAAATCAAATGCCATCATCCTGTCATGTACGCTCGGATTGCCTCCTCTTTGAATATGTCCCAATATACTCACTCTGGTCTCTAAGTTAAATGTTTCTTGGATCCAGCTATGGACTTCAGATGTTTGTTTTGCTCCTTCTGAGATTATTGCCAAGATATAGTTTCTGCCATCTTTTATCTCTTGAATCAACCTGTTTTGCAGTGCCTCTTTTTTAAATTCGATCTCGGGAATAACACAGATCTCCGCTCCGCTTACTATCGCTGAAGCAATTGCAAGATACCCGCAATCTCTACCCATCACCTCTACTAAGAATGCTCTGTTAAAAGATGATGCGGTATCTCTGATCTTATCAAGTGCATCGCGTATCACGTTTAAAGCAGTATCTACACCCAAGCAGTACTCTGTCCCGTATATATCGTTATCGATGGTTGAAGGGACACCTACGAAGTTGATATCAAACTCTGAACTGAGCTTCTGCATCGCTCTAAATGTCCCGTCTCCGCCTAACACGACAAGACCCTTTATCCCTAATGCTTTTAGATTCTCATACGCCTGTTTTCTATATTCATATTCAAAAAATCTTTTCGAGCGTGATGAGCGGATAATAGTCCCGCCAAAGTGGACTATTCCCGCGACATCTTTATGTGTCGCTTTTTTGATTTTATTATCGATAAGTCCGTCTAATCCATCATAGATAAGATATGCATCCTCACCTTTTTTATACGTATAATCAACAAATTTTTTAATAGCCGGATTCATACCGGGCGCATCGCCGCCTGAACATATTATTGCAAATGCCATTATTTTGGTTCCTCTATATCGCTGGAATATTTATAATCATACAACAACTCATAGTAATCTCTTGCCAATCTTGTAGAATCAAATTCTATATCTATCTCCGTCATAGCATTTTTCATAATCTTGATCCATTTTTTAGGTTTATTATAATAGATCGGAACGACAACCTCTTCTAAAATATCCATCAAGTTTTTGTTGTCTGTCGTATCCTGTTCTGTCACGCTTAGATTATGATCGACTTCAGGTATTGTAAAAGCATTTCTGCGGTCTCTTGCAAATTCAGGGTGCCATCCATCATTTATAGAAAAGTGGATAGAACCGTTCATACTAGCGGACATCCCACTTGTCCCGCATGCTTCTCTCGTGATTCTAGGAGTGTTGAGCCAGATATCGCTTCCCTGTTTTAAGAGTCTGGATAATGAGAGTTCATAATCGATCAACACGGCAATATTTGGATGTCTGTGTCCGATATATATCAGTTCATTAAAGATATCTATTGCACCGTGGTCTGTAGGATATGGTTTTCCTGCCCAAATGATCTGAACAGGCATCTCTGTATTTTCAATGAACTTTATAAATCTGTTAAGATCATGCTTTAGAAGTCCCGGTCTCTTATATTCGGCGAATCTTCTTGCCCAGACAATGGTCAATATCTCAGGATCGAACATCTTTCCTGTCTGATCTGCCACTTCGTCAAAAAGTAGTTTCTTCAAGTGTTTTTTTCTTGCGACCAGCTCATAATCTTCATGCTCATCAAGTGCACGTAAAAGTGTCTTATCTGCCCAGTACTTTTTATTTTGAGCATTCGTAATTGAGATGATCTCACATTTATCTTCAACATTTGACCACATCTCGTTAGAGACTCTTTGATGGATCTTAGAAACAGCATTGGCTCTTTTTGATGCTCTTAGTGCACCGACGGTCAAACTAAAATTATCGTCTTTTTGATGGCCGCTTATAGAACGGACAGTATCTAGATCCAATCCGCTGAAAAAGCCCATCTCATCTAAAAAATGTAAATTATGGACTTCGTTTCCCGCAGCTTCTGGAGTATGTGTAGTAAACACGATCTGTTCTCTTAGGACTTGTATATCTTTATAGCGGTTGTATAGTTCATATACTAGCGGCAGCGAATGTCCCTCGTTCATATGATAGATATCGACACTTCTGTTAATAGCTTCTAAGACTCTTACTCCACCCACACCCAAGACAATCTCCTGCGCAACACGGGTTCTTTCATTTTCTTCATAGAGTTTATGCGTGATCGTACGGGAAAGATAATCATTTTCATCCGTGTCGGTTGATAGCAGGATGATAGGAGCGGTACCAAAAACATCAGGATGCAGTAAAAAAGCCTTTACGACCACATCTTTGTTCTGGACTTTTACACTGACTTTTACATTGAGATCTTCTAAAAAGTAGTAAAATTTTCTCGTATATTGCGGTTTTAATGTACGATCTTCATTTCGGACCTGATCATAATAACCAAAACTCCATAAAATGCCGACTCCGACGATATTTTGTTTCAGATCATACGCACTTCTCATATGAGAACCGGATAGAAATCCCAAACCGCCTGAATATATTTTAAGAGCTTGATCGATTGCAAATTCCATTGAGAAATAAGCTACACTTGTACTGAATTTTTTATTGATGTCGTAAGAGTGAAGTTTCATAATCTACCTTCATTTATTTACTAAATCCGTTTAAAACTTTTTTGTAATCTTTAAATGCAGTCAATTATATATCTATTTTCTTAATATGCAAAAAATTTTACTATTTGTTTTACATCGAATTTATGTAGTTTTTCGTTCCTAAAATCTTTTATTTAGGTACCTACAACTGTTATGTATTATACAAGATAAATAAGCTATTATTATCTTATCTTAAAAACATACATAAATGTAAACAAAAAAAAATTTTGTAACATATGAAAAAATACTCATTTTTTTTGTTACAAATCTAAACACTAAGTGTTTAGTTAACTGAAATATTTACGCATAGAAGGGAGGTTTATCTGTTTTGTATAGCAGTCACTACTTTTTGAATGATCCAGTCAGGTGTAGATGCTCCTGCACTGATGCCGCATAGTTCCTTTGAATCAAACCAAGACATATCTATATCTTTTTCATCTTCAATATGATAACTGTCATTGCAATACTCTTTTGCAATGGAATAAAGCTGTTTTGTATTTGATGAGTTTTTACCGCCGATTATCACCATCACATCCGCTCTTTTTGCCAATTTTCTAACAGCATCCTGATTTTCAAACGTCGCGTTACAAATAGTATTAAAGACTCTGACCTCTTTATGTCTGGGAATCAGATAGTTGGCGATCTGAAGATACTCTTCTACTTTACGGGTTGTCTGCGCAACAAGAGCTATACGATCTTTGAGTTTTAGATCTTCGAGATCATCAGTAGAGCTGACGACATATGCACCGTTTGCAGCGTAGCTCTTTACGCCTTTTATCTCCGGATGCGCCTCATCACCGAATATGACGATATCATATCCTTGTTCGCTCATCTCTTCACATATCTGCTGAGGCTTAGTCACATAAGGGCATGTAGCGTCGACTACTTCTACTCCTTTATCAGTTAAGAGTTCTAGTTCCGCTTTTGGTATACCGTGAGTCCTGATGACTGCCTTGTCGCCGGTTTTAAAAGTAGATATATCTTCCGTGAGTCCGACTTTATAGTCACTGTCGAGTCTTTGGATCTCTTTTGCATTATGGATAAGCGGACCGTAAGTAACAGAGTTTCTGTTCTCCTCCGCTATCTTAATAGCACGTTTAACACCAAAACAAAATCCATAATTCTCGGCAAGTTCTATTTTCATTGTATCAATACTCGATTGTAGTCAAATTTTGTAAAAGTTCAAAAAAGTTTGGAAACGAAGTGTTGATACAATCTATATCTTTTACTTCCATACCGCATCTTAGTCCTGCAATGATAAAACTCATCGCTATTCTATGATCACCGTGACTGTCCACAACGGCACTTTTAAGTTCACCGCCCTTTACACTGTAGCCGTCTTTTACCTCGTCTACTTTGATTCCGCAAGATCTAAGACCCTCTACGACCGTTGATATCCTGTCACTCTCTTTTACACGAAGCTCTTCGGCATTTTTTACAACACTTACACCCTCTGCACAAGCAAAAGCGATGGAAAGCGCAGGAAGCTCATCGATAAGCCAAGAGATATTGTCCTCGACTGTTATCGCTTTTAACGGCGCATATTTTACCGTTATATCACCGATCGGCTCATACTTATCGTCTGTCAGATCATACCTAATGTCTGCACCCATACGCTCTAGTGCTTTAAATGCTTCTATGCGTGTTTTGTTTAATGTTACGCCTTGAAGTGTGACTGATGAATCTGGAGTTATCGCTGCTGCTACTGCAAAGAAAAATGCACTCGAAGGATCGGCTGGAACACGTATGTCTAAGGGTGATAAAAGTTTTGTAAGCGGAGTGATAGTAGTCTTTAGACCTTCCACTTTTATATCCGCACCCATCCCTTTTAACATTCTCTCCGTATGGTCACGGCTGAGCTCCGGCTCGCTGTATGTACAGACACCGTCTGATCTAAGGGCTGCAAGGATCATTGCACTTTTTACCTGTGCAGAAGCTATCTTGCTCTCATAATCAAACGCCTTTAAAGATGAACCTCTGATACTAAGTGGTGCCAAGTCTCCGTCATTTCTTCCGTCAAGTTTTGCACCGATATCGCGAAGCGGTGCAGTCACTCTTTTCATAGGACGACGGCGGAGATACTCATCTCCCGTTAAGACAAAATGTCCCTCTGCTGAACTTAAAAGTCCGCAAAAAAGACGTATACCCGTTCCTGAGTTTCCACAATCTAGTATATTCTCACTCTCTTTGATGCCTGATGAGCTGATCTTTATCACATCACCGTCATCGACAACTTTAGCACCGAGGTTCTTTACGATCTCTAAAGAGTTCAAAGTATCCTCTGCACGTAAAAAGTTTTTCACTGTCGATTCTCCGTCTGCCAGCATGGCAAACATCACAGAGCGGTGAGAGATAGATTTATCAGACGCGATCTTATCTGTCGTAAATACGAACTCTTTTGACGGATATACTTTTACATTTTTCATCTTAGAGTAAGTCCCAGCTTTTCATTAAGTGCATTTAATACAGTATCCATAGTCGATGTAATATCTTCATCTTCTAAAGTCTTTGTCAATGACTGTAAAACAAAACGGATAGTCAGACTCGCATTATCTCCAAGTTTCTCATCCTCATACTTATCGACCGGATAAAAACGCACGATCTCTTCTGTTTTATTCTCAGTTATAACATCTTGGATATCTTTATAGCTTAAACTGCTTGGAACCAAGATACTCAGGTCTCTAAATGATGCCTGATATTTAGAGTACGCTTTAGCTTCTACAAGATTGAATGACAACTTATCAAACTCTATCTCACAGATAAACGTCTCATCAAGGTCAAACTCGTCTTGAACTTCAGGGTGCAGTTTAAACAGCTCTCCCACTTCTTGACCATCAAGGAGTACCT
This sequence comes from Sulfurimonas sp. HSL3-2, assembly GCF_039645965.1. Lineage (GTDB taxonomy): Bacteria > Campylobacterota > Campylobacteria > Campylobacterales > Sulfurimonadaceae > Hydrocurvibacter > Hydrocurvibacter mobilis. The sequence goes on along the minus strand of NZ_CP147917.1, from coordinate 850,389 downwards.
TTGCAGACTGATATGGATTTGCCAATCCGTGAGCAGGCTCATTTTTAACAAGATCGATATCACCGATAACATTTGAGACCAATTGAACAAAGCTTCCAAAATCCATTTTTTTAGATTTTCCGCTGTTTAATATTCCGTCTTTACTGCTGTCTCCGCTGTAGATAAATGCCATCTTTGTCGACTCTGCTCTAGCAGTCGAAAATACAGTCCCTATCTCAAAAAGTCTGACATCTTTATATCCTGACTTAATGTTCGAACTTGCAGCATTTAGAAGTCCCAGCATCAATGTCGGACGCATAGTGTCAAGCGTATTTACGATCGGATTTAAAAGTTCCAGACTTTCATCTATACATGTAAAGCCGTACTCTTTTAGTTTTACCTTTTCGTTAAATACAAAGTGTACTGTCTCAAAAAAGCCTTGAGCGGCTGCACTTTGTCTATATTTTCTCAATTTTTTAAATTGGAAATATCCGTCTGAAAGCGGATTCTTCTCTTTTAGTGTAAACGGCTTAGACGGGATGTTGTCTATTCCGACAAGACGTACTATCTCTTCTACGATATCTTGTTTATTGGCTATATCGTGACGATATCTTGGAACAGATACTACAAAGCTGTTGCCTTGAGATTTTCCAATATCGAATCCAAGGTTTTGCAGTATCTTAGTAATCGTCGTCTTATCTATGTCTGCACCGATGATACTGTTGATCTCATCTACGCTTATGCTGATAACCACACCCTCATACTCATCACAAAGCTCGATGTTTCCACCGTAGATATCCGATTCGCTGTACTCTTCGAACATACCTATGAAATAGTTGAGTCCAATATTAAGTTTCGGCTCGCTTCCTCTTGATGTTCTATAAAAAAGAGGACCATTTTCAACCTTGTTCTCAGCCATTTTCTTAGAGATGATATGCGGCGGTATATAACTAGCCTCAATGATGACAAGCCCTTCATTTGAACGCATTCTTGAAGCATCACACTGCTTTATACCGACGATCGAAGCTGGCTTGTCTTTTGAATAGATAGCAGCATATCCCAGATCATCAAGAGCTAAAGATATCTTGACTTTTTTATCACCCTCTTCACTGTCTTTAAAGAAGTTGTAATCATACGCTCTTAAAATAACACCTGTCGTATATGTAGAATAAAACATGACTGACTCTAAACTAGACTGCTGTTTTTCCTCTATCTGTGACAGACGCAGTGAGACTATAAACGGAAGTTTCATCTCTTTAAAATCAACCGCTTTATATCTAAGGTTGACGTTTAGTCCATCGGTATGAGAAAATTGAAGGATCCTTCCTATTCCCATACGTCTGTCTACATCTTGAGCATCATCTATCTTTTTAAGCGGTCTGCTGTATGCCGCGCACAAGTCACGTGCAACACCGTAGATACTTAAACAGTCCCCTCTGTTGGCAGTCAGTTCGATCTCTATAAGCGTATCTTGAAGATATGGGTTTTCACTAAGTTCCTGACCCAGTTTAAACTCACCGATCGATGAATCAAACTCTATGATCCCTCCGCCGATATCAGCAAGACCAAGCTCGCTAGCTGAACAGATCATTCCTTCACTTTCTACTCCGCGAAGTTTTACAGGTTTTATCTTCAGTCCGCCAGGCATCTCTGCACCGACAGTTGCAACGGCTACATGAAGACCTTTTCTAACGTTTGCAGCACCACACACGATCTGACGGATACTTGTACCGATATCTACTTTACAGACATTGAGTTTATCTGCATCCGGGTGTCTTTCACACTCAATGACGTGTCCGAAAACTATCTTGTTTGGGATCTCATACTCAACTACTCTATCTACTTCTAAGCCGATCGAGTTCAGTGTCTTGCATAACTCCTCTGTAGATTTGTCTTCAATACTGATAAATTCGTTTAACCAACTTTTTGTAACTATCATTGAAACTGCTCCAATAGTCTAACATCTCCTTCAAATAACGAACGAAGGTCTCCGATATGATGTATAAGCATTGCAAAACGTTCAACACCTAGTCCAAATGCGTATCCGCTTACATCTTCATAATCAACTGCTTTAAAGACGTTTGGATCTACGATCCCGCATCCTAAAACTTCTAGCCAACCCGTATGTGAACATACACGGCAGCCTTCACCTTTACAGAAGATACATGAGATATCCGCTTCAGCAGACGGCTCCGTAAACGGAAAGAAACTCGGTCTAAAACGCACTTCTACGTCACCGAACATATATTTTAAGAAATCCTCTAATATATATTTTAGGTTTGCAAAAGATACCTTTCCTGTCTCATCTACGAGAAGCCCCTCGACTTGATGGAACATCGGTGTATGCGTCAAGTCATAGTCACGTCTAAACACTGCACCCGGAGCTATCATACGAATTGGCGGTTTTGTATGCAGCATCGTTCTTATCTGAACAGGTGATGTATGTGTACGAAGCAGCATCTCGTCTTTAAAATAAAAAGTATCCTGCATATCGCGCGCCGGATGATATTTTGGCAAATTCAATGCTTCAAAGTTATGAAAGTCATCCTCGACCATCGGTCCTGTCTCGACAGAAAAGTTCATAGACGAAAAGTATTCGACGATTCTGTCCATAGTCTCCATCACAGGATGCAGCGCACCTTTTCTTGATGTTGTAGAGAAAAGAGAAACATCGATAGCTTCGGCTTTCATCGCTTCTTGTAACTCTTTTGTCTGAATAATGATCTTTTGTTCATTAAATAGTGAAGTCAATTCACCTTTATGTGTATTCAGCTCTTTTGCAAATGATGCTTTTTCCTCATTCGGTACAGCTTTCATCTTTTCAAACTGCTCGGCTAAAATACCTTTTTTTCCGAAAATAGATATACGTATATTTTCTAAATCTTCAACACTATTAGCTGATCTGATTTTTTCATACCACTCTTTCAAATAGAGTCTCCAGTAGTTAATTTAAAAGCGATTATACAGAAAAATCTATTACAAAAAGCTTCATAAAGTAGCTCCCGCCTATTTTTAAAGTAAAAAAATGACATTTATGATAGAATCGTATTATGATTATTTTAATAATAGAGAAAAGGTTAAAAAATGTGTTTATTTTGTAAAATCGTTGAAAAAAATATTCCGGCAAACATAGAATTAGAGAACGATGACTTCGTCGCGTTTCATGATATTAATCCTAAAGCACCTATCCATATACTTGCCATTCCAAAGAAACACGTAGACAGTTTTAACGAGGTCTCAGCGGAGACTATGAGTGGCATGACTACTTTTATACAGGAACTTACCAAAAAGCTCGGCATAGATAAAAGCGGATACAGAGTTATTACAAATGTAGGAGAAAACGGCGGACAAGAGGTAAAACATCTGCACTGGCATGTCATAGGCGGTTCAAAACTAAGATGGGATCATTTAGCAGACGCTGATCCAAAAGACTTTTTTTAAAGATAAATAATGTTTCAAAAAACACTGCTGCTAGCTGCCCTTATCTCTTTTGCCGATGCTGAGACTTTCAAAGAGTTTCAACAACAGCAGATGCAAAAAGAGAGTGGCAATAAGCAAGAGTTCTACCAATACAAAAAGTCTCAGGAAGACGCTTTTGACGAGTATAAAAAAGCCCAGCTCAAAGCTTTTGACGATTACAAAAAATCACTGGGAGCTTACTGGAGCGATCCGAAGATATCCACCAAAAAAGAGTGGGTCGCTTATACTCCTGATAAAAAGACCAGAACGGATGTCGATTTTGAAAAAAACACCATCACTGTCCAAACAATCGCCACTTCACCTGAAGATGCAAAAGAAAAGTTAAAAATTGCTCTTGCAAAAGCCGTGACCATCGATAATAAAGGTGTTCAAGAGACTGATCCGCTTGAAAAGATACTCTCCAAAATCAAAAAACCTGTCGGTCTTGTCGATGCTCCCGTAAAAGATGAACCGATTCTTTCTAACGTCATATTTGACAATAAGCCTACAAAAAGCAGTGTTAAAAAGTATGTTGACGACAATGTAAAAGATAACAAAATAATGGTGTTACAGTCCAAGATAGAGGGAGCACATGTCTATAGTCTCAATATCCAAATGCCTTCAGACACTATGCAGAAAAAGTCAAAACAATACTATGACGACGTCCGCAGGTATGCTTTAAAAGAGAGTCTGAGTATACCTCTTGTATTTGCGATAATGCAGACTGAAAGCAGCTTTAATCCCAGAGCAAGATCATATATTCCTGCATTCGGACTTATGCAGATCGTCCCAAATAGTGCTGGGATGGATGCTTACCATTATCTTTTTAATGAGAAAAAACTTGTATCGTCTAGTTATCTTTACAACAGTACAAATAATATTATGATGGGGAGTGCTTATCTGCATATCTTATATTACAAGTATTTAAAAGATATCAAAGACCCTGTAAGCAGACTTTACTGTACCATAGCCGCTTATAATACGGGAGCTGGAAACATAGCCTGGGCATTTAACAGAAATAAAAAACTTTCAAGCAGACAAAAATATTCTATGAGCTATGCAGCGGATGATATAAATGCTTTATCATCAAATAACGTTTATAATAGACTTCTGAGGGATTTAAGATATGACGAACCAAAACATTATCTTAAAAATGTCTCGACACGTATGGTTGCATATAGCAAGATCTATAAGTAAGGAGAGTTGAACTCCTTACATGTAAGAGGGGTTATTGCGGGCAGCTCTCGATATTACCCATATCTATCTTCGAACCGCCACCTGATATCATAGATGCATTTTCTCTGATAGTTTTACCGTTATGTATGATCGTATAAGTTATCTTCACGCTGTCACGAATAGTGTTGATCGTCGAACAGTATGTCTCTAACGAAGCCATCACAAAGCGTGCAGCAGTCGTGTCATCAGCATCTGAGTCAAAGCTGTATGTCAGATGAAGTTCATTGAACTTACGAGGAAAATCCTCATTTCTGACGACATCGCCTTGAATACTTAGATTTGAGACAGTTTTCCCCTGATTTTTCGGAAGCATGATCATATCCGTCGCACTACATGTAATGATCCCGCTTAGAAAGTACTCTAACGGGCTGATCTGTGGACAGTCGATAATAAAACTGCCGTTTTGCGCTTTTGCCTCAAACTTCATATCTTCTTTATGTGTAACAACTACTTTCATGCCTATTTCTCCGCAAGATAATTTTTAAAATATGCCAGCTGCTCTAATGTGCCTTTTGTAGATGTCCCGCCTTGTGAGACTCTGGCATTCATAGAGTTTTTGATAGATAATTTTTCTATAACATCGCTTTGGATTCTATTATCTATTTTGTGTAGTTCTTCATATGCGATATCGCTTAAGTCTATGCCCAGCTCTTCACTTTTTGCGACAGCTTTACCTGTGATGAAGTGAGCCTCTCTAAACGGGATACCGCATCTCTCAACAAGATAATCAGCCAGATCCGTAGCACTTAGGTGCCCTACTTTACAAGCTTGATGCATATTATCTGTTTTGATATCCATAGTACGCAGTGCTTCTTTGAGTATCTCTAAAGAGATCTCTGCAGTCTCAACTGCATCAAACACTCCCTCTTTATCCTCTTGCGTGTCTTTATTATAAGCTAACGGAAGACCTTTCATAACAGTTAAAAGTCCCATAAGCGAACCATATACACGTCCTGTTTTTCCACGTAAAAGTTCTGGAACGTCAGGATTTTTCTTTTGAGGCATGATAGATGAGCCTGTAGAGTACTCGTCGCTTAGTTCAACAAACTTAAACTCATAACTTGACCACATCACAAGCTCTTCACTCAAACGTGAGATATGCATCATCATTGTAGAGATGTTAAAAAGGATCTCCAGTGCGAAATCGCGGTCACTTACTGTGTCCAGACAGTTCACACTCACAGAGTCAAACCCTAAAAGTTCTGCAGTTACACTACGGTCTATATTATGAGGAGTCCCTGCCAATGCTGCACATCCAAGCGGAGATACGTTGTTGCGTCTGAATGAGTCTTCAAATCTTTCTACATCGCGCTTAAACATAGACGCATAAGCCAATAGATGGAAACCGAAGTTGATAGGCTGAGCATGCTGTAGATGCGTCATACCCGGTAAAAGAGTCTCAGTATGGTTTTGGGCTATATCGACTAAGACTTCCATCACTTTTTTGATAGCAATTGATATCTCTTTGTTCTTACGAAGGACATATCTTCTAAAATCGACAGCGACCTGATCGTTTCTGCTTCTTGCAGTGTGAAGTTTCTTACCCGCATCTCCGATAAGAGCAGTCAATCTTTTTTCGATCCCCATATGAAGGTCTTCATCACTGATCTTCCACTCGAATTCGCCTGATTCTATCTCGTCTTTGATCTGAGAAAGACCGCTTATGATCGAATCTAATTCATCTTTTGTCAATATATTTTGTTTTTGAAGCATAGTTGCATGAGCAATAGAGCCCTCTATATCTTCGCGGTATAATTTTCTGTCAAACATGATTGAAGCATTAAAATCATCTAGTAGAGACGACGCACCTTTACTAAAACGACCAGACCACATCTTATCCATAATATCTCCAAAATAAAAAAGTTCAGAATTTTAACTTAAGTTCGTGTAAGTTACGCTTAGAAGAAATGATATAAGGAGGAGGAAGTAAAATAATCTTTGAAAGATTATTTTACATTAGTTACAAGCGGGTACTTTTCCGCTGTCTTTTGCATACTCTACAAGAAAATCTTTAAGATGTCTTGCATGTTTTTTAAATTTACTACTGTTAAAATATTCCCATGAGTCTTTTGCTTTGTCACTGCTTAGATGTATATCGGCTAGATCGGCACCCTTGTTTTTAAGCATTTTTTTCCAAGTTCTCATTTTTTTAGATGCCGCTACAGATTGACCGCCGCCGTGACAATGACGGCATTCTTTAACATATGCTCTCTGCCCTTTATATACGGCTGCATTCGAAGTTGCTTGAGTAATAAGAAACGCTGATATAAGATAAAATAAAATTTTATTCATTAACTATGCCTTATAAAAAAATAATTACCCATCTTACATCAGTTTTTATAATAATTACCTTATAGTAAAATAATCATAAATATTTAATTTTTAAATCTGATACTTTTTGTGCGTTTGCTCATCTAAAGTCCATAAGTTACGCTCTTTTAAACTCTCGACTACACTTGCCGTACACTCGACATCACCGGGCCATTCTCTATTGAATCCGTCGATCTTATTCTTATTTGTTCCGTCAACTCCGACCATTAATCCCGAGATAAAAATATCACGAGTCGCATCGATGTTATTCGTCACTCTCCATATAAGCATATACGGATTAGAAATATCGTTTTTCTCTTCATCTACAAAGACGACTATACGTATATTCGTACTTAGTGCTACCAATGCTTCAAAACACTCTTTTAAGACTCTTGATTTCTTGACGGAGAGAACCGTTATAGGGTTGTTTGTATGGCGCATATACTGCTGCAACCCTGTCACTTCCGGACAGACTTCCTGCACCTTATTTAACAGTTCTTCATCACCTAAAAGCTGTGGAGGAGCAACTACATTTGCAGCAGTCACATCGATGCCGAGTTTTCCTCCCACCAAGGCTTCAGGTGAAGAGTGATCAAGAGCATCCGTCACACCCTCGGTAATAAAGAGACGTTTTGGGTCAAATCTGTTTAGTATATAGGTGACTAATGCATCATAGTTTGTAAGCTTTGGTGCTGCTGCATCTAAAAATATTGCATGCTTTACAAAACTCATCTGTCCCGAACCCCAGAAAAGGTGCATAAACTGCTTTGCATGTCCTTTATAAAGTGTCTGCATCTTAGCTAAAATGAGATTATGAAAAACGCCGTTTTCAGGCATATGATAATCAATAAGATCCGGTGCATTCGTTTTGAGAAGCGGTAGGAATACTCTCTCAGTCGCCCATCCCATATATTTATCTTCAAGAGGCGGTTTTCCAACGACCGTTGCAAGATATACAGGCTCTTTTTTTGTCGTGATGGCACTTACTTCCATAAACGGATATTTCTCTTCTAACGTGTAATATCCCGTGTGGTCTCCAAACGGTCCTTCCACTTTAAACTCAGACGGATCGACCCAGCCTTCTATGACAAAATCAACATCAGTAGGTATATAAAGCGGTGTTGTAAGCGACTTTACAAGTCTTGCCGGTTCTTTTTTGATAAGTCCGTAAAGCAACAGCTCATTTACTCCATAAGGAAGCGGTGCCGTTGCACACCAAGTGTAAAGCGGATCTCCGCCGATCGCAATACTGACAGGCATCTTTTTACCCGCTTTTTGATACTGGTCAAAAAAGTGAGATGAATCTTTGTGGATCTGCCAGTGCATACCAAGATGATTTTTATCATACACTTGAAGTCTGTACATACCTAGGTTTACCATCTCACCGTCAAGACTTTGAGTATAGACCTGACCCATAGTGATAAACGGACCGCCATCCTCTTCCCAAGTCGTAAGTATCGGTAGATCATAAAGATTTACATCATCGTTTAAGTACTTGATCTTTTGACATTCGCCCTCGCCCTTTAAACGCTTAGGAAAGATATTTTTTAATGCAAAAAGCTCACCAAGCATCGACATCTTCGCTTTAAATCCGCTCGGCGGTTTCATATGTAATAGCTTTGTTATCTCATCTGCTACAGACTCGATAGGTCTGCCAAAAAGAAGTTCACATCTTTTATATGAGCCGAATATGTTCATCAATACCGGAGTATCAAACTCGACTCCATTTTTTGAATCGACCGGATTTGTAAAAAGCAGAGCTCTACCGCCGTCTTGTTTCTTTACTTCGGCATATGCAAGATGAGGGATCTCTAAATATATATCTACCTTGTCGTTAATAATAGTAAGCTGATTTTCTCTTCTAAGTAACTCTATAGTTTTTTGCATTATTTCTCTTTATTGTAGTTGGACTATTTTTCCCTTGAATAAGGGAAAAGTTTATGGAGTTTTATTTTTAAAGGGTAGATACCATATTTGATGCCATTACTTCCGCACGATGTAAAAGCTCTTTTGCACCCTTGTTTATCAGGTCTTGACCTATAAGTCTGCCGATGGTCTTATAGTTTGATACTTTTGCTGTCGTATCTTCGCTTAATATCTCAGAACCGTCAGGCAATCCCAAGATCACTTTTATAGAGATATCTTCACCGCTGACTACTGCATTGACGCCTATCGGTACTTGACATCCGCCGTCTAATGAATCTACAAAATCTCTCTCTACTGTCGTCGCAATCATTGTAGAGTCATCTTGCAATCTGCTGACGATCTCTAGTACTTCAGGATCATTGATAGCTTCTATCCCTAAAGCGCCCTGTCCCATTGACGGAATCATCTCATCTAGTGAGATCGGATAGACATATTTTACTGAGCCTGTAAAACCTAAGCGGTTTATCCCGGCTGATGCTAAGATAATAGCATCGAAATCACCGTTTTTAAGTTTTTTGATACGCGTGTCGACATTTCCGCGCAGGTCTTTTATGACAAGATCGGGACGAAGACGCTCTATCTGCATTCTACGTCTAAGTGATGATGTACCGACAACCGCACCCTCAGGAAGTGCTTCGATGCTCTCATATTTTTCACTTAAAAGTGCATCTCTTGAATCTTCACGCTCAGTGATAGCACCGAGTACAAAACCTTCAGGAAGTTCAGTCGGTACATCTTTTAACGAGTGAACAGCGATCTGTGCTTCGCCGCGTAACATAGCTTCTTCTAACTCTTTTAAAAACAGACCTTTACCGCCTATTTGAGACAACGCTTTGTCTTGAATCCTGTCACCTGTTGTCACTATAACCTTTAGATCAACTTCCAGTCCCGGATTTTGTTCTTCAAGAACAGATTTTATATGGTTAGACTGCCATAGAGCAAGTTGACTTCCGCGAGTAGCTATAGTTAGTTTTTTCATATGTTAATGTACCTTTACGCTTTTATATTTGTTTTTTGTTGCATCTTTTGCACCGTCAAAATAAACAGTAGGTGTCCCGTTTACCAACAGAACATTTGCAATCTGACGATCCTCTTCAAATTGACTTTGGACCATGATCGAATGAATATCTTTGACACTGATCGTTGTTCCGAGTGTATGATTTATGACATCCAGTATCTTCTGTTCATTTGTCTCTCTTGGATCGATCTTCAGACTGTATATCTTAAGAAGAGAGTCTTTTTTCCCTTGTAGTTCAAGATAGATGGCAGCTCTACAGATAGTCGGTGAAGCAGGATGCAGACCCTCTAACGGATAGTGATAGTAGTACACTGCAAAATCTTTTGGATATTTTTTCATATACTCTATAGCACCCGGAACAAAAGCTTTACAAAACGGACAAAGCGGATCTGAGAAAATTGCTACTTTATGTGCAGCACTTTCATCTCCGTAGATAAGGTTTGATTTTGTATAAAACTCGTCTTTAAACTTTGGACTGATCGTATCGTTGAGCTTCATACCTGTTTTCATATCTATCAGTTCAGTAGCCATGATCCCGTCTTTTACAAAATAGATAGAGTTTTGCGAGATCTTTTTCTCATCTTTACCTACTTTTGCTTTTCCTTCAAAAGAGACAATATAAGCCTGCCAGCCTTCCGGTTTTTCCATATCTTTTTTATCTATGACCTTTACGTCCAGTGATATAACGTTTGGATTCTTACTGATATTGTTTTTTAAAAAACTGACAACCTCGTTTGTATAATCTTTTGCCTGAGCAAAAACAGAGACCGAAAACAGACTACTTACTAGAAATAGTGTCACTAATAACTTCGACATCGATAACATCATCATCCTTTCTTGTTGTATCAGTATTAATATTACATTTACCAGATTTTACATTATAATAATTAATGGCCATCGATGTAAAAACAGAAAACTGCAGGGCTATTCCTATTATATCTGTCAAAAATCCCGGCAAAATAAGCAGTATCGCACCAAAGACCGTAAAAAGGTTCAGTTTTTGAAACTCTTCTAAGTCTATACAGTTAAAAGAGACTGCACTTAGGTTTTGTAAGAATGTAGTACGAAAATTGATCAGTATCGCTATACCTAATAAAGCAGTCAGTATGATCTCAAAGAAGGTAGCCAAACCGCCGATCAATGAAGAGATATTTACCGATATAAGAACTTCTAAAAACAGGTATACTATAAAATAGATCATCTATAAACGTCCTACTATTGTTTCTAAGATCTCATCCGCTTTGACATCCTCTTTTGAGTAAGCAGCTCTGTCAAATATCTGAACCATCCCGTTTACAAGTTCTTTACCGATGACGATCGTGTAAGGATATCCTACAAGTTCTGCATCTTTCATCTTAAATCCAAAACGCTCTTTTCTGTCATCCAGTACGACTTCGACGCCTTTTGCTTTTAATTCGCTGTAAAGCTTTTCACCAAGAGCCACCTGCTCTTCGTCTTTGATATTTGAGACCATGACGTTTACCATATACGGAGCACTCTCTTTAGTCCAGATACATCCGTTCTCATCATGATGCTGTTCAATGATAGCAGCGACCAAACGGCTCACACCCATACCGTAAGTCCCCATGATAAACGGCTCAGCCTGCCCTTTTTCATTTAAGAACTCAGCTTTTAAGACTTTTGAATATGTCGTTCCGAGTTTAAAGATGTGACCGACTTCTATCCCTTTTGTGTATGATAAAGTACCGTCACAGTGTGGACAGCCGTCACCCTCTTTTACCTCTACGATATCGGCAAAATATGCTTCGCTCAGTACTGACATATCAACGCCTACAAAGTGGTAATCTTTTTCGTTTGCACCGCATATCATGTTTTTTGCTTCATACAGGTCTGTATCTATGACATATTTTACTTTTGTCTGATCAAGAGGTCCCATAAAGCCTGCGACTAGACCGATCTCTGCAAGTTCAGACTCATCAACATCGACTATATCGATAGCACCTGTCGTACTCTGTGCTTTTTTCTCCTGAAGAGCATCGCATCCGCGAAGGAAGAAAAGAGCTATCTCGCTTTTATCTTCAAATACAAGTCTTTTTGCGACTGCTTTTACAGTGTAGTAAGGATCGACTTTAAAGAACTCGCTGAGTTCCTCTATGCTTTTGACATCAGGTGTAAGAAACTTATTGAACTGTGCTTCCGGCGCTTCAGGGATCTCTTTACGTTCAGAACGTTTTGCCGCTTCGATGTTTGCACCGTATTCACACTTGTCACAAACCGCTATCGTGTCTTCACCGCTGTCTGCAAGTACCATAAGCTCTTTTGAACCTGTTCCGCCGATCGCACCGCTGTCTGCTTCTACGATTCTAAAGTTTAGTCCCAGACGAGTCAGGACTTTTTTATAAGCCTCTTCAACGGCATTAAACTCTCTGTCAAGGTCTTCAGTAGTAGCGTGAAAACTGTAACCGTCTTTCATAAGAAATTCACGACCGCGCATTAGACCGAATCTCGGACGAGCTTCGTCACGGAACTTTGTCTTTATCTGATACAGGTGAAGAGGAAGCTGCTTGTAGCTTGTGACTTTGTTACGTACCAGGTTTACCATCATCTCTTCATGAGTAGGCCCAAGAACAAAAAGGTTCTCTTTTCTGTCTTTAAAACGTAAAAGCTCTTTTCCAAACTTCTCAATACGTCCGCTCTCCTGCCAAAGTTCTGCCGGTGTCACAAAACTTAGTTCTACCTCTTGAGCACCGATAGCTTCCATCTCTTCATTGATGATATTTTCTATCTTTTTCAAAACTTTTTTACCTAACGGTAAAAAGTTATACAGTCCGCTAGCGACTTGTGAGATAAATCCCGCACGTGAAAGAAAAATATGGCTCGGCAGTGTTGCATCTGAAGGTGCTTCTTTTGTTGTAGGAATATACAAGTTTGACAATCTCATTTTATTTTAACCCTTTATCATATGTTCGCATTTATATTTGTTCGGTAACTCTGATTTTTCACTTTGTAACAAAAATTTTAAAGACTCTATCATAGTATCAGCATTGGCTTCGCCTGAAACTTGACGGATCTTATGTGTGATATCATGTAAAAATCTTTTTAGTACCTGCTCGTTCATCTTCTGTATCTCTTTTTCATACTCTTTTGGAAGATATCCGCTTGAGATAACGCGGGCAGTCTCATCTTCGGCAGCTTTTTTTGCTTGAGTATAGATCTCTTTTATGATCGGTTCGACCGATAGACTTCTGAGCCACTCATAAAAGTGCATAGTCTGACGGCCGATTATCTCATACGAACGTCTTGCTTCATCTTCTCTTATTGTAAGATTTTCATGGACTATCGACTTTAGATCATCTATAACAAAAAGATTGATGTTCTCTCCGTGAGAAAAACTGATATCACGAGGAAGAGCCATATCGAACCAGTAACGTTCAAAGTCACAGTTCTCAATGATCGCATCCGTGATGATCGGGTCTTTTGAAGATGTTGCCGTAAAGAGTATCTCAAACTCATTTACCAACTGAGGCAGTTCAGAAAAATCTTTCACTTTTGCACCGCAGTTAACAGCCAACTCTTCGGCATTGGCTCGTGTTCTATTGACAATATAGACCTCGACACCGTTAGAGATAAGATGTTTAGCCGTGATCTCAGACATCTCTCCGACACCGATAACAAGAGCTTTTTTACCCTCTAGATCTTTTAAGATATCACGCAGCTGATTTACTGCGACACTTGCAATAGAGACCGGCTTTGAAGAGATATTTGTGATGTTTCTGACCTCTGCAGCACATTTAAATGCATAATGCATAGCGCGTGAGAGTTTTTGACCGCAGTAATTGTTGTCGTATGAAAACCTAAACGCATCTTTTAACTGTCCTGCTATCTGTGTTTCACCGACTACCAAAGAGTCCAGTGATGATGCGACACTGAAAAGATGATGGATCGCACCCTGATCGTCAAAGATATCTGCACGGCCTTCGAGTTCCTCTTCGCTTATTCCTGAGCGTTCGTTTAATAGTTTAAAGATATGTTTTGTCGCCGTCATAACGCTTGAACAGCTTACAAAGACTTCCATTCTGTTACATGTAGAGATCAATATACTTTCGTGGATAGCTTCAGATGAATTAAGTTTTGCCAGACACTCTTTTAAATGTCCTTCATCCGAGAAAGAGAGTTTTTCACGTATCTCTATCGTTGAATTTTTATGCGTAAAGCTTATTGTCAAATAATGCATCAATAACTTCTTTGTATCATCGTATCTAGGATCGCTGTCAATTCCACATCCCCTGAGACCACATGTTTTGCTTCGTCTGAAAGTTTTACCGCAAGTGCAAACGACTTTTCAATAGACTTATGTTCATCCATCTTCGTCTTGATCCAGACGCTATCTTCTGAAGATATCTTTTTACCGTGAAGCGAGACTAGTCTTTTTTTATCTGCATCATCTAAAGAGTGGTAAAGATAGATATACGGAAGAGTACATTTTCCCTCTACAAAATCGTTCATTGCAGGTTTTCCAAGAGTCTTTTCGTCTGAGACGATATCTAAGATATCATCGATGATCTGAAATGAAAGACCGAGATTTTTCCCGTAAAGAGCATAAGACGCTGCATCTTTTCCGGCTAAAAGCGCAGCTGCCGTAGCACTGGCTTCTATGAGCGATGCTGTTTTTAAATAAAGCATATCAAGATAGATCTTTTCGTCATCATTGAAGTTTTTAGCAAGATTGACATCCTGCATCTCTCCGATAGAAAGAGCAGTTACGGCAGATGAGACTACCGAAGCGATCTCTTTGTCAAAAGAGACAAGAGAGGTAAATGCTTTTGAGTAAAGTATATCTCCAAGCATGATGGCAACTTTACTTCCCTCTGTAGCATTTACAGATGCATTTCCGCGTCTTAAAGCGGCATCATCTATGACATCATCATGTAAAAGGCTTGCAGCGTGTATAAGCTCGATAATAGCAGCTAATAAAAGTGAGTCTTCATTAGCCGATGCGATTTTTAAGACAAGTTTAGCACGAAGGCGTTTTCCGCCGACTAGAGTTGAAAAAAGACGGGTAACATCGTCATAATTTATCTCTTTTATTAATCTATCTATCTCTTGTTCTACTTTTTCAATCATCCTTACAATGCTTCCTTAGTTAAAAACTTCAAATCTATCTGCTTTTTCTTATCAAACAGAAAAAGCTCAAAAGTAGCTTCTTGTGTCTGATAATCAAATTTTACAAATTTTAAAATAATATACGGCAACGAGTAAAATCCGCCGGCACGAGATTTTAGCTCTAATCGAATCGACTGGTTGGTGTGACCTAAATAAAGTATATTCTGTGCGACTATCTGATCATAGGAGCGAAACAGTACCAATCCGTCGTTGTGGTATAGAGTCCACCTAAATTTAAGCAGCTTTTCAATACCGTCATATTTTACAAGAATTTTCTCTGTTTTATCCTTTTTTAGCTTTATATTGTAGCTTGCTTCATAAAGTTGTGCATTAATAGAAACACTAAAAACAGATAAGAGTAAAATTACTTGTAAAAATCTGACCATTTAAGTCTTACTCGCTTTGAGTTACAATATTTCCCATACTCTCGATGTAAAGACTTTTTACTTTTGTCTGAACCTCATCCAAGTTTTCAAAAGCATACTGAGCTATCTTCTTTTCAAGAGCGTCAGCATCTTCCATATCCATCATAAGCTCTAAGACAGCCATACGTTCCATGATTCTCTCTAACTCGGCATCCGCCAAACCGCGGTGTGCATTAAAGATAATATCTAGGAACTTACTCTTAGGAGATCCCATAAAGATATCATCTTCATCTTCAAAAATATTATACATATCACTTTCCTAAATATTGTTTTTGCGATTATATCACTTCAACTCTATATAAACGCTTAGCTTACATGTAAGGGTAATCAACTCGCTAAAGGAGGCTTTATCCTATACACGACAGCGTAGAGTAGCGGAACATAGATTAGATTTAGCACAGTAGCCCAAGTTACGCCAAATCCTAAAGAAACAGCCATCGGCTGAAGTATCAAAGCTTGTCCCGAAGCAAAAAAGATAAGCGTTGAAAGCCCTAAAACAGTAGTGATGGAAGTAAGCAGGATCGGTCTAAGCCTGGTTCTTGCCATCTTCATAAGCTCTTCGCTGTTTGTTGCTTTTTTGATAAACATCACCATGATCAGACCGTCGTTTACTACGACTCCGGCAAGACCTACGATCCCTATAAGTCCGGGCATCGTAAGGTTGAGTCCCATTATTGCATGACCGACTAAGACACCGAGAAGAGAAAGCGGGATGGTGCTTAAGACTATCAAAGACTTTCTAAACGAGTTAAACAGCCAGATAAGCGTGATAAATATCAAAAAGATCGCGATAATAGCTGATTGTCCAACCTCTTTTTTGTTTTTGTTGTTCTCTTTTTCCTCACCTTTGATATCAAGCGTGAATCCCTCTTTCTCCAACTCTTTTAAAAGGGGATCTATCTTTTGCATCACCTCGGACGACGTCACCTTTTTCTTGTCAAGTGATGCGAAGATGGTACGTATTCTTTTTCCATCCTCTTTATTGATCGTCACAAACCCCTGGATCACTACAAAGTCACAGATATCTTTTAATGCGACAAAGCTGTTTGAGTTAGGGACACTCAGTTCTATGCCGTTAAGTGATGAGAGTCTGTCTTTTACATCACCCTCAACTTTTATGCGGATAAGCCCCTCTTCGTTAAACATCTTTGCATACTCACCCTTCAGGTAGTATGATCGAAGCTGACTTGAGACTATCTGTTCGTTAAACCCTAGTGACTGTCCATATCTGTTGACACGGAGTTTAAGCTCTTTTGCACCTACTGTCGCATCATCGGTGATGTTATAGACACCGTCTATCTTTGAGAGTGCACTCTGTACTTTTTTGATCCCCGCTATGATCTCATCTTCACTCTTACCGCTGAAACTGATCTCGATGTCGTTTGCCACGACTCCCGCACCCGGGACTCTTATGGTGAGTTCGTCAAAAAGAGGCTTGCCGTTTGCATCTTTTTGTGTCTTAAACTCTTTTATCCAGCTTTTTATATCCTCTGCCATATCTTTTGCATCGCGTCCGCGTACCAGCAGATCCTTGTCATACTCTATACTAAGCAGCGGGTTTATATATTTGTTGTAAAAGTTATCGGGTGCACGCTCTTTGAGGTCTATAAAAATCTGAAAAAGGTTGTCTCCGAGTTCCGCCTGGTTCTTGGCATCTATTTTGATACCGATAACACTCGTCACACTGGAAAACTCTTTTTTATCCAGTTTTTCAAGCAGCACTTTCTCTATCTTGCTAACCTGTTTTTCCGTGTCTTGAAGTTCAGAGTTTACATCCACCTTGCCGCTTACGTATATCTGTGTGACATCAAACTCGGGAAAGAGCTGAAACTTGCTTTGTTTGATCATCACGAATGTCGCAAGCAGGATCAGCCCGGCGATCATTATCAGTGAGAGGTGTTTTCTTCTAAAGAGAAAATGTAGCAGCCTGTCGTACCATCTGTAAAGATGCTCCCAAATCGAGTGTGTCGCGAACCCCTCTTTTTGCAGTCTTAAAAAGTCATACGAGTGCAATGGCAAAAAGTAAAATGCTTCAAAAAGAGAACTAAGTAACAGTACTGAGATCATAATAGGAATGATCTTTATAAAAGCCCCCATATCTCCTGTCAAAAGCAGCATAGGCAAGAATGCAAAGATGGTTGTAAGTGTAGCCGTCAGAACGGCTGGAAACATCTCTACGGCACCCATAACGGCAGCTTCACGTCTGCTTTTACCCTCTTCTAAATGCCTGTAGATGTTCTCGGCCACGACGATAGCCTCGTCCACCAGCATCCCAAGAGCGATAAGCGCACCTAAAAGAGAGAGCATATTGATACTGTCACCCAGCAGCTGGGTGGCGATAAGCCCTATCATAAAACTCACAGGTATCCCGATAGCGACGACAAAAGCGATACCGCGGTTTACAAAGATCAGCATCGAGATAAACACTAAAATGAGTCCGAAAAGTATGTTTGATACAACGGTATTAAGACGGTTTTTTATCCAGATCGACGTATCGGTGTAGACTCTGTACTGAAGGTTTGGGTACTGTTTCTCTTTTTCTTTAAGGATCTCTTTGATCTCTTTTGAAAGAGCTATCGCATTTCCCGATTTTGACTTTGTCACGTTTATGGAGATGTTTCTTACTCCGTTATAGTGCGATATCTCGCTCTCGTCACTCAGTTCAAACGAAACATCGGCTATATCGCCTACTCTCACTCTTTTTCCCATCACGGTAATAAGCGTGTCCTCTACGCTTTTTTTATCTTTTTCGCCGTTGTATGTAGAGATGTAAAGATGCGAGCCTCTTTGCTTGATAGTCCCGATAGGAAAGATGGAACTGATGTTAGAAAGTGCCGATACGACGGATGCCTGGTCAAGTCCGTACGCTTTTATGCGCTCTTCGTTGATGCGAAACACCAACTCGTCATCGGCGTCGCCGCGGATAGTAATATCGTTCAAGTCTTTGAGTTTTGAGAGTTCGCTTTTGAGTTCATCGGCACGTAGGATCAGCTCTTTTGTGCTGACTTTTCCCGCAAGTGCTATCAATACCAGAGGAAACGACTTCTCCTGTATCTTTGCAATAGGGTCATCCATATCTGAAGGAAGATCACGCTTTGTCTTATCTATGGCGTCTTTGACATCATTGAGTACCGAGATGTTGTTTGAACCGCGTTTGATATCGACGGTTATGGTAAAAGCACCGTTTTTAATGGTAGTCTTTATGGTATCCAGAGAATCGATATTTTTGAGTTCATCCTCTATGCTTTTTGCGACCATCTTGTCCAGTACGTCGGCACTCGTACCTGCATATCCGCCCGTGACTATGATCTGGTCGGTGTCGATGGGAGGAAATATCTCTTTTGGCACATTGATGTATGCAAAAATGGACATGACCAGTATGAAAGCTAAAAATATATGATTTAAGATCGGTTTGTCTATGGCGAACTCGACAAATTTTTTAATCATATCAGCTTCCTAAAATATAGTGTCTAAGATCTGGTTTTTAAACTTGATCGCCTCTACTTTAGCATTAATAATCTCATTTTCCTCTTTTAAAGAGTCATATTCACGCTGCAGTTTTGCTATCTCCCTGCTTTTATAATAGATCTCATGCTGTAGATACATCTTTGGAAAGACTGTCACAAAGACTAAAGAGATTATCAACAGTAACTGCAGCAGATATCTTAGATCTAAACTCTTTCTTGGTTTTATGACAGATGAAACCTCATCTAAAATCTCATTTTTTTCACTCATCTCTTTACTTCATCTTCTTTATTTTAAAAACTCTCAGCTTCGCACTTCGGCTTCTTGGATTTTGTTTTAACTCATCATTTTGTGCCGTTATAGGCTTCTTGGATTTCGGTTTGCCTATCGCGTTGTCTCTGCTGCATGTACATCTGAATGCTTCAGGCGGGCATATACAGTTTTTGCTCCACTCTGAAAACCTCTGTTTTACGATCCTGTCTTCAAGTGAATGAAACGAGATGATCGCCACATCCGTATCGACAAGTCCAATATTTTGTATCTCATCCAAGAGTGTATTTAACTCTCCAAGCTCATCATTTACTTCAATGCGGATCGCCTGCATCAATAGAGTCGCAGGATGGATCTTCTTACCGTGAGGCAGAAGATGTCTGAGTTTATCACTCAGCTCTTTTGCAGAATGAAACGGGCGGTTGTTTACGATAAAAGAGGCTATCTGTTTATAGTTTCTCATCTCGCCGTAATCTCTTATGATCCTCTCCAGCTCGACGACAGAGTAGTTGTTTATGACATCCGATGCACTTAGCGGAGCGTCTTTATCCATCCTCATATCGAGATTGTCACTCTCATATGAAAATCCTCTCTCTTTTTGATCAAGCTGAAGTGAAGAGACGCCGATATCGGCAAGAATCCCTTTTATCTCTTTTACATCGTTGTTTTGTAAGATCTCTTTAATCACTTTGGAAAAACGACCCTTTTTGATCTCTACTCTCTCTTTAAAAGGCTCTAAACGCTCAGTCGAGAAGTCGATAGCCGTCTGGTCTTGGTCTATGCCGATAAGCTTGATATTGGGCTTATTTTCCAAAAGCAGTGAGGAGTGTCCGCCGTACCCCATCGTACAGTCTATGATTATCCCGCTGTCCACATCGTCAAAAGCTTCTAGGACTTCTCGATATAAGACCGGAATATGAGGGATATTTTGCATGACTGACAGACCTTTTATTTCTTTAATAACGAATTATATCGAATTAGATATGAACTTCGTAAAATCATCTACCAGCATACTGACTTTTTTATCTTTTCTCATTATAAGTATAAAATCCCTGTCAAAACGATAACCGCGGATAGGAAGTTCAAACAGTGAACCGTCCTGCAACTCTTTTTCTACGGATATCTTAGGAAGACAGCTTATATAGTTCGGGCTTAGTTTCAAGAACTTCTTTATCGTCTCGGTATGATCGAACTCCATATATATGTTTATGGTTTCGGGTGCGATCGCATCTAAAAACACAGCCCTTGTCCCTGAACCGACCTCTCTCATGATCCACTGCATACCTGAAAGTGCATCTATATAATGACTCTCTGCCGCTGCAAGTTCTGTATTTGATGTGACTACGACAAGCTCGTCTGTCGCAATCTGCTTACATGTAAGGGCTTCGTCATTACATTTATCTTCGATAAAACCTATATCATATATGCCCTCTTTTATCATACGGATAACATCATTCGTGTTCGCAGATTTCAGAGAGAACTTTACATTTTGATGGATACGGCTGTACTCATCTATATACCCCGGTAAAAGATAGTTGCTTATAGTGACACTGGCGCATATACGCAGACTCCCTTCGATTTTTTGAGATGAAAAGTTTGCATAGACTTTTTCCAAAGCATCTATATGCGTAGATATCTGTTCTAAAAAAAGCACGCCTCTTTCATTTAAGGTCAATCTTTTCCCTATTCTTTCAAAAAGGTTTTCACCGACTATCTTCTCTAACTCTTTTATCGACATCGATATGGCAGACTGACTCATATTGAATTCCGTGGCCACGTCGATTACCTTTTGCTTCTGTGCCAGAGACATAAAAACTTCAAGTTGTTTTAGTGTAAACATAAGACATCCTTTATAACTTCCATAATTATATACAAAAAAATTGAATATTATGATTAAAAAATTTACTTTTGCTTAATTACTTTTCTCTGTTACACTATTTTCGAGACAAAAAAATTAAGGAGCATATAGATGAAAAGAAGAGATTTCTTTAAGACCGCTGCTGTTGTAGGTGCTGCAACAGTCGGCAGCAGTGCATTTGGCAGCAGTGTAGCTATGCGAGAGCCTATTGACAGCAGAAAACCGCAAAAGATCAACTTTCCGGAAAAGAGACCGATGATCACTCACTCGAACCGCCCTCCGCTTCTTGAAGCGCCGCGTTCGACATTTTCTCAAGTCATCACTCCAAACGATGAATTCTTCGTAAGATGGCATCTTCCGGAAATTCCGACATTGATAGATACTGAGAAATACGCTATTAAAATTAGCGGAAATGTGGCTAAGCCTTATGAACTGACCCTCAGAAAACTAAAAGAAGATTTTGAACAAATAGAGGTCACGGCTGTTGTTCAGTGTGGCGGAAACAGCCGTTCAGCATTTGTCCCGATAACAGGCGGTGTCCAATGGGGCAGCGGCGCGATGGGATGTGCAAAATGGAAAGGTGTAAGATTAAAAGACGTCCTCAAACGTGCAGGTATGAAAGCAGATTCTCACTGGGTGAACTTCAACGGTATGGAAAAACCGGCTTATGATAAAACACCTGACTTTGTGCGCGAACTCAATCTTGATGAACTGAATGAAGATGTTATGATCGCATACCAGATGAACGATGAGGACCTTCCATATCTCAACGGTTTTCCAACCCGTCTGATCGTTCCCGGATACTACTCTGACAGCTGGGTAAAAATGATCAAGGATATCGTTGTAACCAAAGATCATACGCCACTGTTCTTTATGGATAAAGCGTACCGTATTGCTGCCAATGCGACACACGGAGAGACACCGGATCATTTAGCAAAAATGACAAAACCGATCACAAGGATGAATATCAAATCTTTCATCGGTTTCCCTGATGACGGTGCAGAAGTAGAGTTTCAGTCTCAGCTTGTCGTACGCGGTGTCACTTTTGACGGCGGTATCGGTGTAGAAAAAGTCCTTATCTCTCTTGATAATGGAAAAACATGGGAAGAAGCAATGTTAGGTATAGACAACGGACGCTATGCTTACAGAGCTTTCAGATTTAGTTTTAGACCAAACAAAAAAGGGAAACTTTCAATCATGGCAAAAGCAATAGACTATTTAGGAAACGAACAGCCGCTTGCTAAAGATGTCCCTTGGGATAGAGGCGGATATATGTTCAACGGTATCGATATGGTCACGATCAAAATTGTATAAAAGGAGTATTACATGAAAAAAATCATATTTAGTACAGCTTTAGCTCTCTCGCCATTGATGGCGCAGGTAAGCCAAGACATAGTATCACCCGATGTGCCATATACACTAAAAGATGGAAAAGGCCTCGATAGTGTTCAGGCCAACTGTTCCATGTGTCACTCTTTTGGATATATTCTCAATCAAGGAAACCAGTCAC
This sequence comes from Sulfurimonas sp. HSL3-2, assembly GCF_039645965.1. GTDB lineage: Bacteria > Campylobacterota > Campylobacteria > Campylobacterales > Sulfurimonadaceae > Hydrocurvibacter > Hydrocurvibacter mobilis. The sequence goes on along the minus strand of NZ_CP147917.1, from coordinate 827,809 downwards.
ACAAGTTTTGGGATGAAAAGGTCCATAAGATGATCAATGCCTTCAAAGCTCCTATCGCTCCTGAAGATATACCTACTATCGTAGGCTACCTTTCTACTACTTACGGAAACGGCAAGTAGTTTTTAGCTTTTCTATTTTACATGTAAGAGATATTCTTACATGTAATCCTTCTTTTATATGGATAATTTATACAGAAAAATTGAATAAAACATTAAGAAATCTACTTAGCTATTTATCAACTTTTTATGATAAAATTCCAAAAAATAAGGAGCAAATAATATGAAAAGAAGAGATTTCTTTAAAACTGCTGCTGTTGTTGGGGCCGCTACTGTGGGCAGTAGCGCCTTTGGTAGTACTGTAGCCACCAGACAACCTGTAGACAATAGACCAATATCTAAAATAAATTTTCCAGAGAAAAGACCGATGATCACATACTCGGATCGTCCGCCTCTACTTGAAGCACCGCGTGATGTTTTCACACAAGCTATCACTCCAAATGACCAGTTCTTTGTCAGATGGCATCTTCCTGAGATCCCGACTCATAATGATCCGGACAAATTCACGATCTCTATTAACGGTTTGGTTAAGACTCCTTACCAAGTGACTCTAAAACAGTTAAAAGAGGATTTTGAGCAAGTCGAAGTTACTGCAGTACTGCAGTGTGGCGGAAACAGCCGTTCAGCATTTCAACCAATCACTGGCGGTATCCAATGGGGTAGCGGTGCTATGGGTTGTGCAAAATGGAAAGGTGTAAGACTTAGTGACCTACTTCACCGTGCAGGACTTAAAAAAGATTCTGAGTGGATCGGATTCAACGGTATGGACAATGCTGCATACTATGAGACTCCAAACTTTGTACGTGAACTTCACCTAAGCGAACTGGATGATCACGTTATCGTTGCGTATGAGATGAACGGTGAAGACCTTCCTTACCTAAACGGATACCCTGTACGTCTTGTTCTTCCTGGTTACTACTCTGACAGCTGGGTTAAGATGCTTAGCAATATCACGGTTACTGACAAATACAAAAGCCTGTTCTTTATGGATGTCGCTTACCGTGTTCCGGACAATGAAACTGAGTCTGAGACTCCTGATCATAAATTTAAGACGACTAAACCTATTACTACTATGAACGTAAAATCTGTTATAGGTTTCCCGACAAACGGCGAAGTCGTAGCATACGGTTCACAACTAGTCGTACGCGGTGTCGCATTTGACAGCGGTATAGGTATCAAAGATGTGTTTATATCTTTAGACGGCGGTAAAACTTGGGATGCAGCTAAACTAGATGACGGTAAAGCTGGACGTTATGCGTACAGAGGATTTAGATACAGCTTTAAACCTGAGACTTACGGTGAAGTCAAGATCATGGCAAAAGCGGTAGACAAACTGGGTAATGAGCAGCCTCTTACAAAAGATGTTAAATGGAACCACGGCGGATATAAATTCAACGGTATCGACGTAGTAACTATCAAAGTCGTATAAAGGGAGAATGGATGAAAAAATTATTATTAATACTAGCATTTTGTGCAGCAATGTTCGCACAGGTAAGTAAACCTGTCGAAGTTCCTTATATCTCTTATGAGATCAAGATGGGTAAAGGGTTTGACGAAGTAAACGCAAACTGCTTGATGTGTCACTCTTTTGGATATATTACAAACCAAGGTCCGCAGTCTCGCGCATTTTGGAAAGGTAAAGTAGACAAGATGATAACACACTTTAAAGCGCCTATCGCTGACAATGATGCAAAGATCATCGTAAACTACCTTGCTAAACACTACGGAAACGGTAAATAAGAAATCTTTATATCGGTTACATGTAAGTCTTTCTTACATGTAACTACTACGTAAACTCTCCTCTTTAATTTTCCTATAATAAATACTATTCTACAATCTCTCTCAACAGAGGTGATTATGATCGATCTAAAAAAGCTAAAGCTTAGAGGTACAGGGATATCTGTCTTATATGTTGAAGACGATCCTAAACTTCTCAACAACGGTTCTATTCTTTTTCGCAAGCTCTTTCGTGACGTATACGCTGCCGAAGATGGAGAAGCCGGTCTAGAACAGTTTAAAAAGCACAATCCGGACATTCTTATCACCGATATCAACATGCCTAAGATGAACGGTCTGGAGCTGAGCAAAGAGGTCAAAAAGATATCACCTCAAACAAAGATCATCATAATCTCCGCACATGATGAAAAAGAGATCCTCAAACACTACATCAACTTAAAGATATTCAGATTTATCAAAAAACCCATAAACGTATCGGAACTGCTCAATACACTTTCTCTTGCAATTAAAGAGATAAAAGATGAACAGAACAAACAGATATTTTCAACACAGCAGAACAAACTTCTAGACAATCAGAGCGTTATGGTCTTGATGCTCAATGAAGATACTCCCATCATGGCCAACAAAGTATTTTTAGATTTTTTCAATGTGAACACGATTGAAGAGTTTAATGATAAGTGCTCAGACTTCGGTGCTCTGTTTTTAAAACATGAGGGTTTTTTATACAATGATGCGAACATTAGCTGGAAGGAAAAGATTTACTCCAGCGAGCAAAACATATTTAATGTAGAGATGAAAGACAAAGATGAGAACATAAACCATTTTCTTCTAAAGTATAAGACCATACCCGATGACGATACTCACGTCATCATCTCGCTTGACAACATTACCCAGTTAAATCTTATGCACCTGTATAGCAAAGAGGTAGATACAAAGAAAGAGGAAGAGAGAGGGTATATGATCAACCTTCTGACCGTTCTTAAAGAAAATACCGCAAAACTTCAAATGCATAACTATTATAAAGGCCTAAGCATCACAAATCACGGGATCATCGTCGACATAGATGAAACACATATTGTCTTAAAGACAAATCAGATGCAGTTAAAAGCGATACAAAATGAGAAAAGAGTAGTTATCGTCTCGGAGACACTGCCGCACTCTATCATCTGTGAGAACATCGCGAAGATAGAGTTCACAAACCAATTAGCAGAGTTTAGAAGCTTCTACTTTATAGAAACATCGCCTATCACCAGAAAGAATGTCCGTGTCAGACCTGATGATAACTACAGTGTCACATTGTCGGTAAACGACCATAATTACGGCGGTGATATCTCGATCAAAGATATCTCCGTGGATGCCGTTAAACTCAAACTCGATGCTCTGCCTGCGGGAATACATAAAGAAGGGAGTGAAATATATATCGAGATCATACTCAATTACGATACGGAACCTGTAGCGATCGGATCGAAGGGCAGATATTTAAGAGAAGATGAATATGATGATAGTTATAGTATAGTTTTTATGATGGATTTTGGATTTGACCAAAAGAGTGCACTCATAAAATATATAGCAAAGCGGCAGATGGCTTTAATTCGGGAATTTAAAGGATTGTAAAATGGCAAACAAAGAGAAGGTCTTATTTGACAACGGTGTTCATAAATTTATTATGTTTAGTTTTGACGATGAATCTCAGGAAGACTCATATCTGTCTGTAAACCAGTATCTGATAGTACAAAAAAATACGGGTGTCCTGATAGATCCGGGAAGCGAAGCGATCTTTGACGAACTCAGCGAAGCCGTAAGCAAGTATGTTCCGCTTGAAAATATCAAGTTCATCTTTCTCTCACATCAAGATCCCGACGTATCAGGTTCGATCACACAGTGGAGTGTAAGTACCTCTGCAAAGTTCATCATCTCAGCCCTTTGGGTCAGATTTATGAGCCACTACGGTTTTTTAGATATGAGCAGGATCATGCCGCTTGCCGATCATGGTGCAAAAATAAACTTCGGTGACAACTATCTTCAGTTTGTCCCTGCACACTTTCTGCATTCACCGGGGAACTTCTCGATGTACGACTCAGCATCGAAGATACTCTTTTCAGGGGATATCGGTGCGGCTATCGTCAATATGGACGATGACTATAAACATGTCCAAAACTTCGATGAGCATAAAGTGTATCTAGAGGGCTTTCATAAAAGATATATGGGTTCAAACAAGCTTTGCCGCGCATGGGTAAATCATGTTGAAAAACTTGATGTCGAGATCATAGCACCGCAGCACGGACTTCTTTTTGAAGGTGAAAATGTCCGACTTTTCCTTGACTGGCTTAAAGAGTTAGAGTGCGGCAGTGATAATATTGATGCACTTTACTGATAATTTTTTTTACAGATCGAGTATCTAAAACATAAGTTTTTAGATACAATTATCTTATGAATAAGCAACTAGTACAATCTCAGATCAAAACATTTTCTCTTTCCATGTTCAGGAAAGATTTCTTCGGGATCTATCACGGTTCCATATCAGCTAAAACAGACTCAAATCAGTTTATTATCAATACGGATGATGCGATCTTCGACTCGCTGGATGAAAAGACTCTTATAGAGCTTAACTTCAAAAAAGACTATAGATGGAAACAAGCGAGTCTGGATGCGGATATCCACAAAAATATCTATTCGCAGATAAGCGATGCAAAATTCATAACATTTACGATGCCTCCGTTTACGACGGCGTATTCACTTGACCATAACATCATCATCCCAAAAGACTACTTCGGATATATGGAGATCGGACGTTTAGATATCGTAAATCCTCAGCAGTTTGAAGACTGGTATGACAGAGCAGAGAGTGAGATAACAAAGTATCTAAAGACTAACGATACGGATATCATGGTCATCCGCGGTTACGGCATCTATGCCTATAACAGAGATATCCATCTGATGGCAAAGAAGCTTGCCATCTTGGAAAAAAGCTGCAGACTCCTTATGCTCGAGCGCGATAAGAAATCGATCACGTTTGATTAGAGTCGTGAGACCGCCTCGTAAGCCACATCGAACATCTTGTCTATCTCTTCGTGTGTTATAATATACGGAGGCATAAAGTAGATAGTCGAGCCTAACGGACGAAGCAGAACTCCGTTATCCAGACCGTGCTGATACACCTTTAGCCCTATTCTCTGCTGCGGCGTAAAGCCTTTAAGATCAAATGCGCATATCATCCCCGTCTGTCTTATGTTTTCCACGATCTCAAGTTCACTGAACTTCTGCAGTTTCTCATACATGTAAGCAGCCGTCTTTTTGTTATTTTCTATAACGTCGTCTTTTTCAAAAATATCCAAGGTCGCATTGGCCGCGGCACATGCAAGAGCATTTCCTGTATAACTGTGTGAGTGCAAAAATGCTTTGTACTCACTATAGTCGCAGTAAAAAACATTATAGATATCATCAGTCGTAAGCACGACAGAAAGCGGCAGGTATCCGCCTGTAAGTCCTTTTGAAAGGACTATGAAATCGGGACTGATCCCCGCTTGTTCACACGCGAACATCGATCCTGTACGACCAAAGCCGACCATCACTTCATCGGCTATAAGATGGATACCGTACTTCTTACATGTAAAACTTACATGTAACAAAAAGTCGGGATGATACATGTGCATTGAACCCGCTCCTTGAACCAAAGGTTCGACGATAAGCGCTGAGATCTCTCCCGCTCTTCTTTCACACAACTCTTCGAACTTTTCGGCAGCTTTAAGCGCAGCCTGTTTACTTTGATCTTTGGGTACTTCTGTCTGGATCGAACTGATCAAAAGCGGTTCATAGGTCTCTTTGTAAAGTTCGACATCACCCACCGAAAGAGCACCGATAGTCTCTCCGTGGTAGCTGTTTTTCAGTGAAACGAAAAGTGTTCTCTCTCTGCCGCTGTTTTTATGTGCGTGATAACTCATCTTGAGTGCGACCTCTATGGCACTTGATCCGTTGTCTGCATAAAAACATCTGTTAAGCCCCTTAGGGGTCAGGTCGACCAGCCTTTTTGAAAGCCTAATGATAGGTTCATGCGTAAAGCCTGCCAAGATGACATGTTCCAGATTGTCAAGCTGCTCTTTTATCTTGGAATTTATATACTCGTTTGTATGTCCGAACAGGTTTACCCACCAGCTGCTTATCGCATCGATGTAACTGTTTCCTTCAAAATCTTCCAGATAGACTCCATGAGCTTTTTTTACCGGGATTATCGGCAAAAACTCATGATCTTTCATCTGTGTACACGGATGCCAGATATGTTCTAAGTCTTGATTCGATAATTGTAAATTGTTCATAATCCTCTTCCTTTGGCAAAATAATACCAAAACTATATAAAATCAAAATATTGTCCAATATTGCAATCCTTTTTTATACAGCTTTAATACGAAATATCATAGAATAACTAAATTTTCTATATAAGGTTTATTATTTATGATTTCATGGATGCAGAGACACCGCAAATGGCTAGTTATAACAATTTGGATTTCTACGATCGCATTTATCGGTGCCGGTTTTGTAGGTTGGGGACAGTACAATTACGGGAAGAAAGCAAGCGCAGTCGCAAAGGTCGGTGATGTCGAGATCAGCTACCGTGAACTTCAGCAAGAATATGGCCGTATGTACTCATATTTCAACAGAATGTTTCAGGGAAAATTCGATGAGGCTCAGGCAAAAAGCTTCGGTCTTCAAAAACAGGCTCTGAACCAGCTGATCAATCAGGCTCTTATACTCAATCTATCAAACAGCTATAACCTGAGAGTCAGTGACGAAGAGGTGTTAAACGTCATCAAGGCTGAAAAAGCATTTGAGACAAACGGTGCTTTTGACAAGGACCTTTACAAGACTATACTTTCAAGAAACAATCTTTCTACAAAAGAGTATGAAAGCGATCTTAGAAAACAGATCCTGATCTCAAAAACATTAAGCATGTTAAGCATCAAGCCAACTGCACTTGAAGAGCAGTCTCTTCTTACAATGTTTAATATCGCAGACAAGATAAACTATAAAGTACTTGATATGTCTATGATAAAAGTAGATATGTCGGACGAAAAACTAAAAGCATACTGGGAAGGCGTAAAATCTAATTTTATGACTGAACCGAGTTTTGATGTTTCATACATAATCCAAGCACCTGTAAGCAAAGAGTACACGGACGGTGAACTTACAGAGTACTACAACGCTCACAAGTCGGCATTCACAAGCATAACTTGGAATGAGAAGATCCCTGATTCTGCAAGAAAACTTATAACAAAGATGCTAAACGACGAAGAGACGAAAAAAGAGTCTTTAAGAACTTTCGTAGCATATAAAAAAGGTGAACTGGATAAAAACATTGCAGTTAAAAATGTTTCTCTAAGCAGCAGCAAGAACATCTTCGATGCAGACATATTAAAAGAGGTCTCTGAACTAACAGATGCAAAACCATACCTTAAACCTAGAGTCATAAATGACCAATACGTTATTATCAAACTTGATAAAATGAATCCTTCAGTCCCAAAAACATTTGAAGAAGCCAAAGCTCAAGTCGCTGCAATGTACGCTTCACAAGCAAAAGAGAACCAGTTACAACAACTTGCTCAATCATCACTTGCTACATTTAATGGGAAAAATACCGATTTTATAACAGCAAAAGATGTGACAAAAGTTGCCGGTCTTACTGAACAAGAGGGTTCTGAGTTCCTAAGCCAGCTTTTTCAAAATAACAAAAAACGCGGTTTTGTTACTCTAAGTAATAAAAAGATAGTCTTATTTAATATTTTGGAACAAAAGTTGCTCGATAATTCAAAAGAAAATGTTGATTCTGTTATAGTTAAGCTAAGAACTGATTTGTTAAATCAAAACCTGCTTAAAGTGTTGAAAAAGCGTTTTAAAACTGAAATATTTGTAGAAGGACTGTAAGTTGAACAAAACTGTTTTAGCCATAGATATTGGATCAACTAAAGTTAGCGCAGTTATCGCAGACATAAACGAGCATGGCCATATACAGATCACAGGTTCAGGAAAAGCTAAAGCTCAAGGTCTAAAAAAAGGCAGCATCACTAACATAGAGTTAGCATCAAAATCGATAAGAAATGCTCTTGCGGATGCAAAACGTGTTGCCGGTACAGACATTAAAAGTGCTATAGTCTCTATTTCTGGCGCTTACACGAAAAGTCTAAACTCTAGCGGTATCGTAAACATCCCTCATAAAGAGATCAGCGTTAAAGAGATAAACCGCGTTATGCATACATCTCTATATAATGCGAATATCCCAAATGAGTATGAAGTACTTCACGCACTTCCGTACAATTTTAAAGTGGATGAGCAGGACTTCATCGAAGACCCTCTTGGCATGAACGCTTCAAGACTAGAGGTCGAGACTCACATCATCACTACACAAAAATCAAACCTTCATAACCTTAAAAAAGCGGTAAAAGCTGCAGGTGTCGAAGTCGAGAACGTCATCCTTTCAGGATACGCTTCTGCTATCGCCGTATTGAACCATGATGAAAAAGAGTTAGGCGTCGCTGTTATCGACATGGGCGGAAACACTTGTAACATCGTTGTACATTCCGGTAATTCTATCAGATACAACGACTTCTTAGGTGTAGGTTCCAACCATATAACGAACGATCTTTCTATGGCTCTGCATACTCCGTTAAACGTTGCTGAAAAAGTCAAGATGAACTACGGTTCACTTAACACACCGAGCAATGACCTGATAGAGCTGCCGATCATCGGCGATGAAAATTCGACACATGAAGTATCGTTAGAGGTCGTTCATAACGTCATCTATGCAAGAGTCGAAGAGACACTTATGATAGTAGCGCAGTCGTTGGAAAAAAGCGGACTAAAAGAGCATCTTGGTGCGGGAGTCGTACTGACAGGCGGATTTAGCAATATGGACGGTATCAGAGAGTTGGCTGTCGCAATATTTGACAATATGCCTGTGCGTCTTGCTCAAGCACCTGAGATGGATGGTCTTTATGATGACGTCAGAGGACCTGAGTACTCAGCTGCTCTTGGTCTTATCAAATACGCTGCAAACAACTACTCTGCTTATGAGATAGATGTCAACAAGCGTATGAGACATCACGGCGAATCACCGGTCCAAGACAGTGCAGTCGATTTTAGTACGGATGAGGATACAGCTGAAGACTCCATTCCAGTAGCGCCGGAGAACGACATAAAGTCAAAACTGGCAAAACTGCCGAATGAAAAAGAGAGAAAAAGAGACGAAGCAAGCGTAGTTTCAAAATTTTGGAATTGGGCTACCCAATTATTTTAAGCAAGTTAAATCAAAGGAGTGTGTAAGATGGATCCATTTTCAGTAGAAGAAGCAAGAGCGACAAGCGGTGCTCGTATAGTTGCAGTCGGTGTCGGCGGCGGCGGTGGTAATATGATCGGTCATATGCTTCGCGAAGGCGTTAGCGGGATCGATATGATAGTTGTAAATACAGATGCTCAAGTTCTTGATGAGTCGACTGCATCTACAAGAATCCAGATCGGTACAAAACTTACTAAAGGTCTTGGTGCAGGTATGAAACCGGAGATCGGTAAAGAATCTGCATTAGAGAGCTATGATGAGATACGTACTGCACTTGAAGGCGCAGATATCGTTTTCGTTGCAGCAGGTCTAGGCGGAGGAACAGGTACTGGTGCTGCTCCTGTTGTCGCACAGATCGCAAAAGAGGTAGGTGCTTTAACTATCTCTATCGTTACAAAACCGTTTTTATTCGAAGGAAGAAAACGTCTTAAACTTGCAGAAAGCGGACTTGAAGAGCTTAAACAAGAGAGTGATTCGATCGTCGTTATTCCAAATGACAAGCTCTTATCTATCATCGATCGTAAACTAGGGATGAAAGAAAGTTTCAAGATCGTCGATTCTGTCTTGGCACAAGCTGTCAGCGGAACATCTGGTGTTATCCTTTCAAGCGGCGATAATGATATCAACCTTGACTTTGCCGACTTACAAACTGTTATGAGTCATCGCGGTATGGCACTTATGGGTGTGGGTGAGCATCAAGGTGAAAATGCTGCTTATGAAGCTATCAAAGCAGCTATCGAGTCTCCTTTACTAGACAATATGTCTATCAACGGAGCAATGGGTGTGTTAGTACACTTTAACATGCACCCGAACTTCCCGATGATGGAACTTGCCAACTCTATGGAAGTCGTACATGAAAGTGCACATGAAGATGCAGAAGTTATCTTCGGTACATCTACTGATGAGACTCTTCCGGAAGATTTTGTACGTATCACTTTAGTTGCGACAGGATTTGAAAAAGGTATCAACACAAATAACAGTGATTTTGAACCTGAAGTAAAAGCTCCTCCAAGAGCAGTTGTTCGTCCAAGACTTGTTGTGGGCGGCGATGTAGGTGATGATTATCTTGAAGTACCTACATATATGAGAAGACAACAAGACTGATCCACTTTGTCCTCCTTTGAAAAACTTATCAAGGCCAAAACACTCCTTGGCCTTGGCGAAAAAGCCTCACTTATAGAAATAAAAAACAGATACAGAACATTAATGAAAAAATGGCATCCCGATAAACACAAGGATGACATCGATACTGCTACAAAGATGAGCTCACAGATAAATGAAGCTTACGAGACTGTGCTTACATACTGCAATAATTATGATTATCCGTTTGATGAAGAGAGTCTGAAAAAGACAAGCCTCTCACCGCAAGAGTGGTGGGAAGAAAAGTTCGGAACGAAGAAAGATACGATCTAGTTTACTACTAACTGCGTCTTAAAAGCATAAGACGTCTTACAAATAAAACGATCAAAGCGATAGCAAGTATCTTGAAGTCCAACTCGCTTGCTATATGAAGATTGTCAAAAGTGTCACTCGTTGTCGCTTCTCTGCCCATAGCCTGAAGTTCAAGTATCTTTGGAACATACACACCGCTAAACAACAATGCTGTCGTCACGACAAGAAATGCCGAGTAAAACAGTGTCTTATCTCTTTGTCCCATCTTGTACATAACAGCTTCATAAAGAGCCACACAAAAGCTGAGAAAATATATAAAATAGCTAAATCTCAAAAAGATCTCACTCATAATAACGCCTGAGTTATAATGGTCTATCAAAAGATCTACGGTGAGCCTATCCGTATGGAAGATCACGGGAGCGACTATGACGCCTAAAACCATAACAGCGCCGAATGATGCCGCAAGCAAAATCAAATAACTAAAATCTACATATATTCTTTTATTCATCTCTCGCCTTTAATAATGTAAAACCTCTGTCAAAACCGCTCAGGTCTTTGTAAAAGTCTATGTTTGGACAACTCTTATCAGATAAAAAGTTTACTATTTTATCTCTTTGATCATAACCCATCTCACAACTGAACCAATTAATATCTCTGTTTAAAAACTCTATAAGAAGTTCTCTTATGATCTCGTCGCCGATCTCTCCGCCAAATAAGGCGTTTTGCGGTTCATAGGAAAGATTTGACTCCAAAGGTGCGTCATCGGCTATATATGGAGGGTTTGAGACAAGAAAATCGATCTTCTCATCTACAGGTTCCAGTAAAGAACCGTGTCTTAGTTCTATCCTCTCTTGAAGTCCGAACCTTTTGATGTTCTCTCTTGCGATCTTTATAGCAGCCTCTGAAATATCTACGGCGATAAACTTCGCATTTGGCAGATGTTGTGCCAAGACGATGGAGATGATCCCGCTGCCTACTCCCACCTCAGCAAAAGTCATTACGGCATCTCTGTCGTCTATGCGCTTTAGAACCTCGTCTATAAGCAGTTCCGTCTCAGGTCTTGGGATAAGTGCCCCGTAATCTATAAAGAACTCCTGCGAGTAAAAACTAACACTGTTTGTAATGTATTCAAGAGGCTCGTTTTTTGAACGTCTTTTTGCCTTTTCGATGATCTCATCGGCATTTGTAATGATCTCGTCTTTATGCATCATAAGCCACAGTTCATCACGTTGTAACGAATGCATAAGTATCAGTTGCGCTTCTCTCGCGGCTCTTTCTATCTTGCCGTTTAAGATCTCGACTAACTCTTTTTGTAATTCTTCTAGTCTATATTCGGGCATGTTCCCTCTAAAGCTGTTGTATCATTGACCGCTATATCTACACCCAATGCCTTTAATCTTTCGATAACAGGCGGATGCGTATAGTGAAAAAATATGTAAACGGGATGTGAAAGCGGAAAACTTTTGTTTTCGGTCACAAGCTTTTTCAGTGCATTTGCCAGTTCTATCTCGCCGCTTGCTCCGCCGAGCTCTGCTCCCATCTTATCCGCTTCATACTCATTGTGTCTGCTGACGATTCCCATGATAGGCATCATAATAAACCCTAAAACAGGCATAAATATCAAAAACAGGATCATAACGATGTACGGCGACGGGGAAAGACCCATCTCAAGATATAAACTCTCCGGCAGGTTTCCAAAAACAGCGAACATCGCAAACAGCATACCGCCTACCAGTGCTATATTCTTGTAGATATCGCCGTGCGCAAAGTGCCCAAGCTCATGTCCTAAAACGGCAAGCAGCTCTTTTGACTCCAGTTTTTCTAAAAGCGTGTCAAAAAGTACTACTCTTTTTGTCTTTCCAAGACCGCCGAAATACGCGTTTAGTCTTGCATCGCGTTTACTCGCATCGCTTATAAACACGCCGCTGCTCACAAAGCCTGTCTTATCCATCAACTCCTGGATATCACGAGCCAGTTTCTCATCCTCTAGAGGAGTAAGTTTGTCAAAGAACATCGCTCTGACGGTAGGAAAAAACATATTTATCAGGATGATGACACCGAAGATAAATACAAAACTCCATAACCACCAGAGTTCAAAAGTCGTCATGATAAGATAAACGCCCCAAATGACAAGTCCGCCGAAAACGATGCTCAGTACCAATGTCACAAACGTATCTTTTACAAACTGTCCTACGGTCGATTTATTAAATCCAAATTTCTCATCTAAAGTAAACTTCTCATAAACAGAAAACGGCAGCGATATCACTGAGTTGATCAAAATAAAACCGAGTACTACCGCGACACTTTTTAATGCATCATTTTCTAAAAAAATATAATCACTTAAGTATGTTATACCAAAACCTATCCACGCAAGTACTGCCATATAGTCGACTATCGTTCTTGCCATAGAGAGGCGCTCTTTTGCAATGCTATAGTTAGCTGCTTTTATATACTCGTCACACTCCATCAATACGGGAGCTTTTCTTTTTGCCTGCGATATATACCCTATTTGCATCACACTCACATAGAGGTTTGCCAGTACATAAAAAGAATATATCACTATCATTGTCATCAACATCTGTTTATAAAACCTTTATGAGTTTATTTTACGGGTATAGTGCCTATATTTTTTTCAACGTGAATTGAATCTGTAACATTAGAAAAATAGTTATAGCTTACTACATAAACGACACCGATTATGAGTCCCGCTAGGATGACTGCCCACACAACCCTTTTTTTCTGGCCTTTAAGCGTGTTGTAATCGGTAATATCTTCTAAATTTGGTTCTGACATATCAATCCTTTCATTTTAATACTGTAATCATACCTAAAATAGAGAATCTCTCTCTTAAACCTTTTAGACACCATGACGACTTAAGTCTATTTTTTTATTTGTTTTTACGTCAGTTAACATTCTTTTAATAATCTAATGATAAAATCTTTTAACTTTAATAGATGCAAGGGCAAATACTTGATGAAATATACAGATTTGAAGATATTGGATTCTGAATATGGAAGATGATTTTTTAGAACTGATAGAACCGACACCGAAGATCGAAAAGAAAAAATGCAGAGTGCTGGTTTTTATCATCTCCTTTTTTCTAAAGTTCACTACCGTCATCGCCGCACTCATTGCTTGGTATCTTTATGATTACTTCATAGCAGGTGCCACACTTCTTATCACTTTTTTGATCGTAGGCATCATCCGCTCAAAACTTAGAAACGAGGTCATCCCTTTAAATCAGCAGGAGTTCCATTACACGGACAAAGCGATCGCGACATGGTACGTTGCAAAACGTATCTGTTTTTAATCCACAATCTAGTAAAATACGGTTTTTATAAACCTTACATGTAAAGACAGATAATGGCACTTATAGACCTACTAAATATTTCAAAACATTATGAAGCTCAAAAGATCTTAGAAAATATAAACTTTCACGTCGATGAGGGTGAGCGCATCGTCATCATCGGAAAAAACGGCAGCGGGAAATCGACTCTTATGAAGATAGTCGACGGTTCTCTCGATGCAGATGCAGGAGAGCGCATCACCCGTCAAGACCTTGAAGTAAAGATGCTCTCACAGCGTCCTGAGTTCAAAGAGGGGCAAAGTGTAAGGGAAGCTGTAAAAGACGGCTTGAAAGAGCTTATAGATGCTAAAATAAGATATGACGAGCTTTCCATTTTACTTGCCGATGATTTTGAGAACAGAAACCTTTTAGACGAGCATTCAAAACTCGGACATTATCTAGACCACCACAGTGCCTGGAGTCTCGATGATAAGATAGAAAGGATCATAGAGCATTTCAAGCTCAAAGAGTATGAGGACAAACCCGTACTTCTTCTAAGCGGTGGAGAGCAAAGACGTGTCGCCCTCGCCTCTTTACTTCTTCAAAAACCTGATGTACTGCTTCTTGACGAGCCTACCAACCACCTTGACGTCTACATGGTCGAGTTTTTAGAGGAACTGCTCTTAAAAGAGAAGTTCACGCTTGTCTTTATCTCTCACGATAGGTATTTCATAGACAGGGTCGCGACAAAAAGCATTGAGGTCGAAGACTGTAAACTGCGTGAGTTCAAAGGCGGATACAGCGACTATCTGACACAAAAAGAGGAGATCCTTCGCACACTTCAAAAACAGCATGAGAACCTTTTAAGACTCGTAAAGTCAGAAAACGAGTGGTATAGCAGAGGGGTTCGTGCAAGGCTCAAACGTAACGAGGGAAGAAAAGCCCGTCTTATGGAACTTCGTGAAGATGCAAAGACAAACCCTGCCAAGATCCGCAAGATGAGCGTAGAGCTTGAACGTGAAGCAAAAAACTTCAACCGTGACAAAAGCGTCAACAGACAGAAGATGCTTTTTGAGGTAGAGAACCTCAGTATCACTCTCGGGACTAAAAAACTGATAGACGACTTCAGTACGCGTATCCTGCAAAAAGACGTCATCGCCATAGTCGGACCAAACGGAAGCGGAAAATCGACTCTTCTTAAAGCACTTTTGGGACGTATCAAGCCGACAAGCGGCGTCATAAACCGCGGTGACTTTACCATCGGGTACTTCGACCAGCACAGAGAGATGCTTGATGACAGTAAAGACCTCATAGAGACGTTTTGTCCAAACGGCGGAGACAGAGTCGATGTACAGGGCAAGAACATGCACGTTTACGGCTACCTGAAGAACTTCCTTTTCCCGAGAGAGTTTTTGGATAAAAAAGTGGGAGTACTCAGCGGCGGGGAAAAAAACCGTGTCGCTCTTGCACTTTTATTTACTAAAAAAGTGGATATCCTCATCCTCGATGAGCCGACAAACGACCTCGATATCCCGACTATTAACATCTTGGAAGAGAAACTCGTCAGCTTTCCGGGTGCGGTCATCATCGTCAGCCACGACAGATACTTTGTCGACAAGATCGCTAAAAAGCTTTTTATCTTTAAAGGCGATGCAAAGATAGAGGAGAGCTATCAGCAGTACTCAGAGTATCTGGAGTTGGAGCGTGAACTTCAAGAGCTTTCAGAGATGGAAAAAGAGAGCGTCAAAGAGAAACCTGTAGAACGTGTCAAACAAAAGACGCTGAAACTGACATACAAAGAGAAGATCGCGCTTGAAAAGCTCCCATCCGAGATAGATGAGCTCGAAGCACAGATAGATGAGAAGAAAAACTGTCTGGCAGACCCTAAATGCTATGAGAAGATAGGCATCACGGTCTTAGCAGACGAGCTTGCAAAACTCGAAGAGCTTTATGAACAGAAAGTAGAAGAGCTGCTGAGCATAGAGGAGAAAGTCGAAGAGATAGAGAACTCTTAGTTACTTCTAGCCAAGGCGCTGAAGTCTATCTCCTCTTTTTCATCCTCTTTACGTTTTTTATCCTCTTCATAACTTCCCGTAGTAAAGACCACATCCGCACCTTTGTTTAAAGTACATCCTTTGATCCCAGGGACACACGGGACGTTTAAAAGTTTGCAGTGTCCTTTGAGATCATGCTGACATGTCCATCCCATGTTTACTTCTCGTAATCTACCACTTTTGTAGTCTCGACTACTTCTTTTATGAACGAAAGCACCTCTAGATGTGCAGGATGTGTCGCATACACGCTGAGTCCGTGTTTTGTATCGAACGTCGAGTAAAGACTCATATCATAAGCACGTTCACTGCCGTTAAAGTCAACTCCCACTTCCATTGTGTTTAGTTCCTCTATCTTTGATGGCAGGCTCTCTAACATCTCTTTTATCTTTAAGATGTTTTGCTCTTTATCATGCTCTTTAAATTTAAACATCACTATATGAACGATCATTTATTTTCCTTTTTATAATACATTTTTCCAAAAAAATTCGGCTATTAAAACGACTAAAATTATACCTACAATATTTAAAACTAAGCCATATTTCATCATCGTTTTTACATGAACGACTCCGCTGCTCATCGCGATGGCGTTTGGAGGGGTGGCGATAGGCAGCATAAAAGCGTATGAGGCGCAGATGGTCGCTATCATCATAAACAGTGTCGTGTTTATGCCCGCCTTTTGTGCAACTGCATAGATCACCGGCAGCATTATGGAGATAAGCGCCGTGTTCGAGGTGATCTCCGTCGTAAAAGTTATCATCACCGCGACAAAGAGTATCAGCAGCATCGGAGAGAGCGTCGTGACCTGCAGGATGTAACCTGCAAGTTCGTTTGCCAGACCTATCTTTGAGAACGCATCGGCTATGGAAAAGCCCGCACCAAAGAGAAACATGATCCTGTAGGGGATATGCTCCTTGTCCTGCATCCAGTTGAGTATGTCAAAAGGAGCGACAAACAGAAGAAGCCCCGCGGCCAAAAGCATAGCACTCTCGTTAAATCCCAAACCGTTCCAGTAGGGTCTGATGGGAGCGTTTAAAAGTAGCAGTGCCATCAACCCGAGCAGAATGAAAACGACTTTCTTCTGATCCTTGGTAAGTGACAGCTTCTGCGCATCTCTTTGCAGCTTTATGTTTTTGACACCGATGCTCAGCAAAGATCCGACAACGGCTATCATAGCAAGTGAAAGAGGTGCGACCATCCATATCCATTTAAAAAACGGTATCAGCGCTAAAGAGTGTTCCTGCATGATGCCAAGCAGTATGAGGTTCGGCGGTGTGCCGATGGGGGTCATGATGCCGCCCACACTCGCACCGTAAGCGATGGCAAGCGCAAAGCGCATCTTCAGTCTTGCATCCTCCGTCAGATAGATAGCGATGGGGATGAGCAGAAGCGTGGTCGTCGTGTTTGAAAGGATGGAGCTTAAAAGTGCGGATGTCACTATCAAAGAGAAGATGATCCCTCGAGCCGTCTTTGGGAAAAAGGAGAGTATCTTCTCAGCCAAGTAACGATGAAGCCCCGTCTTCTCAACGGCAATAGCAAGTAAGAAACCGCCTAAAAAGAGGTATATGATGGGATTTGAGTAGTTTATGGATGTCTCTTTTGTCGAGAGTATTCCAAAAGCGGGAAAAAGCACGATGGGCATCAAAGACACTACTGCTAGTGGAAGCCCCTCGTTCGTCCACAAGACGACTAAAAAAGCGATGATACCAAGTAAAGAGCTCTGTGCAATGCTGAAAAAAGAGAATGAGAGAAAGTAGATGACAACGCCCACTAAAACCGCTGTCGATATCTTTTTTACCTGTATAAACTGCTCACTCAAAATAATAGACCTTTATGTTTTAAACTATTTTAACATAATTTAGTGAGTGTGGCGAGTCTTGCTGCTTACGAACCTCAGAGGGCATACCAGAGAACCGCGAAGTAGTGACATGCGGTTCCGGCCATAACAAAAAGATGCCAGATCAAATGTCCATAGCGCAACTTGTGGTCTGTTAAAAAGAACACCACGCCAAGAGTGTAGAACAAGCCTCCGGTAACAAGCAAGACTATACCCTCTATGGGCATCTTGACAAACAAAGGATAAGCCGCGACGATCATAAGCCAACCCATCAGAAGGTAGAGGATCATAGAGATAACGGGATGGGGTTTTCTTTCAAAGACTTTCAGCGCGACCCCGACGACCACAAGACCCCAGACAACACCAAAAATACTCCAGCCCCACCCTCCTTTTAATACACCAAGTGTAAAAGGTGTGTATGTGCCTGCAATAAGAAAGAATATAGCGGAGTTCTCGATGATCCTAAAGAGGTCTTTTGCCTTTCCCACAACAAGTCCATGGTAGATAGCAGAGGAGAGATAAAGCAGTATCGCAGTCGCAGAAAAGATACTGGTACCGACGATCTGTCCGACATCTCCCTGCTTCACTGCATTTATGATGAGAAAAGGCGTCCCGACCAGCATCGCGATGAATGCTACGGTGTGGCTAATGCTGTTTGCGAGTTCTTCACCTCGTGTTTGTTCGCGTAAGGAGTCTTGGATATGTTCACTCATATTAGTTTCTCAAAATAGAAAACCTTCATGTAAAAATATTAGATTCATTAATATCCATAAAGGCTTGAATCTAATTTCCTTGGACTTACTAATGCTTCAAATTGTTTTTCGTATATTTTATCTCTATAGTATATGCATCTTAGAACATGTGATTCATATTCAGAATCATATTTTTTCGAAATAGGAAATCTTGTTTTTCCAATTGCTCTAAGTCTTTTTCTCAATTCATTTCGTACAATTGAATCATAAATAAATACAGACTTTGGGGCATGAAAATGTAGATACTTAGATGCTAAAGAACGCTTTTCTAGTCCAGTAATTTTCTTAAATAATTGCATCAAATAATCATGAGTGCCAAGAAGGACTTCAATATTATTTTGATCAATTCTTCCTATTTTATTGAGGTTTTCAATTTCTTGATCTAGCTTCGATTCTTTTAGAATTTCAGCTACATCTTCAATATTAAATTCTTCTCCAGCTTTTCGTTCTATTGAAGCTGCATATGCTCTACCAATAATCCAAAGTTTAGAACGAATTGTATCAATATCATTATGTAAAGGTCTTTCTTCACACATTTTATAAAGGACTTGATTTCCATATCCAGAATAATCATCTACATATTCCATTTAAATGTCCTTTATTATTATGATATGTAACTCATAGCTTGTGATTAATTTTCAATAATTTCTTTGGTATAATTATATGATTTTTCCATTCTTTTTTTGTAAATACCATATTCCAGCTATTAAAATCAATCCACCAATAGTTGTTAGAACTTGAGTGCTTATAGAATGTCCATGGGTAACTTGATTTACAAAAGATTCACAATTATTAGAAATCAAATTATATTTTTTCTTCGTTTTTGAATATATTACATTAAGTGCATCTTGCGCTACTTCTAGATTAGTCTTATTACCATCATTTACTTGGACTTTGATATCTCCATTTTTTGAATATCGGCTTTTAAAATCATCTAATGTAACTAATTGATAGCCTGTATGCATATTTTCTGCAATATATATCAAATCATCATCAAGATTTTTTCCAATAATTACTGCATGATGCTTTGGACCGATATGTCCTAATTCCCATATCGCACCAATTAATCTACAGCCAGTTAAATCAATTTGTTCAAAATTCATCTGTATCCCTTTTTTTGTCTCCAAAATCTCATTTAATATTTAAACGAAAAGACCTACTGCGTAAGCAGGTCTTTCAGACTCTCTTTTGGGTCTTTGCCTTCGAGTATCTTGTAGACTTCCGTAGCTATCGGGAGATAGATCTTCTTCTCCTCGGCTATTACATGTAAGGCGTAAGCCGTTCCGATGCCCTCTGCTACTTCGCCTAGCTCTTGGACTATCTGCTCTTTAGATTTTCCGGCAGCCAGACCGTGGCCTACCCTGAAGTTTCTTGACATCGTGGATGATGCTGTGAGGAAAAGGTCTCCCGCACCGCTTAGACCTATGAAACTCTCATCTTTTGCACCGTAGCAGTGGCCGAACCTCTGCATCTCGACAAGTCCGCGCGCTATGAGTGAAGCTGCTGCATTCTTTCCAAGATCAAACCCGTCACAGATACCTGCAGCGATGGCGATAACATTTTTATATGCCCCCGCTATCTCTGCACCTATGACATCCGTTGATGTGTATGTCTTCATAAAAGAGGGGAAAAACGATGCGAATTTAGCGCTCAGCTCCTCATTTTTCGAGTTTACCACAACAGCTGTGGGAAGTGACTTCATCACCTCTGTGGCAAAAGACGGACCCGATAGAAAGCAGATGTTCGACTCAGGGACATACTTGGAATATATCTCGTTTAAAAACCTTCCTGTGCTTGCTTCTATCCCTTTTGCGGCCACCATTATCTTATGATTCTTGAAATTGTAGTTATGTTCAAGCCATTTGGATACTTCCTGCGCAGGTATAGCGATGACAAGATACTCGATCTTCAGTATCTCCTCTAGAGAGACAAAGTTTTTCATATCTCTGGGTGTTCTTGAGGTTATATAGACCTCATTTTTCTCAGACAGTGCATAGGCTAGAGCCGTTCCCCACTTACCAGCTCCAATCACGCCAATTAACATTGTTTCTCCTTCCTATTGTTTTTTCAAATTCTGTAATATCGTTTTCATAACCTACGATGACTAAAACATCATCCTCTTTCATAGCCTCGCGGTTTGCCTTTTTTGTATAGATAAAAGAGGTGTCGAGGTTCTCTCTGATGATAGCGACCACAAGCAGTCCGTACCTGTTTTTCCAATCGATGCTCTCTACACTTTTTCCGATCACCTCGGAATCTTTCTCGATCGTGACCTGCGCTATCTTTAGTTCATCGTCAGAGTAAAGGATGTTGTTGAGTATCTCTGTCACAAAAGGACGTTCGATCATCTCCGTGATGATGTTCACCGTCGTCTGAGTGATAGGGATTATCTTGTTCGCACCCGCCATTTTAAGCTTTCTGCCGCTTTCCTGATCCGAAGAGAGCGCTATGATGATCAGGTTTTCATAGACAGCTCTTAAAGAGATGGTCAAAAAGATGTTTTCCGCCGTGTCCTCAAGCGCACAGAAGACGATGAGTTCATCTATATCGTACTCTCCCTGCAGGTTTAACCAGTCGTCTTCTATACTGAACTTCGAGACTTTAAAGTTATTGTCTTGAAGCAGTCTCAACTCCTTGTCTTCGAGTACAAAAAGAGCAATATCGCTGTATTTTGTCTTTAGACTGTTTGCAATCTCTAGTGCAAACTCATTGTATCCGAATATGACGGCTGATCTCATCTGGCACTCTTTTTATGGAGATGTTTTTTGAACTCGTCGATAAACACATAATCGCCCACGACGATAAGCATATCACCTGTTTCAAGCAGTGTAGAGTCTATGGGATTGAACAAGAAGTGCTGCTGTGCACTTTTATATATGCCCAGAAGTAAAAGCTTAAACCTGCTGCTTTCTATATCTGCGATGGTACCGTTGTATTTGATCATGACGTCGTCTACAAGTACTTCCGATATCTGTATACCGTTCGTCTCGGATCTCAGTGCATGGATCAGTTCGAATGCGACAGGCTGACCTATGTACTCTTTTGCTATCATCCCTATGAACTCTTGAGAGAAAATGATATTTGAAACGCCTGCGAGTTCAAGTTTCTTTCTATTTTTCTTGTTTTGTAAAATAGAGATGATCTCGACCTGCTTGCTTATCGACCTTACCGTGAGTATCGTATATATGTTTTCGACATCGCTGTCATCCAGACACAGTATGCATTTGACTTGAGTGTTGATGTTGAGTTTCAGGTCTTCATATGTACTGAGCAGTCCGGAGTCGTGGTCAAAAGCTATAAAACCGTCATGTACAGCTTCTTCTACACGTTTTTTATCTGTATCTAAAACGACGATGTTCACACCGTCCTTTTTAAGTTTCAGAGCCACTTGACGCCCGATCTCTTTATATCCGCAGATCAGATATATCTTTTTGAGCTTTGCGATATCTTCGATGTTTTTTATCTCTTTGATCTCTTCGATCTTCTCGGTAAATGCAGAAACGACTAAAGATGTCGTAAACGCCATAACCGCGATCCCAGATACGATGACGATGACTGCTACGATGCGACCCGGCTCGCTCACCGCTACAACGTCACCGTATCCGACTGTCGATATCGTCACTACAGACCAGTAAAAGGCATCAAAAAGTGTCTTTATCGGTGAGTCGGGAAGATGGGCTTCCATGACATAGACAAGGACAGAAGAGACGAATACGATAATAGACGTAAAGATAAGAAGCGTTAAAAACTCGAACTTCTTCGATAAAAGTACAGAAGCAAAAGTCTTGACGCTTCTTGTGTATCTAAAGAGTTTAAATATCCTAAAAAGGATGAAGATACGAAGAAGTCTCAGCTCATGGAAGAACGGCACGATAGCCAAAAGGTCGATGATGGCACTGACAGAGCGGATATGCTCGAACTTAGATGCTACGACCTTATACAGAGCACGTCCTAGGCGAAAGTCGCGTGAAAGCGCCGTGTCTTTCTCATACTGACTTATGATGATGGAGGTCGAGCTGTCATACACCCATAAACGAAGCAGATACTCCGTCAAGAACACTAATGAGATAACATAGTCGTTAAACATCTTAAAGTAGATATTTACGTCGTTCTTTACCTCTCTGATAAGGATAAAGACACTTGTAAATATGAGGACGATCATAAAGATATCGACATATTTTTTATATCGATATTGATCGTTTTCTAAAAAGTTATAAAAAAAGCGTTTTGAATGTTCATACTTCTTGGAACCGTTTATTGCAAAAACAGCTCCAATGATCAAACGCTTTGCTAAATTCATATTAGCTCAATTTTGATTTTAATATGTCATTTACCGCTTGAGGATTCGCACTTCCTTTTGAAGCTTTCATAGTCTGACCGACGAAGAATCCGAACAGTTTGTCTTTTCCGCTTTTGTATTCCGCGACTTTGTCTTGGTTTGCAGCGAGTATCTCATCTATGATAGCTTCGATAGCGCCTGTATCGCTCACCTGTTTTAGTCCAAGTTTCTCGATAGCACCGTCGACATCGCTTTCATTTTCCATCAGGTAGTCAAGCACCTCTTTTGCCGCTTTACCGCTTATGGTATTGTCTTCGATACGTTTGACTAGTGTCCCAAGTTTTTTCGCATCTACCGGTGAAGTCTCGACTGTCACACCGCCTTTTAGACGTCCTTGAAGCTCAACTGTAAGCCAAGTGACTGCATTTTTAGCAGTGATCCCCTCTTGCATCATCTCTTCAAAGAATTTTGCCATCTCTAAAGTAGAAGTGATGACCGAAGCGTTGTACTCGTTCATGCCGAAATCTTTAACAAAACGCTCTTTCTTCTCATCGGGGAGTTCAGGAATCTGAGTCGCTTCAGCGTAGATCTCGTCAGTCACTACCGCTTTAAGCAGGTCCGGCTCAGGGAAGTAACGGTAATCTGCCGCTTCTTCCTTCCCGCGCATACTTCTAGTCTCTTGTTTTGCCTGATCGAAAAGGCGAGTCTCTTGAACGATCTCTTGATCGTATACACCGTCTTCCCAAGCCTCTTTTTGGCGAGCGACTTCAAGCTCGATAGCTCTTTGGATGAATCTGAATGAGTTGATGTTTTTGATCTCCACACGTGTGTAAAGTTTCTCATCGCCTTTAGGACGGATAGAGACGTTTACATCCACACGGAAAGACCCCTCTTGCATGTTTGCATCGGAGATATCAAGGTATCTTACGATCGAGTGAAGTTTTTTCAAGTAAAGTATCGCTTCATCCGCACTTCTCATATCCGGTTCAGAGACGATCTCTAAAAGCGGTGTTCCCGCACGGTTCAGGTCTACTTTTGAAATATCGCCGTCATGGATGTTTTTACCCGCATCCGCTTCGATGTGCGCACGGTTGATACCGATGATCTTTTTGCTTCCGTCTTCAAAGTCGATCTCTAACTTTCCGTGTTCTACGACAGGAGTGTAAAGCTGAGTGATCTGGTAAGCTGAAGGGCTGTCCGGATAGAAGTAAGACTTTCTGTCAAAGTATGAAGTTCTGTTTATTGTCGCGCCTATGGCAGTCCCGAACATTACCGCTTTTTTGAGTACCTCTTTGTTAAAAACAGGAAGAGCTCCCGGAAGTGCTAGACATGTAGGACATGTATTTGTATTTTGTTGATGATTAAAACTTGTCGGGCATGAGCAAAAAAGTTTTGTTTTTGTATTGAGTTGAACGTGAACCTCTAGTCCTATGACTATTTCAAACATAAATATGACCTTATATAAATTTTCTTATTGATGCATAAGCAAACACACCGCATGATTCTACAGCTTTTACCTGTTCATCGGTCGTGATTCCGCCTAGTGCGATTATTTTAGTGTTTATTTTACCTACAATTTCTTTTAAATGAGCTAAACCCTTGGGAATTCCCTTGTTCGGCGTCGAAAAGATGGGGCTGTATGTCACCGCGTCAGCTCCGAGTCTGCTCACATACTCTATATCTTCTAGAGAATGCGTGCTGACTACGACGAAAAGTCCGAGCTCTTTTGCTGCTTGTATCTCATCAAACTGAGCAGATGTCAGGTGGACTCCGTAAGCGCCAAGTCTGTTTGCAAGCACATAGTCTTGATGTAAAAACGGCAGTATCCCTCGGCTCTTACATGCAGCGATAAATATCTCGGCGAAACGGACGTATTCGCTGTTTTCTTTGTCTCTGTAAAGAGCAAGATCCACTCTGTTTTTATCAAATATGGTTGAGAGTTGAGAGGTAAAAGTAGTGGTGTCTGTTCCGTAGTACGCGGGGTCAGTTATCAAGTAACTTTTTATCATCAAGTTGCTTTGCAATTTTTTCTAAGATCTGTGTCTGCTTTTTAACCTCGTCAAGACGCAGTCTGTTTACTCTGAACGAATCGATCAGCAGTGTTACGACTAATGAGATAAAAAGAAATACAAATGAGACTAAAAAAGCGTTTACAACACCTAAGAAAAGAAAGATCCTAAATGTTATAAACGTGCCTATGATAACAAAGGCTAAAGAGGCACCATGCAAAAAGCTGAGGATTCGATCAAACGTCGCTTTTTGCATGATAGGATTTAGTGGTCGTCAGAAACCGCGATAGCACCACCGATATAAACATAAGTAAGCATCATGAAGATGAACGCTTGTAAGAATGCCATAAAAGTAAGTAGTGCAAATGGAATGATAGGTAAGAACCAAGGCGCAAGCATAAGGATTACCATCAAGAACATATCGTCACCTTTAACGTTACCGAAAAGACGGAAGCTAAGAGAGATGATACGAGAGATGTGAGAAACGATCTCGATCGGGAACATTAACCATGCTAACCACCAAACCGGTCCCATGAAGTGTGCGAAGTAAGAGATAACACCGTTACGACGGATACCTTCAAAGTTGTAGTAGAAGAAAACTACTAAAGCCAACGCTAATGTAAAATCCAAAAATGCTGATGGTGCTTCAAAACCCGGAATAATACCGATAATGTTAGCAACTCCTACAAATAGACCGATTGTAGCAACAAGTGGAAGGTAGCGACGTGCTTCCTCTTTACCCATTACATCTGATCCCATTGCAAGTACACCGCCAAGGTATGCTTCTAGTATGTTTTGAGTCCCTGTTGGAACTACGCGTAGATTTGACACTGCAACTTTAGCCAGTACTAGTACGATAGCCGCTGTTAATAGCATGTGTGTCACAAATATGAAAGTATGGTTTTCTGAAATCAAACCAAAAAATGTAAATAATTCACCCATTCGAGAATGCCCCTGTCTTGAAATAATTGCGTGATTATAATAAAAATTGCATTAAATTATTCTTGTTGCACACTTGGATAATCGATTTGATTGAAATTTATTGCCTAATTTTTAAGCTTTTTGATGCATAATCCACCCTATGAATGATTTAAATTTAATACTCAAGTATCATGACCGTACTAAACATCAGCCAAGCAGATATGCTGCATCACTCGGCTATATGGACTGGGCGACGCAGCCTGACCCCTTTAGAAGTTACAAAGGTGCGAAGAAAGTGAAACTTCCTCTCGCACTTGAAAATTCAACTCCGCCCTATCATCTGATTTTTGACGATACGGCCGTTCCGCAGGCTCCGCTTCTTCTAGAATCTCTTTCACAGCTTTTTCAGTTTTCTCTTGGGATCGCGGCATATAAAAGTGCCAACGGCACCTCTTGGGCGCTGAGATGCAACGCTTCAAGCGGAAACCTGCAGCCTACAGAAGGGTATGTCGTACTTCCGCCACAAGTCGGAGTATCCGAACATACGACCATCGCCCATTATGCAGCGTATGACCACTCTTTGGAAATACTTAGCGAATTTGACACCTCTTTTTGGGAAGAGCTTCCTAAGGGGAGTTTTTTGGTATCGCTAAGCTCCATCCTCTGGCGCGAAGTGTGGAAGTACGGAGAACGTGCGTTTAGATATACGCAGCTTGATCTTGGTCATGCTCTAAGAGCCTTACATGTAAGCGCAAAGATGCTTGGATGGAACATCTCCTTAGTAGATGGATGCGATATAAAAGATATTGACACGCTTTTTGGATTTGACAAGAAGGAGCGGTTCACTCCTTACGAGTATGAAGAGAGCGACATCCTGCTTGTAGTCTCAAAGGAGAATGAGATTACATGTAAGATTGATACTCTTTTAAAAGATATGCCTCCTCACGATACTACTGTAGCGAACACTCTCAGCTCCAGCCACCATAAGTGGGATATCATCGGTGCAATAAACGATGCCACCCACTTCAATCCGACTTCAAGACTCCCTTTACATGTAAGCTCTTCAAACAAACGTGAACCGAGTGTGGAGGCAAAACAGGTCGTCATGAAAAGACGTAGCGCTCAGATGATGGATGCCGGACGCTCTAAGATAACAAAGAAGCAGTTTACGACCATACTCGAGAGCGTCAATGCTAAAAAAGCAGACGTGCACCTTGCACTCTTTGTCCATGATGTGGATGAGTTTGAAAGCGGTATGTACCTTTATGTAAGAGATGCTGATGATCTTAGTAACCTCAAAGGCCTTCTTGACGCATCGTTTGAGTGGAGCGAGGTGTATGAGGATCTCTACCTTTTAAGAAGAGGCAATTTCCGTGCCGCGGCAAAACAGATCTCATGCAGCCAAGACATAGCAAAAGACGGAGCGTTCTCTTTAGGGATGATATGCAAGTTCTCATCCCTGTTAAAAGAGGATAATCCGCAAAAATATAAAGAGCTTTACTATGAATGCGGGGCGATTGGACAGCAGCTTTACCTTGAAAGCACATCAGTCGGCCTCAATGCTACGGGCATCGGCTGTTTTTTAGACGATATCATGCATCAGCTTTTGGGCATACAAGACGCTTCGTACCAGTCGCTGTACCATTTTACCGTCGGACGCGCGATCGTCGACATGAGAGTACAAACGGAGCAACCCTACTTATATAGATAATTAGCTATAATTTTGCCATGAAAAAAATAGCTATTATCGGTGCCGGTGCGGCAGGACTGACCGCCGCGACCATCCTTGCCAGAAACAACATAGAAGTCGATATCTTTGAACAAAACGCAAAGAACGCGAAAAAGATACTGGTTTCGGGCAACGGTCACTGCAACATCACCAACAAAAATATAGATACTGCCAACTATATATCCGATAATCCCCAGTTTATCGAACAGACTCTAAAGCAGTTCGGGTTTCATGAGCTGGAAAAGTTCATGCACTCTATCGGACTGCTTCTATTTTCTAAAGATGACGGCAAATGCTATCCTCTCTCATACGAAGCAAAAAGCGTTTTGAGTGCTTTTGAAGAGACGCTCTCAAACCTTGACGTAAAGATCTTTAACGATCACAAAATAGACTCGATCATAAAAGATGAGAGTTTTACGCTTACATGTAAAGAAAAAAGTTACGGCGGTTACGATGTACTTATCATTGCAAGCGGACTCAAGGCGGCACCTCAGCTCGGCGGAAACGACGACGGAGTGAAGTTTGCTCACTCTTTTGGACATACAGTGCTAGAACTCTACCCTTCGCTTGTAGGACTTCACAGTGACTCTGTCTATAACGATATGCTCTCAGGAGTAAAGATAAGTGGAGAAGTTTCTGTCTATGTCGACAAGTTCAAAGAGAAAAGCATTAAAGGAGATATCCTTTTTACCGCTTACGGCGTGTCAGGTCTTGCCGTACTGGATATTTCACAAATAGCCTCTAAAGCCCTTTTAAACCATCAAAACGTCGAGATATCACTTAACCTTATCTCACAGTTCAATCCGCAGTCTTTATCCTCACAGATAGTTAATCTTTGCAAGACAGTGCCTCAAAACTCTTTCCTGTCAGTTTTAAGCGGTATCATCCCCTCTAAACTTGCAACTGTCATCTTAAAAGAGATGAACATAGACCCTAAAGTGCAAGCCTTACATGTAAACACGAAGATGATTAAAGGGATAATCAACAAGCTTCAGAACTACAGAGTGAAGATCATCGACACGCATGGGTATAAACATGCTGAAGTATGCGGCGGCGGCGTCGATACTTATGAAGTAGATGCAAAAAGTTTCGAGTCCAAAAAAGTAAAAGGACTCTACTTTGCCGGAGAGGTGTTAGACGTCATCGGTGAGCGCGGAGGTTACAACTTCCAGTTTGCTTTTGCATCAGGCTACTTATGTGCACAGCATATTACAAAATCAAAATAAATATATGTTAGAATAAAATACATAAAAACAAAGGAACAAAATGATGACAGTGATTATAGTCCTCGGTGTTATAGCTCTTATTATCGTACTTATGTACAACTCTCTTATAGCAAAGAAAAATCAAGTTGAGAATATATTCGGGGGTGTGGACGCCGTACTTAAAAAGCGTTATGACCTTATACCTAATCTCGTCGCATCTGTTTCAAGATATATGGAACATGAAAAATCGATACTTGAAAAGGTGACAGCGCTTCGTGCAGAGGCAAACAAACCAAATCTTAGCGACAAAGAGAAGATAGACCTTGATTCTAAGATCACTTCGGCACTCGGTTCGATCATGGTCGCAGTTGAGAACTATCCCGATCTTAAAGCAAATGAGAACGTTATGAACCTTCAACATAACCTCACGGAGATAGAGTCACAGATATCTGCAGCTCGTCGTGCATACAACCAGGCAGTCACCGACTACAACAATGCTATCGAGATGTTCCCTACAAACTTTGTGGCTTCGTTTATGAGTCTTACTAAAAAAGATGTCTTTGTCATCAGCGAAGATGAGCGCCAAAATGTAAATGTAAGAGAGATGTTTAAATCATAATATATGAAAAGTATCAGCCATCTTACAGATTTTTACTACAACACTCTTTACCCGACTCTGCAAGAGTTGGAAGAGGAGAGACGTGCTTTAAAAGACAAGATCGTTAAAATCGGTATTGTCATTATCGTCATTGCACTCGTAATACTCTATTTTCTAACAAACGGGTTAAAATCCATAAATCCGGACACCATTATATTCTTTGTATTTGCTCTTGCTGCAGGAGGTGGATTTCTCTATAAACTGATGGTAAAAGATTACGCTTCATCGTTTAAGACAAAAGTCATAGAGCCTCTTATACATGAGATAGATAATAATCTAAGATATAACCCTACATATATGATAGAGGAACATGTTTTTAGAAACTCCAAGCTTTTTACAAACAAGGTCGACAGGTACAGCGGTAATGACTATGTAACAGGAACGATCGATTCTGTTGATATAAGATTTTCAGATGTCCATGCAGAGCAGAAGCACAAGGACTCAAAAGGCAGGACTTCATGGAGTACGATCTTCAAAGGTCTTTTTATAGTCACTTCATTTAACAAACATTTCTCCAATTCTACTATAATTTTACCAGACAGTGCAGAAGGGATATTCGGTTCGCTTATAGGTAACTGGCTGCAATCAAACAACTTTACAAGAGAGCAGCTTGTCAAGATGGATGATCCCGAATTTGAAAAAGAGTTCGTAGTCTACGGAAGCGATCAGATAGAAGCCAGATATATCTTGACGCACTCGATGATGAAAAGGATCTTGGACCTGAAGAAAAAGACAGGGCAGCCTGTATATCTCTCTTTTATAAACGGTGAGATGAACCTGGCCATAGAGTACAATAAGGATCTCTTTGAGCCGTCGGTGTTTAGATCGCTTTTAGAGTACAAAGTCGCTATGGAGTATGTAAAGACTCTGCAACTCACGATAGCGATCATAGAAGAGTTAAAACTAAATCAAAGATTATGGAGCAAGCGATGAAAGAGAATGAAATATTTATAGCAAGCGTAAAAGACTTCTTCACTCTAAAGATGATGAAATATTCCGTAGCTCCTTTTATCGCTACGATGGTCCTCATCTATGCTCTGTTTTTCTATTTTGCAGGATCAACCATACAACAGCTGCATAATGCGACTCTGCATGTAGAGCAGACACAGTCAAATGTCATCGACGGTGTGGAAAATACCGACTCTTATGTGGCAGACTTTCAAGGTTCTTCCGTCGTAGAGTTTTTAATGGGACATGCCATCACGGCATGGATCGTGACATTTCTATTTTATACCATAGGAAGTATGCTGGCTCTTGTCGTCTCCATATTTATCGCCGTCATCGTGATAGCCTTTTTGACCCCTTTTGTGTTAAAGGAACTTCAAAGGAGGCATTATGCCGATGTCGAGATGAGAGGACATGACAACATTGTCATCTCGATGCTAAAGGTCTTAAAATGGCTGTTAGCTATGCTTCTTATGCTGATAGTCTTCATACCGTTTTATTTCGTACCGATACTAAACGTCATCATGTTCAATATCCCGATGTACTACTTCTTTCATAAGATGCTTACTTATGACGTGACCTCAAACATAAATACGAACGAAGAGTATAAAAAGATCATGTTCTTTGCAGGCAACGACATACGTATCAAGACATTTGTCCTGTATCTTGTCTCACTTATCCCGTTTGCGATTCTTTTTGGCGGTATCTTTTATGTGATCTTTATAGGTCATGCATATTTTAGAGAGACAAGAGAGCTAAGACTGAGTAACAACTCTATCTAACTTCGCGAACAAGCACTCCAAAGCCGATCTTTCGGCTTTGATCTTAAACACTACATCCGTCTCAAAACTCTTCTCGACTATATCCACTTCGCACTGCTGACACTCGTACTCTACTCTTCCTATATCCGTATATGCGAATGTGATAAGAGCCGTTTCCTCTTTTTTGTATTCGATGAGTTCTGCGGCATTTACCGCCATATTGACAGCATCACTGTATGCACGGACAAGTCCTCCCGTGCCCAGTTTCGTGCCGCCGAAATAGCGTACGACGATCACACCCGTATTTACCAGTTCTTTTCCCTGCAGGACTGAAAGTGTCGGCTTGCCTGACGTGCCTTTTGGCTCACCGTCATCGCTTGAGTTCTCCACGATCTGGTCAAACTCGTTGATATATCGGTATGAGGTCACAAAATGTCTTGCTTTTGGATGTTCCTGCTTAAGTGTTTCTAATGTAGATTTGTACTCGCTGTAGGGCACGAGATGCGCTATAAATTTTGATTGTTTCTCTTCGTAGGTTGCAGTGGATTCTTTTTGGATTGTATGCATCAATATATGCTTACATGTAAGAGGGACTCTTACATGTGTTCTTTATGCGATATTTGTAAAGATATGCTGGATATCTTCATCGTCTTCTAGTCTGTCGATCATCTTGTTGACGACTTCTAACTGCTCATCTGTCAGTTCTATAGGAGTATTTGCAATACGTTGCAGTTCCGCTTTTTTCAGCTCTATACCAAGCTTTTCAAAAGCATTTTGAAGGTTTCCGAAATCTTTGTAATCAGCAGTAACTAAAACAACACCCTCTTCCTCTTCGATCTCTTCAAGACCTGCGTCTATCAGCTCAAGCTCAAGCTCTTCAATATCCATATCATCAGTCTTATCGAACTCAAAGATCGCTTTACGAGAGAACATAAACTCTAATGAGCCGTTTGTCAGAACTTCCCCGCCGTTTTTATTTACAGTCGATTTTACGTTTGCGACAGTACGTGTGTTGTTATCAGTCGCACACTCTATGAAAAGTAGTACACCGTGAGGTGCTTTTGCTTCAAAGTTCACCTCAAGCATCGCAGCCGTATCTTTTGCCGTAGCTCTTTTAATCGCCGCTTCGATGTTGTCTTTAGGCATGTTTTCAGCTTTAGCATTTAAAATAGCTGTACGAAGTCTCGGATTCATATCAGGATCAGTACCACCCTCTTTTGCCGCCATAGTAATAATTTTTCCAAGTTTTGGAAATACTTTAGACATATTTCCCCAACGTTTCATTTTAGCTGCTTTTCTATATTCAAAAGCTCTACCCATAATTATATTCCTATATAAAATATTTTGCGTGATTATATCAAACTCTGTTTTAAGAGGTTGTTAAAAGAAGGTTATTTATTCAGCAGGCGGAGGAGAATCCGCGTTGCTGAGTGAAAATTTTGCTTTGGAGTTTGGAATATTACTTCCAAGTAGTTTCAACTATATGAGCTGATTTTTTATACGGGAATTTTTGAACTAGCTCTTTAACACCCATTTTTTGATCGCCAGATCTCATGAAGTGCGCTAAAGTAACTGAAGCCCAGTAATCGTTCTCGTATGCCGTACCTTTAAGTTGAACAGGTACACCTTTATCATTTACCGTGTGACATGCCGCACATGTTACAGGACCTGTATACTCACCGTCAGGGCTGTATTGAAGTGCTTGTTCATGTGTTGTGATATCGACAGTTCTGTTTTTACCGTCATAGCGAGTAGAGTACAGACCGTGAGTCGATTCGTGACAAGACTGACATGCTATATCGCCGTGACCTTTTGAGTAACGGTATAGTGAATGTTTGTTGTTTTGATCGATCGGGAAGTAGTCTCCACCCATACTCTCGACAAACGGTGCCGCGTGACAATCCGCACAGTGAGGCTCAGCCGCACTTAACCACCAGTCATTACCGCCAGAAGCTGCTGCATATGGAACATTTCCGCCAGTTGGATGATTCCAAGGTTTCAGATCAAGTTTACCGTCTTTACCGACATTTTTAACAAGTGTAGCCGATTCATGCTCAGTATAATAAGCCTGAACTTCGTTTTTACCTGTCGTTTTCGGATCGATCAATGCATTGAACTGTTTCATATCGCCTTTTGTAAGCTCTTTTACGATCGTTTTAAGATCTTTATTACGCAGTGTTTTACCCTCTTGAGTAGCTGCATCTTTGAGATCATCATGTTTATAAAGATCTTGAGCGATCTTCGTATGACAGTTCGTACAGTAAAGTCCTCTTAACTCTTTAGTGTCTTTACCCTTCTCATCTTTTGTACTCACGTTAGCTAAAAGATATTTACCTACAGAGTTCAGGAAGAACGGAGGTTTTGCATTTGGGTTAGAGTGTGCATCACGACGAACGTAACATCCACCGCCGCTTGTACGGATATCTTTGTCATTAAAACGACCTTCACCATAACGGTCTGAAACACGAAGCGGGTTCGTATCATCATTCATAGACGGATCTTGGAAGTGTGTTGGGTGACAAGATTGACACGCTTGACTTCTGTCAGCACCGTCAGGCATAGGAACCATACCTAAGTGGAAACCGTGGATCGCTTCTGTTAAAGTCTTCGCTTTTACAGTTTTATATCCTGTTGCTCCCGGACGAGGCTCTTGAAGGTTTCCTGAAACGTTATCTCCGTGACAGTCTGCACAGTTGATCTCACCTGTCTGACCTAAACGGTTCGATGATGCAGTAGAATCATAGTGGCTCAAGAACGTAGTCCCGTGATGTTTATCATGCAGACTCAAGATGTTGATAGACGCTTCTGAAAGTCTAGCCATATACTCACTCTCATCCGGATATGTTTTCCAGTAGTTGTACTCTTCATCTGAAGATTTCAGCCCCTCTTCTCTTGCCATCTTAGCTGCTTTACCCTCACGAGAGTGACACGCATAACAGTTAGGGATATCAACCGGATTCGTACCGAAATACTCAGCTATCTGACCATGATCGATAATAGGTCTGCCGTTTTGATCATGTAGCTGTACCGTTGATTTTTGAAACGGTTGAAAATCTCTTTCAGTCACAGAACGGATACTTCCGCGTCTTGTACTGTCGTTAAACGCAGTCAAAGGAAGTCCAAGTGCATCCCAAAGATGTGAAGCAGTAAGTTTTAACGCAATATCAGTAACCCCGGGAACTAAAGTATCTGTAAATACGATGTTACCGCCGTCTTTACCCGCATACTCCAGATAACCGCCTGCAATACTTTTTCCTGTCGGACCGGCATCGACTTTTACTTTGATATCTTTACCTACATAAAGACGGTCTTTTTTCGTCGCACCCGCAGGTTTAGTACCCTCTAGATCTTTATAAATAAACAGGTGTTTCCAAACATAGTTGGCAACGTTGTCTCCGGCACCGTCCATACGTCCGTCACCGTCAACATCTTTCATAACGCTCCAGTACTTCATCTTATTACCTTCAGAATATGAATTATCCTTCGTGTAATAGTAAAGTTTTTTATTGTCATTTGGAGTGATCAGTGCAGGAAGAGCCCCCTCTTTACCTGTTTTGATCGCTTGTGACTGGATAGAGTTGTATGGAGGTATGACACAACAATAACTCATCTCAAAACCAACACAGTGCATTCCAAGTTCATAGTTTACAAATATTCTATAATCCGTTGCGGGATTATAAGCTTTTATTGTAGTTCCATCACTTTCATACATAACCGGTTGCAGTTTTGATAACTTAAATGGTGGATTTTTATCATATGCACTTAACGATACAGCAGCACCAAAAAGCAGTGCGACAGCAGCAGAAAGTTTTAACGCTTTTCTTACCATTTTTGTTTTCCCCTTTTTATTTATAATAGTAAACACAGTAGTGTTACATAAGAAATCTTAATTTTACTTGATAGTTGTTTTATTTAAAATTATTATATATCGCATGTGATAAAAATGTAATATTCTTATAATTTGATATAATATTCTTTTTAAAAGGATTTTATGTGAGATCGTATTCTAAGTTAAAACATTATATTTTAAGTGCTTTTAGAGAAATCTTTATCTACCACCATAACTCCCTGTTTTTCAGGGCAAAACTTTTTGCTCTTCTTATCGTTGTGGATGATGAAGAGTATGCGGATTACTATATAAATCTAAGAAGTGCGGCACTCAAGATCTATGAGGATCCAGATAGAGCGGAACTATTGGTACTGACGACAAAAGAGCTTGTCCAAAAAGTAAAAAAATCAAATGAATTAAATGCAGATAAACTGATAGAATCGATTGTACAAGAGTTAAAAGATATACCAAGATATGCAAAAAAGATCGATAAAGAGATACTTACATCTCTGCTTGAAGTAACACATAACGAAGAGGTAAAAGTATACCAGGAAAGAATAGTCGAGTTCTTAGACAACTTAAAAACAGAGATCTACGCAAAGTATAATCTTTCAGACTGATTATACTTTTACATAAAGTTTAAAGTTTAAACTTCTCCACGTCAAAAAAACTATCTTCAGAGATATTTTTAAAAGCTGCATTAAGAGATACGAACAACGACGGATACTTCTGTTCCATCTCAAAAAGCATCTCTTTCATGTCGGCTCTTGCATGAGGCATCTTTATATCAAAACGCATAGAGGGACATGCCTCGTCACCGATTGTCGGCATACCGTTTTCTAATGCAGCAGCTGCAAGCTGACGTTCACGAAGCTGGATCAGCGGACGTATAACTATAAGACCGTTGTCTGCTCTGTATTTCGGTGCTAAAGAGCGCATCTGACCGTTATAGATAAAGTTCATAAAGAAGCTCTCTGCAGCATCATCGAGATGGTGTCCAAGAGCCACTTTATTACATCCGTACTTCTCTGCTGCACTATAAAGCGATCCTCTTCTCATACGGGAGAAAAAGCTGCAAAAAGAGGAGTTCTTTCGTATCTTGTCTTCAGCAAGATCATAGATGTTCGTGTCGTATATCTCGTAAGGGATCTCATGTTCGGCACAGTGAGCTTTGAGCTTGTCAAAGTTCTCATTCATCCCGTAAGAAACCGTTACGGCTAAAAATTCAAATTTAAAAGGCGCACGGCGCTGCTGCTCTTTTAACGCATGCACAAGTGTTAAAGAGTCCTTTCCTCCGCTAAGACCGACTAGGATCTTATCGCCCTCTTCTACAAGGTTAAACTCGGCATTCGTCTTGCCGAGTTTACTCATTATCTTTTTAGAAAGTTTTATAGACATGAAAGATTATTCAGCAAGTTTTTCTACCATTTTCATAACGAAATCGGCACTTATCTTTGCACTGCTTTCTAAAAATTCGTCAAAGCTGAAACTAGCATCCATATCTGCCGCATCGCTGATAGCACGAAGAATGAAAAACGGTACGTTTAAAGCGTTACAAACGACTGCGACACTTCCACCTTCCATCTCTAATGCATCGGCATTAAAAGTCTCACCTATCCAGTTTTTACGCTCTTCGTTTGCAACAAATTGATCACCTGTTGCTATGATCCCCTCTTTTACATGTAAGCCCATATCTGCCGCTACGCTTTTAGATAGTTCGATCAGTCCTTTGTCTGCTTCCACATAAACAGAACCCTCAGGAACATATCCGTACGGGTGACCGAATGCCGTGATATCAAGATCATGTTGAGAAAGTTTTGTAGCAACTACCAGGTCACCTACTTTAAGATCCGGACTCACTGCTCCTGCTACACCGCTGAAAAGTAACTTTTTTGCACCGAAATACTCTATCATCGTAGTAGCCGTAAGTGTTGAAAAAACCTTCCCTATTTTTGAGTATGCGATAACAAGATCGACACCCTTATATGTTCCTTCATAGTACTTATTGCCTGCATATTCAGTTGTCAAATACCCATCTAAACGCTCTAATATCGGTGCTATCTCTTCGGGCATCGCGCCCATTATTGCTAATTTCAAATCTCTACCTCTACTGTTTCTATTTTTTCATCAAAAAGCGGTAATCTATGTAAGATATTCGCATTGTTGTCCACAACACAGCTTCCGCCCCAAAAGCCTAGACCGTCCTCAAAACCGACACGATTTACGAAGACGACCTTTGTATCACAATGTAATGCCAATGACTTGATGAGTGCATACCACTGGTCTTGGATCGTCAAAGAATCATCTTTAAATCCGCGTGCCGGAGATGCTACAAGTACATAGACTATTTTCGGTCTTTTATAAAAAAGCTCTTTTACCGTGTCGGGATGCCATAGATCCTCACATACTAAAAGTGCAGTCTGTCCGTAAGGTGCCGTAAATGCTTCAAACTCTGTTCCGCTGTCAAAGTATCTTGCTTCTTCAAACATCCCGTAATTTGGCAGATGGACTTTTTTATGGATGTTTAACAACTCGCCTTTACTAAAATAAAGCGCGCAGTTAAAAAACTCATTTTCTATTTTAAGTGCACCGCCGACAACGATATCGATCTCTTTACTTGCTTCACACAGCGGCTGCAGTTCATCTACAACAAATGCGTCTTCAAGCAGTTTATCCTGTAGAAGATAACCGTTTAGTGCAAGCTCACAAAAAACTATAACATCACTCTTACATGTACGGGTTTGCTCTAACACAAAGCCCAGATTCGTTCTGTTAAGTCTAGGAGCGTTCTGAACTAAAGTTATCTTCATCGTCTTACGCTTTAAGTGCTTCTATGACACTGTTTAAAGAGTCCATATCCGATACGTTTAAAGTCTCTTTATCTTTTGCTATTCTACGGTTTAGTCCTTTTAAGACATTCCCGTTACCAAACTCTATAAAAAGATCGATATCGCCGGCTACCGCTTCGATAGACTGTTTATATTTTACAGGTTTTACAAGTTGGTCTTTTAAAAGAGCGATAGCTTCATCTTTCGTACTGTAAGGTTTTGTCGTTACATTCGAGATGATCGGTGCCGTGAAGTTCTCTTTTACCATCGCTTTCATAGCCTCTTCTAAAGGTACTTGTGCAGGTGAAAGCAGTTCACAGTGGCTTGCGACTGACATATTTAAAAGTATCGCACGTTTTGCACCCGCTTCTTTAAATGTACTTTCCATAGACTCTAGGTCTGCTTTCATTCCCGCAACGACCACTTGACCGTCTTGGTTGAAGTTTGCAGCCCATACTTTTTTGCCTTCTGCTCTTGCATCTGCACATACTTTTTCAACACTGTCGTCATCAAGACCGACAAGTGCCATCATCCCTGCTTCTATGCTGTCACACGCTTCTTGCATCAAAGCACCGCGCTTATGAACAAGCTCGACCGCATCGACATAATCGATCGCACCGGATGCACAAAGAGCACTGAACTCACCTAATGAATGCCCTAAAAAAAGAGCTGCGTCTGTAGGATTAGCCTCTTGAAAAAGACGGTAAGCGATAACGCTGACTAATAAAATAGCAGGCTGAGTATAAGCAGTCTGAGCCAATTTGTCATTTTCTTCAAATAACAACTCTTTAAAATCAACACCTATTCTTTGTCCGGCTTTGTCAAACATTTCACGTGCTAATTCACTACTCTCATAAAACGATCTACCCATACCTATAGTTTGACTTCCCTGTCCAGGAAATATCATCGCTATCTTTTTACTCATTTAACTCCCTATTTTGTGATAAATAAATTCTGTTACAGCCCGTATTCGCTGTTTTCTGCGATCTTTTTACGAAGCGTGTTTCTGTTTAAACCCAGTTTATCTGCCAGCTGCAGCTGTGATTTAAACTTTTTAAGTCCTGCACGGATAAGAGGAACCTCATATATATGCAGATTATTTCTATAGTCGTTATTCGTACCTATCTTGTCTTCAAGATAGTTTTCTATCAGGTGCATCAATTCGTTTTGACTGATATTTTCTAAAAAAGAGTATGAAAATATCTGTTTTTTTAACGATATCGAATTGTCTGAAATATCGGGTATAAAGTTTGTCTTATTGAATTTTATATCTTCTCTAACTATCTCTTTTACTTCATCAATATAAAGATCTATCAAAGCCTCAACATCTTCCATTCTTTTACTTAATGGGGGAAGGTCAAACTTTACACTAAATATATCATCGTATAGTTCACCTATGTTTGTACTCGAACACGTCGCTATTACTCTGATTTTTTTATTTTTTATCGCTTGAAAAACTCTTTGAATATTTGGAGAATTGTCTATGTTCGTTATTATTATCTCATTTGAACTTTCGATCGCTGTCAATAGTTCATCAAAAGATGATGCATCGATAATAGAAGCATTAGGAACAATATACTTTGCCAGCGTCTTTTTACCTGTGCCTCTCTCACCGTAAATAAGAGTATTTACGGTAAGAGTTTTTAGTAAATTTGCTGTTTTAAACGCCTCTTTTGAAGCATTTGAAGCGGTAATAAACTTAGTGACAACCACAGCCACTGCCGCCGCCAGTACCACAACAACCAGAATCATCTACTGCATTTTCTGCAGGGATTCCGCTCATCGCTTCTTCAGCAGATGCATCACGAATATTATTGATAGCAACAGTAAACATTAGATCTTTACCAGCTAATGGATGGTTGAAGTCGATAACAACAGAACCGTCTTTGATCTCTTTAACGATTACTTGTACAGTCGAACCGTCTTCACCTTGACCGTAAAGGCTCATACCTTCGCTTAATTCGATACCTGCGAACTGCTCGCTTGGAAGTTCTTGAAGAGCTTCAGCGTTATAAGTACCGTATGCATCTTCAGCTTTTACAAGTACATCACCTTTATCGCCGATAGCCATATTCTCGATACCTTTTTCAAGACCTGGAATGATTTGACCTTTACCGAACATAAATACTAATGGCGCACCACCAACATTGCTATCTACTACAGTATCACCATCACGTACTTCATACTCAATAGATACTATTTGATTTTTTTCAATTGCCATATTTTCACCTTACAAATATATTTCACGGATTGTATCATTTCTAATTTTCATATAGGCTGAAACATAAGATATGATACGATTATTTTAAGCTAGCAAGTAGTTTTTTAGCCTCTTTAGCTTCCGATGAGTTGGGATAATTACTTATCAACGCACTCAAAAACTTTTTAGCATTACCGGTATCTTTTGTTTTTTGCATAGAGATAGCAGTATGTAGCATCAAGTTTGGCATATAGCTCGCTTTAGAGTACAGAGTCGCACTCTCTTTAAAGTATGCGATCGCTTCGCCGTAGTTCTTTCTCTTATAGTTCATCTCGCCAAGCATATAGTTTGAGTAAGCCGGCTTGTATTTTTTAGATACCAGATATGTAAAATATTCGATTGCTTTCGTATAGTTTTTACTATCGTAATACGCTCTGGCTTTCGTATACACTTTCGGCGTACCTAGAGAGTCTAAAGATGAGCCTGAAGCAGAAGATTTAGACGATGACTTAATAGTCGTACCGACAAGTTTTTTGAACTCATTGATATCTTTGACCAGCCCGTTAAACTCGTCTTTTGATACATAATTGGTATTGATACTGTCTACTAATGTCGACATCTCCGTTATTAAAAGCTTTAACTTCTCGATATTTTCCGTATTTGACTGTATAAGGGCATCGATCTTGTCATTACGCTCTTTTTGTGCGGCAGAATCATCTTTCGAGTTTTGCAAAAGTGTATTTATATCTGAACTGTTTTTATGAGATTTATCAGCGATACTCTCGATAACAGTTTGAAAACCGTCCACTCTTTCACGAAGTGAATCTACTTTATTGTCTACTGATGATGTTTTTCTATCAAGACTTTCGAGTTTTTGTTTATTGCCAAATATTGCTTTTTCGCTTGTTGTGAGTCCATAAGGCGATGCAGAGTCTAGATCACCTGCTCCAAACGCAGAAGGTTCAGAGCTTAGCAGTGATATAGGAAGAAATGCAGCAATTAATACTAAAGGTATACTGCGTTTCATAAGTTACGGAAGAAGTTTGAAATCTACGCGACGGTTTTTTTGCCAACAATCTTTTGTTTTTTCATTACAAACAGGAGCACTTTTACCATAACTTACCATAGAGATACGTTTTGCGTCAACACCTTCGTTAACTAGTTCAGTTTTAACAGTTTGAGCACGTTTAAGACCTAATGCGAAGTTGTATTCATCACTTCCCCACTCATCACAGTTACCTTCAAGTTTGATAGAATATGCATTTGCAGCAGCTTTAGCGATAGCAGCATCTTTAGCAACGCTGTCTTTCATGTCATCACGAATTACAAATTTATCAAAATCAAAATATACAGAACTCATGCTGTTTTCTATGTTAGCCATAGTCATCTCGTTCGAATCAGCTTTCATTGTTTCGTCAGATGCCATACCCTCACCGGCTACGCTTTCAGTTTGAACAGTTGAAACCTCTTCTACAGGAGCTTTGTTAGTTTCATCTACTGTCGGTTTGTTTGAACTACATCCGCTTAATAATAATACTGCAACAGCAGCGCTTGAAAGTATAATATTTTTCATTACACACACCCTTATTTATGAAATATCCGCTATTGTAACGAAAAATAGCAAATATGTACATATAAAATTTAGCATTACCAGTCGATTGATTGAATTTTCCCGTAACTAAGTGGGAAAAGGTAATTTTTGTTATATTTTAGTCTGATTATCCCCAGCGAGCTTTGTTCCATATAGTTTTTAATAAATAGTATCGCATCACCGTCTTGTGAAAATCTTGGAAACTCATTCATCCCCGTAGCCGTCAAACGTCTG
Organism: Sulfurimonas sp. HSL3-2; assembly: GCF_039645965.1. GTDB lineage: Bacteria > Campylobacterota > Campylobacteria > Campylobacterales > Sulfurimonadaceae > Hydrocurvibacter > Hydrocurvibacter mobilis. Next base: position 786,185 of record NZ_CP147917.1, on the reverse strand, counting down.
ATAAAATCCGTTTCCGTAGAGATCAGGTGCAGGTTAAATGTATTGTCCGAAAAGTTATCCGAGCTCTCTCTTGATTTATAGACCACATACTCGTTATGAGCACTGCACGAAGAGTTGCTTTTACCGTAATATACCAACTGTTCCACACCCTTCTCACCTATGACTTTTGAAAAGACATTCGGATAACCCAAACGGTTAGATACAAATGCGATCTTATTGTCTTTCATGAACTGGCCGTTAACGTCTATGCCGCTGTATGTCGTCAGACGTGTCGTTTTCTTTGAATCTACGTTGTACATGTAGATATCAGGCTGACCCGAAGGTGCCATAGTTACAAGCAGTCTCTTGCTGTCCATACTAACGTCTGAACAGACGATCATACCGTCAGATGAAAGTATATTTGTGACCTTTGCCGTTTTGATATCGACTCTTTTAAGTGTCGGTTTTTTACCGCTTAATGATGTATAGTAAAACGATGTCTGTTCTTTATTCGCCCATTTTGGGAAAACATTGAGTCCGCCGCTTACTATTCTTTGAGAAAAAGCAAGTGTATAGTCACAGATCAATATCTCACTTTGTGCAGGAGAGATCAAACGAGCTAAAAGTATCTTCTTCTTCATCCACTCTACAGGTTCTGCACCCATAAATTTATTTACATCATATGCCATAGCATGAGAGACAAATACATAGAGCTTTTTATTTTTGATCCTATAGCTTTTACTCATCAGTTCCGTAGAATTTTTTAGGATCTTCATATCTACATTTAAAGCTTGATTGTCATCTTCGTGCAGTCTATATCTTAACACATAGTCTTTGTCTTTGTTTTCGACTACGACATCAGTATCGTTATAGTGTGTTATGTAGTTATGACGATCGACGTTAAAAAGCGATAACACGTTTAGATCACTCACCAAAGCTTTAAAAAATCTCTTTTTAAAGACATCGTCATAACTTATCGATGAATCTTCGACGCCTATTGTAGGCAATGTATCGACTTTTTTTACTACTTCTATCGTAGCATCTGCACCAAATGATAAAGTTATAAAAAACAACAAACTTAGTAAAATACGCAAATCTACTCCTTAGCTACTAATGTAATTATATAATTTCCGTCTTTATTTTCAGGGTTCTCGGGAAATCTTAACATCATGACCCTGTTTTTTAATCTATCTACTTCAGCATTGAAAATATCATCGCCGGAATAGGAAAGAATCCTAAAATCCAATACAGAACCGTCCGCACTGAGTCTTATGAGAATCTTAGCAGTTTGACCGCCTGTGTTTGGCGGCGGAAAAAAATTATTATAGATTTCTCCTTGTATTTTAGCTAAAAACTCATTAACCTCTTGACCCGATGAACTGTCATCACTTGTGACCTGTACATCTGCTTTGGAAAATTTTGTATTTTCGACTTTCTCTTTTAAAGACTCGACATCGTTTTTAGTACTTGTCTTTATCTTTTTTGTTAGGCGCTGCAACTCGTCATTATCAATCGTTTTTGCTTTTTTCTCACTGATCTTGTCAACAGACTTTGTCCAGACACTTGAAAACAGGGATGATACGTCTTGAGGTTTCTCAGTGCTTTCCGTCGGTGTATCGTTATTAATTTTTTTTGATTGATAGTTCTTTTGAGGCTGCATAACAATTGAGACCGTTATGGCATTGTCTTTTTTTAAAGCATATGACTTCAGCTGCTGTGATGAGAACAGCACGTATGAAAAAAGTGCAAAGACTAAAAGCAATATTACCGATGACATTAAGCCACTTATATAAAAGTAGCTGCTGTTGTTATTATCCATTTGTAGCTAGAGAGATCTCGCTGAATCCAGCTTGTTTTACAGCTGCGATTATCGACATGACCACACCGTAGTCTAATGACTTGTCTGCACTGATAGTAACGGTAGGTTTCCCCTTTAGAGTCTGTGAAAACTGCATAAAGTTATCTGCAAACGTCCTATACTCAAAACTGTTTTTATTGACTTTGATATTTCTATCTTTATCGATAGTTATATGAACAGGTGACACCTTAGATATCTGCTTTATCGCAGAACCTTGAGGCAGGTTTATCAACTCTTCATATACTATGTTCGGTGCGATGACCATAAGTATTGCAAGAAGAACTAGCATCACGTCCACTAGAGGAGTGATGTTTAATTCCGGTTTTTCATCCCAATCGTACTGCATCGTTATATACTCTTTGAAAGTATAGAATCAGACTGCATCTTTAGTAGACCAGAGAGTTCGAACGCTTTTCTCTTTAGTATTTGATGATACGTATATGCAAAGATAGCGACAAATATACCGCTTGCCGTTGCTACCAAGGCATCAGATACACCTGATGCTATTATCGCCATCGTACCGCTTGACTGTCCTATATGGCTGAATGTATCAAGGATAGATACAACCGTACCGAAAAGTCCTATAAACGGTGATGTAGATGCAACAATAGATAAAAAAGAGAGACCTTTTGTAGCTTCTTTCGTCGCTGCATACAATGCCAGATCAAAAAGTTCTTTCGAGATCTTAGACGAGCTTTTAATAAAATGACGTAAAAACGAGTGATCCGAAACGTGACTGGCACCCATAAGAATAGTCTCTAATGAAGAGTTCTCGTCAGATATCCATTTATTAAGCGAAAAAAATCTATAAAGAAAGACCCAATTAAGAGCAAAGAAGTACAAAGCCAGTACTGCCAGCACAAAAAGTGTGACAGGATGACTTTTGATATAAAAATCTATAATCTCATTTATCATAATGAAACTATATTAGCTTTTGAGCTGCGGTTTCAAGTCTAGCAGAAACAGTAGCAATCGCAGTTGAAGAGTCTGAAACATCTTCGATAAGCTTTTTAGCTTCTGCAAGAGCGTGTGCGATTTCGCTTTCAGATTCGCCTTGGATTGCAACAGCACCGTCTACCAGTACAACAACCTTTGACTCATCTACTTGGACAACTCCCCAATTTATAGCAACCGATTCAACAGTTTTATCTTCTGTCTCAAGGTCGATTACACCAGCTTGTAACAAAGTTGTTAACGAAGCGTGGTGTGCTAAAACTCCAAACTCACCCTCTTCACCGGGAAGAGTAGTACTAACGACATCACCGTTAAAGATTTCGCCGTTAGGAGTTAGGATTTCAAGTCTGAATGTATCCATAACAATCCTTTAGAGTTTATGTGGACTATTTACTTTTTTGCTTTTCAGCTTTAGCAATAGCCTCATCCATACCACCAACCATATAGAATGCTGATTCTGGCATGTGATCGAATTCACCCTCTAGGATACCTTTAAATCCTTTGATAGTGTCTTCAAGTTTAACATATTTACCAGGTGCACCTGTAAATACTTCTGCAACGAAGAACGGTTGAGATAAGAATTTTTCAATCTTACGAGCACGTTCAACAGTCGCTTTATCATCTTCGCTTAACTCGTCCATACCAAGAATCGCGATGATATCTTGTAGGTCTTTGTATTTTTGAAGAGTTTGTTGTACACCACGTGCAACAGCATAATGCTCTTCACCGATGATTTGTGGATCAAGTAGTCTTGAAGTTGAATCCAATGGATCAACCGCAGGATAGATACCTTTTTCCGCAATTTTACGGTTAAGAACTGTAGTAGCATCTAGGTGAGCGAAAACTGAAGCCGGAGCCGGGTCAGTCAAGTCATCCGCAGGTACGTATACAGCTTGAACAGATGTGATCGAACCAGATTTAGTTGATGTAATACGATCTTGTAAAGCACCCATCTCACGAGCTAGAGTCGGTTGGTAACCAACAGCTGAAGGGATACGTCCAAGAAGTGCAGACATCTCTGAACCTGATTGTGCGAAACGGAAGATGTTATCGATAAACATCAATACGTCAAGTTTTTTCTCATCACGGAAATACTCAGCCATTGTAAGACCAGTAAGTGCGATACGGTTACGTGCTCCTGGAGGCTCACTCATTTGTCCGTAGCACAGTGCAACTTTGTCCAATACGTTCGATTCAAGCATTTCGTGGTAAAGGTCATTTCCTTCACGAGTTCTTTCACCAACACCTGCAAATACAGATAGACCGTCATGTCCGTGTGCAACGTTGTGGATAAGTTCCATGATGATGACTGTTTTACCAACACCCGCACCACCGAATAGTCCTACTTTACCACCTTTTGCATAAGGAGCAAGTAAGTCAACAACTTTGATACCTGTTTCAAACATCTCAGTTTTAGTTGATTGATCAACTAATACCGGAGGATCACGGTGGATTGACCAAGTTTCACAATCTGTTACTTGCTCACCGTCATCTATTGTTTCACCGATAACGTTAAAGATACGTCCTAGAACTTTTTCACCAACAGGAACTTTAATCGGAGCACCTGTAGCTTTTGCTTCCATACCACGTACAAGACCTTCACTCATATCCATAGCGATAGTTCTAACACGACCATCACCAAGGTGGGCTGCAACTTCCAGTACGAGACGATACTCGTTACCTTCAACATTAGCCTTAACTTCAATTGCTTCGTTGATTACTGGAAGATATCCATCAAAATCAACGTCAACAACTGGACCCATAACTTGACTAATTTTACCAATCATATTTCTCTCCATTATTTCATAGACTCCACGCCGCTTATGATTTCTATAAGCTCTGTTGTAATAGCAGCTTGACGTGCTTTGTTATATTGAACATTTAATGTTTTAACCATCTCTTTAGCATTGTTTGTTGCTGCGTCCATCGCCTGCATACGAGCACTGTGCTCTGCTGCAACCGAATCTATCAACGCATAGTACATATTGTTTTCAACATACTTATTAAGTAGAGATTTTAACATTACTTCTTCATCTTGAGCTTCAATCTCTAATAAAGATTCTTTATCAGCATCTGCACAATCGAATTGATCTGAATCAATAGGTAAGATTTTATTTACATGTAACTCTTGAGTAATAACATTTTTATACCCGTTGTATACGATGTAGATACCATCTGTTTTCCCATCATAAAAATCATTCATCGATGTAGCGATAAACTTGCTTGAACGCTCTAAATCTGGTTTTGAACTTAAGTCTTTAACTTCATCGAACATTTCGATTTCTTTAAATTTAAAGTATTCAATACCTTTTTTACCGACTCCACGAAGACGTATTTTAACTTGCTTACCTTGGAACTCAGATATTAGTTTGTTTACAGCTTTAAGTGTTTGAATATTAAAACCGCCACATAGACCTTTATCTGCAGTAACAAAAATAATGTCAACCATCTTTGGATTTTCAATCTTTTCAAAAGAACGATTTCCAATACCTTCGACGTTATAACATTTTATACGACCAGCGATTTCGGCAATAACCTGATTTATCTTACTAGAAAAAAGACGTGAACGTTTTGCCAGTTCTTCAGCACGGCGAAGCTTTGCAGTAGATACAAGCTTCATCGCACGTGTAGTCTTTTGAGTGTTAGAAACACTCTTAATCTGTCTTTGAATATTTTTCAAGTTTGCCATAGAAATACTTCCTTACGCTACTATAAAACTAGTTTTGAACTCTTCTAGTGCTTTCTTCATCAACGCATTTGTATCGTCGTCGATTTTAGATGTACTTCTGATGCTCTCAAAAATTTGAGGATAAGAAGCTTCGATAAACGGATATAACTCAGATTCAAAACGAACTACATTTGATGCGTCCATATCATCTAGGAAACCTTCATTACCTGCGAAGATAATAAGAGCTTGTTTCTCAGCTGACAATGGAGAATATGGAGGTTGTTTAAGAACTTCGACCATTCTTTGTCCACGCTCAAGTTGTTTACGAGAAACTTCGTCAAGATCAGATGCGAATTGTGCAAACGCTTGAAGTTCACGGTATTGTGCAAGGTCAAGACGTAGTGTACCAGCAACTTGTTTAGTAGCTTTGATTTGCGCAGCACCACCAACACGAGAAACTGAAAGACCAACGTTGATCGCCGGACGTACTCCTGAGTTGAATAAGTCAGTTTCTAGGAAGATCTGACCATCTGTAATAGAGATAACGTTTGTCGGGATATATGCCGCAACGTCACCAGCTTGAGTTTCGATGATTGGAAGAGCAGTTAAAGAACCTGCACCTTTTTCATCATTTAACTTAGCTGCACGCTCTAGTAAACGAGAGTGTAGATAGAAAACATCCCCTGGGTAAGCTTCACGGCCTGGAGGGCGACGAAGAATAAGTGACATTTCACGGTATGCAACTGCATGTTTAGTTAAATCATCATATACGATTAGACCATGACGTGCGTTATCACGGAAGTATTCTCCCATAGTAACACCAGTATATGGAGCTAAGAATTGTAATGCAGCAGCTTCAGCAGCTGTAGCAGAAACGATAATTGTATATTCCATTGCACCATGTTCTTCTAGACGACGAACAACTTGAGCAACTGTTGATTGTTTTTGACCAACAGCAACATATATACATACAACACCGTTACCTTTTTGGTTGATGATCGCATCTAATGCAACTGTAGTTTTACCAGTTTGACGGTCACCGATGATAAGCTCACGTTGACCACGACCGATTGGAACTAGAGCATCGATTGCTTTAATACCAGTTGCAAGTGGTTCATGAACAGATTTACGAGCCATAATACCAGGTGCTTTTTCCTCAACTAAACGAGTTTCAGTTGTTTCGATCGGACCTTTACCGTCAATCGGCTCACCAAGTGCATTAACAACACGTCCAAGTAACGCATCACCAACAGGTACACTTAAAAGTTTTCCTAAACGTTTAACGCTCATTCCCTCTTTTAATGCATTCCCGCTACCAAGTATAACTATACCTGCACTACTCTCTTCAAGATTCATAGCTAATCCTTGAGTTCCCTCTTCGAATTCAACCATTTCACCAGCCATAACATTGTTTAAACCATAAACTTGTGCAACACCATCAGCATAAGATACTATCTTACCTGTTTCATTGATATCAACACTAAGTTCAAAGTTTTCGATACGTTCTTTAATAATAGAACTAATTTCGTCAGCTTTTACTTTTGCTACCACTACTATTCTCCTCTCTTCGTATTAAATTGCTTTTAAAATATGCTCAATAATTTGAGTATTTATTCTAGATTTTGAAAAATCGATTTCGATTCCAAGATCTTCAACTTTCATCTTTATACCATCAAAATCATTTTTAACAAACTCTAAAGTGATATTTGAATCAATTTTTTTACTAATCCCCGAGCTTAACTCTTTTAATGCAGCTGCATCAATATCGCTATTGCTGTACACAACTCCACTATAAGAATTATTGATCTTTGCAATCTCTTTCTTTATAACTTTTGCTAATGCAGGAATTATATTGATACGATTGTGCTCAACCAGCAAACTCATAAAACCATTCAACTCTTTTGATTCAACAGATTTTACTGAATCTAAAAGAATGTCAAGTTTTTGACTCTTTGCAACGTTTGGATTATCCATAATTTGAGAATATTTTAAATTTTTGAATTCATCAGTCAATGCATCAAAAACAGAACTAATAGCGACTAATTCATCACCCTTAAAAATGTCTTTTAACGCTTTAACGTAACGTTTTGCTATTAACTCTTCCATTATGCAACCTTTTTCAAGATAACATCAACCATAGCTTTTTTATCAAGGTTGCTATTATCTTCCATTAGTAATTCATTCAAAGTAGCGTCAACCACTTCTCTTACCATTTTTCTTTTTTCAAACTCCATCATAGAAACATTTTGCTTCCCTATGATCTCAAGTTCGTTATTACATTGGTTCATAATGTTGTCGTTAAGAACTTTATTCTCTTTTTTAGCAGCTTCTAAAATCTCTTTTGCTAATTTTTCAGAATCTTGAACTTTTTGTAAAGCTTTCTCTTTCGCTACTTTTGATTCATTCAACTTATCTTGAACTTTTTGTAGCTCATCAGAAATTGATTTACTTCTACCAGAAAAGTAGTTTTTTGCTGGTTCCGCAACAAAATACCAAATTATTCCGGCAAAAACTACAAAGTTAATAGTACGCCACAAAATATCTGTAGAGTGCATTGCACCCCCTTCAGATGCCAGTGCATAAGTTGATACCATAAGCATTAATAATACAATTCTACTCATGAACATCCTTACAGTTGACTAAATTTAGCTTTAATAGCTTCTTTAAACAGTGGGACTTGTGACAACAAGGCACTATTTAACTCTTCACGCTCTTGAGCTAAACTTTGTTCAAACTCAACATATTCACTTGCCAATTCAGCACGTTTTGCTTCTAACTTGCTTTGCGCTAATTCCTTAGCATCTGCAATTACCTTCTCTCTTAAAGCTGCCGCCTCCAATTTAGCATCCATAACAATTTGCTCAGCTTTTGCGATTAATGCGCTAACCTCTTCATCATTCGACCCGACTTGCTGCAGATCTTTTTTGATATCAGCATCACGCTTATTCATATAAGCTAGCAATGGGTTATAGAGCCAACTGTTTAGAACGGCAATAAGGATAAGAAATACAACCAGCGTTACACCAAGTAGTATCGGACTTATATCTAACATAGCACCTCCTAAAAGTTGCGTGATTATACTATTTATAAATTGAAACAATAGTTAAATATTGCTCTTTTTTTGTACAAATTTGATTTTTTTATGAAAGTTGTGAAAGAAATTGCTCTATTTTGTCTTGATCAGAAAATTCTACAGTCATTTTATTTGACTTAAATGATACTTTTAATCCAAAATCTTCAAGTTTTGTTTTTAATAATGAAAAATCCAGTTCCTCTTTTTCATTTTTTTCTGCCGGTCTGTCAAAATCGTTTTTAATTGACTTGACCATACTCTCTACATCTCTAACGCTCAATTTTTGTCCGATGATAGAATCTACGACCAATTGTTGATCTTTTTCATCCAGTCCGATCAATGCTCTTGCATGACCTGAAGATATCTTGTTTTCGATCAAAGCTTTTTGTGTTTTTTTCGAAAGCTGCAGAAGACGCATAGTATTTGTAATGTTAGTTCTGCTTTTGTGAATCTTTACCGCTAGATCTTCATGAGTAATGTTATGTATTTTTATTAACTCATCATATGCAGTAGCTAACTCGATAGCGTTTAACTCATCACGCTGAATATTTTCAATAAGTGCAAGCTGACGCATCTTCTCGTCATCGACTTTCATACAAATTGCACGGATAGTCTTGAGTTTAGCCAATTTTGAAGCACGAAGTCTTCTCTCACCTGATACTAAGATGTAGCCGTCGATATCTTCGATAACTACGATCGGCTGTAATAGCCCGTCATGTTTAATAGACTCGCTAAGTTCAAGTAAAGACTCTTCGTTAAAATGTTTTCTTGGCTGATATGGATTTGGCTGGATGTTTTTAAGAGGTATCTCTAAAACCGAGTCTGTGCTTGGTATCTCATTATCATAAACTTTTTCCATCTCTCCTAAGAGAGCACCTAGTCCACGACCTAATGCTGCTTTGCTTTTCATTATGCTATTATCGCTTGTGCTAGGTCTTGATATGCTTCAGAACCGCTAGATTTTACATCGTAAAGGATTACCGGTTTTCCAAAAGATGGAGACTCTGCAAGTTTTACGTTTCTCGGGATCACGATGTATTCGTTTTCAGGATCTTTAAAAAGCTTTCCTTGAAAATGTTGTCTTAAATCCGCGAACACCTGTTTTGAAAGGTTGTTTTGAGAACTGAACATCGTTGGAAGGAAACCTTTAATAGAAAGTTTCGGATTGATCGTCTTACGGATAAGTCTGACCGTGTTTAAAAGCTGTGCAAGACCTTCAAGTGCAAAGAACTCACACTGTATAGGAATGATCACAGAGTTTGAAGCCGAAAGTGCATTGATAGTCATCGGTCCAAGTGCCGGAGGAGAATCGATAATGATATAGTCATAATCTTTTATGACTAAAGAGATCGCACGTTTGAGTACAAGCTCTCTTCCTTCAGTGTTTCCAGATTCATAGTACTCTTTTTCAATCCCGACAAGACCTATATTCGATGGAGCTAGGTGCAGAGTCGGAAGCGTGGATTTCAGGATTATGTCTTTTAGTTTTTTTGTACCGATAAGTACATGATAGATATTGAACTCATAATCATTTCTATGAAATCCAAGAGATGTCGTTGCATTTGCTTGAGGATCGGCATCTATTAAAAGAACTTTTTTTTCTGCTACAGCCAGTGATGCTGCAAGGTTTACAGCAGTCGTAGTCTTACCCACTCCACCTTTTTGATTAGCTATTACAATTACTTCACTCATCTTAAACTAAATATCCTTTGACCATCGCTTATAATTGAACCATCATCCTGCAAAATCGCATTCAATAGAGAAACTCTTTTATCCACGCCGTGAGCAAAATAGTTTTTGCTTTTGTCAAATTCTAACTTATATTTACTAAAAATATGCTTCCATCTGATATTTTTTTTCAAATAATTAAAATAACAATTTAAAATATTTTCTTTAGAAATCTCAACATCAAGCTTTGAAAATCCCTCGGGAGCGGAAGATAGATTCAATCCTATACCGCATACCAAGTCATCTTTGACGATGTTTGTAATTGTACCGCCGATCTTATTGTCACCTATATAAAAATCATTCGGCCATTTTAACCAGACTTTTGAACCGTTATCTTCCAAAACCTGTTTTAAAAGATATGAAAAATAGATAGATGATGATTCCAGTTTCAGATCATCGGGAAGATCTTTTATGGGGATGCTGAATGAAAAGAAAAGGTTCCCCTCCTCTCCTATCCAGCTATTACCTCTGCTGCCTTGTCCTGCATACTGAGTATGTGCGACAACGGCTACGGGAGATACAAGTTCTTTCTTTTTTAACCGCTCTTTTAAATACTTTTGTGTCGAATCTACTACATCAAGATAGATAATCTTCAACTTTTAAACGCTTTCCATTGATATAAGAGATGATATCCATCTCATTTTTTGATGCTGGCTGGACTCTGTAGACCTTTATGGCTCCAAGTTCGCATCCTACTACTATATGATCATCATTTATATATAAGATCTTTCCCGGACCGTATGAATGACATGCCGAGTGCAGTTTTATCTCTTTTAGTTTTAACCCGCTCTTTAAATAGATGCCGGGCCACGGCGTAAAAGCTCTGTATTTATTATATAAGATAACGGCATCTTCAAATGCTATCTCACCGTCCGCTTTAGTGATCTTTGAGCAGTTCGTCGCTTCTTTGTCATCTTGTTTTTCCTGCTTGTAGCTGCCATAATTTCTTAACACGTCTAAAGTCAGGTCCGCTGCGACATGCGTCAGCTTTTCAAAAAGTGACTCCACCATCTCGTCATCGTCTATTGCGATCTTGGATATTTTGATGATGTCTCCGGTGTCTAATCCCACATCCATCTTCATTGCCGTCACACCGGTATATGTATCGCCGTTTAAGATAGCTTCTTGGATCGGGCTTGCCCCGCGGTACTTTGGAAGTACGGATGCATGAAGGTTTATGCACGGTGCATGCTGCAGTATCTCAAGCGGCAAGATCTGTCCGTAAGCGGCAACGACTATATAGTCGCATTTGATCTGAAGGAGCTCGTCTACGACCTCTTTATCTCTAAGTCTTGATGGTTGATATACCGGGATACCGGCATCTTGTGCAGTGAGTTTGACAGGAGGAGGTGTCATGACCTTTTTTCGTCCGACAGGTTTGTCAGGCTGTGTATAAACAGCTACGACCTCCATCTCTTTAGCTTTGATCAACTCTTCTAAAATTTTCTGGGCATACGTCGGTGTACCCATAAAGATAATTTTCAAAATTAAATCTCCTTACATGTAAAGAGTGTTCCGCCTAAATGTTTATCATCTATTAGAAAACTTCTTACATCTTCTAGATTAAATCCACTCGCCAAAAACATCTCACGTTCACATGTAAGCATATAAGATGCTGCTTTTAACTTTGTGACTATACCGCCTGTTGCAAACTCATTGTTAGGAGAAGCATTTTGCTGCAGTTCCGCCTCATCTATAAAGTTTACGACTTTTCTTACTTTCGCATCACTGTTTTTATGTGGATCACTATCATAGTATGCATCTATGTCTGAAAGTATTATAAGCATATCTGCATTAATATTACAAGCGACGTACGCTGAAAGCTGATCGTTATCACCGACAACGAGTTCTTCGATAGCCGTTGCATCATTTTCATTTACAATAGGTATGACACCGTTTTGCAGTAGAACGTTCATCGTGTTTTTGATCTTCTCGTTTTGAGAAGGGGTGCTAAGATTTCCCGCAGTAAGCAGGATCTGCGCGCATAGCTCATTATGTTCAGCAAAAGCAAGACGGTACTTTTTCATCAAAAGAGGCTGCCCTATAGCAGCAAGAGCCTGTTTGTTTTCCAATATTTTTTTATCGAGTTTTAACTGTGTATAGCCTGCAGAGACTGCACCTGAAGAGACTAAGACGACCTCATATTTTTTTTTGAGGTCAACTAAGAGTTTAACAATACTGTGTAGTCTATTCTCAGCAATCTGCAAATCCTGTGTTAATACAGCACTTCCTACTTTGATGACTACACGTTTCATTTTTGTTGTCTATCCGTATGGACTAGATTAAAGAGGGCATATTTTAATGCTTCGATATTTTTATTTGTCGCAGATGAGATAGGAGCTACGAAGTATGGTTTTGTTCTGTCATACCCTAATGTCTCATCAGCCGTATCTTGAATAAAATACGGAAGATTCGTATCAAAATCGAACTCACTTTTTTCATTCGCTTTTAGACCTAAAAGTTTTAGAAAACCGTTTACAAGCTCAGTTATCTCCTCTTGAGGAACGATATCTACTCTTGTGAGAGCTATAGCGTATTTACTGTTACCGAGTATCTCTGAAAAAGATTCGACCTCATTTTTCAAAGTCTCAAACTGCTCTTTTAGATCTCTGTATGAAGCAAGGTCTATCATAAAAAGAAGTGTTTTTGTTCTCTCGATATGACGAAGGAACTGGATACCAAGCCCTTTTCCTTCACTTGCTCCGCCGATGATCCCCGGGATATCTGCCATTACAAATGATTCATAGTCACCTATGTTTACCTGTCCGAGTTTTGGCGTAAGAGTCGTAAACTCATAGTTAGCTATTTCAGGACGGGCATTAGAGACTGTCGAGATCAGTGTTGATTTTCCGACATTCGGGAAACCTACAAGACCGACATCGGCGATAAGTTTCAGGTCTAGTTTAATACTTCTAGTTTCACCCGCTTCACCCGGCTGACAATAAGTCGGTCTTTGATTTGTTGATGACTTAAAGTGAGTATTTCCAAGTCCGCCTTTTCCGCCTTCTAGGAACATCACTTCCTGTCCGTCTTCAAGCAGGTCAAAAAGAACCTTTCCGCTCTCTTTGTCTATGATCTGAGTTCCGGGAGGGACGATGATTACTTTCTTCTCTCCGGATTTTCCAGTCATGTTTCTTGGTGCGCCCGGTACACCGTTATCTGCTTTTATATGCATATTTTTTTGAAAATGAGATAGTGTATGCGTGTTGTTATCACACTTAAACCAGACATCACCGCCTTTTCCACCGTCACCACCATTTGGCCCGCCGTTTACAACAAACTTTTCACGACGAAATGAAGCACAACCTGCTCCACCTTTACCAGAAGAAACGGTAAGTTCTACACTATCTATAAACATAAAAATCCTTGGGCAATATTTAAAAATTCATTCTACTTACATGTAAGAGAAAATAAACTGTTAAAGATTGAAATTTAAAACGAAATTATAGTTAAAAAAATGAATTAAAAAAAGAGTTTGTCAGAAAAATCTTTAGGCCGAAGCCTAAGGATATGAAATTATGCAGCAGGTACGATTGAAACTTGTTTGCGTGATTTGTCTTTACGCTCAAATTTCACAACACCGTCTACAAGTGCGTATAAAGTATGATCTTTACCCATACCAATGTTTAGACCTGGATGAACTTTTGTTCCTCTTTGACGAACGATAATGTTCCCTGCTCTAACTGTTTCACCACCGTATTTTTTAACGCCAAGTCTACGACCAGCTGAATCACGGTTATTCTGTGTACTACCCTGACCTTTCTTATGAGCCATATCTATCTCCTACTTTTTAGTTAATTACGCAGCTATTTTAGTGATGCGTACACGTGTGAAGTCTCTTCTGAAACCACGTTTTACTTTACTGTCTTTACGACGACGTTTTTTGAAAGTAATAACTTTTTTAGCACGACCTTCATTGATAACTTCTGCAGTTACAACAGCACCCTCAACAAATGGAGTACCTAGTTTTAGTTCACCAGCATTTACTGCAAGAACTTCTTTAATTTCAACAGTGTCTTTAGGTTCAAGACTCATCTTATCGAATAATAAGATATCACCCTCTTGAACTTTATATTGTTTACCACCGTTTTTGATGATTGCGTACATAGCGCTTCCTTAAATCTTAATAAGTATGTAAAAAGTTCGCGAATTATACATAAACTAGCTTTAAGTTTTGTTTAAATCTCTAACTTTTTACTTTCATACCACTTTCTCAACCATCTATCAAGAGGATTAATAAGTCTGTATATTACCGGTACAACCAAAAGTGTCAAAAACATCGAGCTTAGTAACCCTCCGATGACTGCTATTGCCATCGGTGCTTTTGTCTCACTTCCTAAGCTTGTACTAATCGCAATTGGAATCATAGCAAAAATCATGGCGATTGTAGTCATTAAAATAGGTCTTAACCTTTTTTCTCCTGCTTCAAGTAACGCTTCGTCCGCATTTTTCCCATTTTCAATGGCAGTATTTGCAAAATCTACAAGTAAAACAGCATTCTTTCCAACCATCCCCATAAGCAGCATAAAGCCGATCATGACAAAAAGACTGAAGTGCTCTCCTGTTGCAAAAAGTGCCAGCATAACCCCTATGATGCTAAGAGGAAGTGCCATCATGATGATAATAGGCTGGATAAGCGACTCATACAGCACCGCAAGGATAATGAACATCAATATGACCGAAAGTCCCACGGCTACACCGAAAGCCTTGCCGGTTTTTACCATCTCATCGGCAAATCCCGTAAATTTATATGTGACTCCCGGAGGCAGAAGTTTGTCGATCCCCTCTTTTGTATAGTTCACTGCACCGCCGAGGTCAAGCCCGAACAGATCCGCATAGATACTGACCTGTCTTTGTCGGTCAAAGTGATAGATACTTGCCTGAGATGAAGTATTTGTAAATCTCACCAAACCGCTTAAATAAACAAGTTGACCGTTTTTCGCACGCAATTGAATCTTTTTAATATCATCTATGCTCACTCTGTGCGCATCGTCAAAACGAAGCGTGATATTGTACTGCTTGCCGTTTTCCTCAAAATAAGATATCTCCAGATCACTTGAAAAAGCAGTCGAGATGGCTTGAGATATCTGTGATGCCGTAATGCCGAGTCTTGAAGCGTTCTCTCTGATGATGTTTATATCTATCTGCGGTTTTCCGTCATCAAGATTTGTGTCAACATCGACAAACCCTTTTTTCTTTTTCAGATAATCCGTAAGATTTTTTGTTCCCTTTTGAAGGTCTTCAAATGAATCTGACAGCAAGACTATCTGGTACGGTACACTGACCCCTGCACCTTTGATATTTGGGATCGCAGCGGCTGTTATGAACATATCTTTGTTCGAAAAAGGTTTCAACTCACCCCTGAAGTTTTGAATGATCTGTTCTTGATCGAGTTTTCTTTTGTCTTTTGGTGTCAGCTTGACATAGATAAGTGCCTTGTTCTTTTCCTGAACACTGTTGTATCCGACACTAAGTGTGGTAAAAAGGACATCTTTGTTTTTTCTTACCTGATCCTCTATCTTTTTGGATTCTCTTATCATCTCATCTAAAGAGATACCCGCATTTGCTCTTAGCTGTATCTCAAACTCCGCTTTATCCTCTTTTGGTATAAAGTCCATCCCTATCTTTGGAAACAGACTCAGTGAACCTACAAAAACAAGTATTACAAAGACAAGTGTCAAGAGTTTAAATCTCAAAACGAACTTCAGTGTCTTGTCATACATCCTCTCAAAAAGCTTAAATATCGGCTCTGTAATATTGTAAAACCTGCTCTCGCCTTTATGCAGGACTCTTGCGCTTAAACTCGGCATGAAACTCATAGCCACCGTGTATGAGATAACAACGGCAAAACCGACCGTCATCGCAAAGCTTTCAAAGAACTTTCCGACTATCCCGCTCATGTTTGCGACCGGAATAAATACGGCAAGAAGCATCGCTGAGATCGCAAGGATTGCAAACGCCATCTCTTTTACACCATATAATGCCGCTTCAAACTTGCCCATACCCGCTTCCATCTTTTTATAGATGTTCTCTAAGACGACGATAGCATCATCGATGATGATACCGATGGAGAGCGTCAAACCGATAAGCGTCATCTTGTTCAGATCAAAACCCATGTAGTCCATCAAAGCGATCGTACCCATGATAGAGATCGGAATGGAAAGAGCCGATACCGCCGTGATGGTAAAGTTACGCAAAAATCCAAAAACGATGATGACCGCGAGTATTGCACCGTAGACCAAGTCAAACTCGACATCTTCAAGAGAGTGGATAATAAAAGGAGCCGTATCCTGCAGTGTCTGCACTCCAAAGTCATCGCCTGCCATCTTTTGCAGCTGCGGCACGACATCTTTTACACGCTCTATAATATCAAGCGTATTTGTGCCCGAGATCTTTTGGACCTCAAGCATCACACCCTCTTGAGAGTTATATGAAGAGTAGCTTTTAGGATCACTCAGACCATCTTCAACAGTCGCGATATCTTTAAGTTTTATGTTGTCCTTGATAACGATATTTTTGAGTTCTTCGACACTCAGTGCATCGGCTTTTGTCTTTAAGACATACTCTTTTGTACGAGATATAAGCTTTCCGCCGCCTATCTTGACGTTCTCTTCTGCTACGATGTTATTTAACTCTTCAACAGTGATGCCGAACTTGTTCAACATCTCAATATTTGGATAGATACGTATCTCTTTGTCTTTATAGCCGATGATATTGATCGCACCCACACCGTTGATCTTTTGCAGTGTCGGTTTTACCTTTTCATCTGCAAAGACCATCAACTCTTTGATGTTGTCTTTTTTTGCAGTCAGGAAAACATTGATGACCGACGCCGAACCGATATCAAGTTTACTGACCAAAGGAGTCTTGGCTTTTGTAGGAAGCGTGACGGCAGAGACCTTGTCTCTGACATCATTCGTCGCTTCATCGATATTACGCTCCAAGAAGAACTTCACCGTCACGACACTCACGCCGTCACTGCTTGTAGAGACGATATTATCGACTCCGCCGATACTTGATACCGCTTCTTCTATCTTATCTGTTACCTGAGACTCGATCGTGCTTGATTCAGCTCCGGGATATACCGTTTTTACCGTCACCATCGGGAAGTCGACGTTTGGAAAAAGTGCTGCCGGCATCGACTTGAAACTCAGGTATCCGAAGATGACAAGAGTCATGACGTACATCAGTGTCGCGATCGGTCTCTTTATTGCAAATTTATACATCAAGACCTACTTTGTCTGTTTTGTTTGGATATAGCCGTCCCCAAACAATCCGACGATAAAATCATCTGCCATAACTTCAGCTTTGATCTTTCTGTTTGAGTTGTTCGCCGATGGATATATCTTAGATATTTTTCCCGTATACTCTTTCGTGTCCCCGTCTACTTTGTATCTAAAAGTGTCGCCTACTTTTACATCCTTCCAATGCGTCTGGTCAAACTCTACGATCAGTTTTCTTTTTGACGTGCTTTGGATATTGAAGACCGTCTTAACCATCATAGAGTTCACGACATCGCCGACCTCTATATCTTTATTGAATATGACTCCGTCAAAAGGTGCATAAAGAGTAGTATTATCCAGTAATGACTGTTTATAAGCGACATTTGCCTCAGCAGATGCCACAGCTACTTTCGCTCTTTCATACGCCAGCTGATACTTGTCGAACTGCGCTTCGTCTATAAGTGTCTTTATCTTCAATTGTCTCTCATAATCTCTTGAAGTGTACTGCAGGTTTACCTTTGCATCTTCGAGAGTGCTCTTTGCCATGTCTAGAGAAGCTTTTATATCAGAGTTTTGAAGCTCTGCCAGTCTGTCTCCTTTTTTTACTTTCGAGGAGATGTCGACGTAGACTTTTTCAACGATACCGCTTGCATAAAAGGCAAGATTCGCGCTTTTATCCGCTTTTACGTCAAATGTCGCATAGATATCCTCTGCATGCAGTCCTGCGAGCAGTACCAATAATCCAAATAGTATTTTTCTCATTTTAAATAATCTCCTATATTCTTTCCGCTGTAAAAGTAGTATGTCGCATACGCTATCTGTTCATCGTTTTTCGCTTTCGTATATAAAGCTTTTGCATTTGTAAGAGATGTCAAAGCATCAAGGTAAGTCACGTTGTCCGCGATGCCCGCATTATACTTTTCCTCTATGGTCTTAAATGCACTTTTTGCCGCTTCAAGAGCGCTTTGTGCGCTTTGTATCTCGGCTTTGCTTGTATTTAAACTCGCTTCTGCGATGCTGAAATTCACTTTTTGTTCATTTGTCAGATAATTGATCTGAGTATTGAGCGCCTGCGCGTTCACAAGTACCGCTTCTTTTGTCTTTTGCACCGAACCGTTGTCAAAGATCCTCATATTTAAAGTGACCATCAGTTTGTTCTGCTCTTTTGCACCCTCTGGATGTTGCAGGTCTGATCTGTCATATCCGTAAAGGCTGTATGTATCTTCGACTCTTAAGACAGGGTAGTAGACGCTTGCTAACGACTCTGCACTGTACTTTACGGAGTCTTTTTGTGCCATAAGGGCTTTTGTGGAGTCTATCAGTTCATAATCGCTGTTTGCAAGTTCTTCAAATGATGAATCATCCAGATTCTCTACGCTTTTTCCGACTTTTAGTTCCAGCTGTTTTGTAGCCGAGAGTATCTGAAGTTTTACGGATTCTATGTTGTAGACGTTTGTATCGTAAGCGGCTTGCAGTCTGTCGACATCATCTTTTGTTGCGACTTTTGCCAGATAGAACTGTGTCATGCGGTAAAGCTGTGCTTTTAACGATTTGTCCGCTTCTAGTCTGGCTTCTAAAGTAGCCTGCAGGGTCTTGATGGTAAAGAACTCCTGAACTATCTGTAAAGAGAGGCTTTTCTTCATCGCCTCAGTCTCAAAACTGCTTGCTTTGAACTCATTCTCTTTTTGATCGACCAATGAGGACTTGCGGCCACCGTCATAGATGTCGACACCTACTTTTGCATATCCCGCATATGTATCACCGGGCATATAGGGACTTCTCTCATCAAGTCTTTGATAAAATGCACCCACGTCCAATGTAGGAAAATAGGCACTTTTCTGTGAGTCCAGCTCTTTGCTTTTTGCATCCTGCGATAATGTTTTTGAGACCACCAGGTCACTGTTTTTCGTTGCAAAATCAAGCAGACCTTTCAAGTCGTCCGCACAAACGAAAACCGGCACCAATAGTAAAACTAATCTAATCATCTCTTCACCTCTATTAAATCAAATAGCGTATCTATATAATCGTCTATCTCTTTTTTAAGATCATCGATCGTATCAGTGACACAGCTTGATATAAACATCCCCTCGCCTAGAGCGAAAAGTCCGTTGGCCAGATTTATAGACTTCTCTATGATCTCACCCTTATCTATCCCCTCTTGGAGGATCTCTTTGAACCATCTGCGATACTCCTCAAAGCATCTGCTCTGAAACTCAATCATCTCTTTGTTCGGCTCGCTGAGCGTGATCGAGACAAAATCTTTATACAGCTCTCTTAATTCTGCCTCTTCTTCGCTGTAAAAGAAATCGGAAAATATTTTTATCTTCTCTTTTGTGGATGTTACTTTGGATATCTTCTTCTCTTTGAGTTCATTGTGTTTTTGAAGTAAAATATTCACGATCTCAAAAACGATATCCTCTTTGTTTTTAAAGTAATCGTAAAGCGTACCCTTGCCCACTCCTGCTGTTTTTGCTATCTGTGAAATCGTTATGCTTTTTATACCGTTTACGACAAAAAGCTCCTTACATGCAAGGGCGATATCGCGACGTTTTTGAACCTTGTCTACAATGATTGCCATAGACGCTCCATATAGAAAATAAGAATGACCGACCATCAGTCATTTATAGGATTGTAAAGTTTTCTTGCTTTATCTTTGCTTAATTCAAACAGCTTTCATCTCGATAAAAAGAAAATGCGAGTCATTTACAGCCTTTACATGTAAGCTCTTTTCATCCGTGATCTTGACGGCGTCGCTTCTCTTTACATGTAAGCCGTTTACTTCACTCTCGCCTTCTATCTGGACAAAATATATCTGTCTGCCATTGCCTATAGCAAAGCGGATCTCTTTACCGGCATCGAGTTCACTGACATAGATGTTAGCGTCTTGATGGAGCTTTACTTTTGCGTCGCCCTCTTCATCTGAGACGATATGCAGAAGTCTGTTCTTTCTCTCCTCCTCTTTATACGACACATCGCCGTATATCGTCGGCAACCCTTTTCTGGGAGGCATGATCCATATCTGCAGAAGTCTCAGATCATCTGTCTTGTGGTTGTTGTACTCTGAATGATACACGCCCTCGCCTGCACTCATATACTGCACTTCACCGCGCTTTAGCGTTCTCTCGTTTCCCATAGAGTCTTTATGCGTTATCTCGCCGTCTACGACATAAGAGATGATCTCCATATCGCGATGCGGATGCATTCCAAAACCGCTTTGCGGATGGACGATATCATCGTTTAAAACTCGCAGGACTCCAAAGTTCATATTGTCATAGTCTCTGTACTCGGCAAATGAAAAATGAAATCTGCTCTGCAGCCATCCTTGATCTGACAGGAACATCTTCTCTTTATCTATCTTTTTCAGCATCTTTGTTCTCCTCTTTGTTAGTACACCATCCAGCTTCGCATACTTAGATTTCCGTGTTCGATCCCTTCATAGATAAAACTACTTTCATCTCCGCGCTGCATCGCACCTGCTATATAAAGCAGCGGTATATAATGTTCTGTAGTGGGATGTGCCAAGTGTGCATAACGCTGTTTTTTCTCAAACTCTATAAGTGTATCATACTCCCGTGCTAAGAGGGCATCTTTAATGAATCCGTCGAACTCCTCTGCCCACTCCGCTATAGGTGCATCTTTATCCCACAAAACAGCTTCTCTTAGATTATGTGTTACGTTACCGCTGGCTATTATCATAACATCCGATTCTCTTAATACAGCGAGTTTTCTGCCTAATTCAAAATGTTCCCGCATTGATAATGTCGCATCGATACTGAGTTGGATTACCGGGATATCCATCTTTGGAAACAGATGAAGAAGCACACTCCAGACTCCATGATCCAAGTCTCTGCTTTCAACTCTTAAAGAGGGGATCAGTCTTTTCAGTTCAGGTATCAAAAAATCTGCATTTTTTACTTGATACTTCACATCATAAAGTGCTTTAGGAAATCCGTACATATCATACAGGATATTATCTTCGCTATGTAAAGCCACTGCACTGTAGGGCGTGACCCAATGTGCAGAGATGACAAGTATAGCTTTTGGCTTTGTAAGTGTTTTACCGACTCTGTCCAACGAGTCCGTAAACTCGTTTTTTTCTATGGCGTTCATTGGATTACCGTGCCCGATAAAAAGTGCTGACATCATCTTAAGACCTTTTATTTTTGTAATATACCCTCTAGTTCTATACTCATCTTGACCTCATCGCCGACCATGACACCGCCTGCTTCAATAACCTGATTCCAGTTAAGGCCGAAATCTTTTCTATTTATCTTGCCTGATAATGACAGACCTGTTCTTGTATTGCCCCAAGGATCTTTTACTACGGTTCCGCTCGTCTCAAGTTCCATCTTCACCTCTTTTGTTATGCCGTGCATAGTCAGTTTCCCGTAAGCCGTATCACCCTTTACTCTTTCAAGTACATAACTCATAGTAGGATATTTCGCCGCATCAAAGAAATCGGCACTTTTGAGATGAGCGTCTCTTTTTGCATTGTCCGTGCTGATAGAATCGATATCCACTATTCCTTGCAAAGCTTTCAAACTGTTTGTCTTTTCATCATACTCAAACGTACCGCTAAACTTCTTAAACTCTCCCTTAACATTGGATATCATCATATGTTTGACTTTAAAAGCGACATTGGAGTGGTCGACATCGACTTTATACATTCCTGCAAACAGTGTCCCGAAACTTAGTGTTGTAGCCAACAATATTACTTTTAATCTCATAATCTATCCTTTTAAACTACTAATTAGTAGTATTTAGTCAAAAAAAAGCTAAAGTGATTTATTCAGCTTTCTTAACAGTTTAAACAAAGTCTCCGTCTCATCTTCGTCTAAAACCTCAAAGTACTCTTCAAAGTTTTTTGCATGACCGGGAAACAACTTCTCTATAATATCCCTACCCTTTTGAGTGATGGAGAGTATAGAAGCTCTTTTATCCTTTAAATCGGCAACAGAACTGATCCAGCCGTCTCGTTTTAGATTTCTGACGACAACAGTGACATTGCCCGGTGTCCCCATCGTAAGCTTTGTTATCGTCCCGATATTCATATCACCACGATGATACAACACTTCAAGAACCTGAAACTGGTTCATCGTCAGCCCGAATGATTGGATGTATGCCGATTCTTTTGCTCTTACCTTGTTGTATGTACGAAAAAGCTGTATCCATGTTTTCATGGAGTTGTCAGCTCTAACACCATAACTTTTTTCTAAATGAATCTTCAAAACAATCACCTCAGAAAAAGTATATTACTAATTAGTAATAATGTCAAGTAAAAAGTTATTTTCCTCTCTCTTTTTTTATTCTGCTTTTTTTGTATCGACGCTTTTTCTTTGGACTTTTGCACTTCCAAAAAAGAGGATCCCGTCGACATTCGTTTCAAATAGGATATTGTTCTTATCTAAGACGAATGTCACATCTTCTGCACCGCCTTCAAGATAATCCTTCTCGACTCTAACGCTGAAGATAAATTTGTCGTCCTTTTTCTCTATCAGTCTGATCACGACACCGTCTTGCGTATCTTCACTGCCTAATGCATGGATCAGTTTAGTCTCACCCTGTTTCATATAAAGCAGATTATTTCTTTTATTGAAAAAAACACTGACCATGTCATCGGGGTAGACCTTTTCTAACTCTTTTGTACTATTTTCTTCCACAATTTTAGCGGTCCTTTGACTCTTACCTTTAAAGACGTCAAACTTAAAATCTTTCTTATTCTCTTTTTTATATTGAGTGATTAGTGTTTTATTGTTGTCATAGTCAAATATATATGTTTTTGTTTTATTTTCATCATTGCTTGTCTCTCTCATGATGTACTGCATAGGGATCAGTTTATTCTCTTTGACTATACCGATACTCTCGATGATATATTGCTTATTTCCCGTCAGTTCTCCGACTATCCCGGTTCCGTTCCCACTTACTTTTATGTGGTAGTTCTTTCCATCGTTAGTGTACTGCAGAGTAGCCTCGCCGACTTTACCGAAAAAAGACAATTCTCCCTCGTACTGTAAAGTTATCGATGATGCCAAAGCACTAATGTATATTAGTAATAAATAGATGATCTTCATAAGAAAATCATACTATATATTTTGTCAATATTGGTATAAAATAAAGGATTACTGTAGTTGATATAGTGTTTTTTAAAACTGATAGGTATATGTCAGTCCACCGTATATGTCAACTGTCTTTTGACTTGTAATATAAGAGGACTGCACCTGATAGAAATATGTCAGTTTATGTGCATAGTAGTAAAAATCTCCTCCGAGATACAGTGAGCCGTTGACATAGTTCTTGTCTATATTGTACCCCTCGCTTTTTGCATCGTCCAAGATGTATGAGTATGCCAAAGCTTCGACGTTTACTCCCGTTGTCAATGACCACCCAAATCCCTTATGTTTGCCGTCTAGGCGTAAAAGAGATGCTTCCTCTTTAAGATAGGGATAGTGAACATTAAAGTTGTTCGTATAGTTTTTCCCAAAACGAAACATACTTCCGGCAAAGAGATCCGTAATATTATTCCCGGCCTGAAAACCGCCGTGGTTAAACCAGTCCATAGTAATGCCGTCGGAATTCACTTTCTGCCAGCTTTTCTCTCCATATCTATAAAGGGCATTAACCACATAGTGTGTTTTGATCTGAGTATCCCATCCTTGAGGTATCTTATTTCTTATCAGCCTGTGAAATGATTTTTGCAGATCTCCTGCTCCTGATTCTTTACCGACGACTCCAAGATCGACTCTGTACTCTTTAAAACTGTCTCTATCCCATTCAAATAAAAACATTGAAAGTCCCAGATATCCTGCATAGGGGATGTCATCGTACTGAGGAGTGGAGAGCGTCGTGTCTTTTGGCGTGAACATGATCTGGCTGAGACTTGCACCTGCAGTATAGTTTTTGTAATTGTCTATATTGACAGAGGGAATGGTGTCGACAATATGAAGTAAAAGAGTGCTGTAACCGCTTGAACTGTTAGAATCCACTTTATTTTTGTCACTGTCCAGCCAGCTCAGAGCAAAGCCGTTTGTGAAGTGTTTGTCCGCTCCTGCGAAGTAGTCGTTATAGAACTGTATCGAGAACTGGTCTGCGTAAAGAGTCACAGAACACAAAAGAGCCAGCCATCTCGACAAGCGCATCAGAACAGTCTTCCTATCTTTCTAAATCCTATCCAGTACAGAATGACTCCCAGACTCAAAACACCAAAGAAGTAAGGGTACAGGTCCATAAACTCTGTTCCTCTGTAAAATATACTTTCACTTCCCTCTATGTAGTAGCGTAAGGGTGAGAAGAGCGAAAAGAACTCCAGTATGGGATGCATTGCATACACGGGAGTCCATGCACCGCTTAAAAAGATAAGCGGCATCATTATCACAATGGAAAACTGTGCTACCTGCATGACATCTTTTGCGACAGCTGCCACAAAGAGCCCTATCCCTGCACTCGCAAACGAATACAAAAACGTCAGCAGCATAAATGCCCAAAATGAACCGTTCATAGGAGTATCGAAGATGTAAAAATTGACAATTCCAAGACTCAGTACGACGCCGAAAGTGACTATGATGACCTGAGAAAAGCTTTTAGCAAGGATGGTTACTCTCGGATCTATCGGCATTAAAAGCATGATATCCCATGTCCCCTCCTCCTTCTCTCTTACAAATACTATGGCAGTAAGTATCACCACAAGCATAGTGATGAGCGAGAGCAGTTCTGAAAGCGCCATAAAGGACTTGTTGTCGGAGTTTTGGTTAAAAAGTTTATGTATCTTCAGCTCGACAGGGATATCCAGTCCTTCAAATCCGAGCAGAATGTTTTGAAGATAAGAGAGTGTCGTAAAACCTTGAGAAGCCGACGTTGCATCAAGAAGAACATTTAACTGGGTATCTTTTTTCTGGCGGTAAAGTGTCTCAAAATCCGAGTCAAAGACCAGACCGACCATCACCTCTTTGTTAAAGATCGCCTGACTCAGATCTCTTTGCGAATTAAAACGGACAGCTCGAACGAACTCCGGCTGATGCAAACCTGAGAGTATCTTTTGACTGATGCCGCCTCCGCTGTTATCGACATAGCCTACAGCCACATTTCTTGGCTCTATATCGATGCCGTCTCCCGATACATAGATATCTATCGTAAATGAGTAAAGCACTAAAAGGACGAGCATAGGCGAGCGCATAAAACTCGCCATCTCTTTTGCAAAGACCACAAAGAAGATACGTATCATCTCATCTCCTTTTTAAGGAGTAATGCTCCGCTGCCAAGCAATACAACGACAAACCCTGCCATAATGAAAAGATAAAGCACTATCTTTGGAGAATCAAACCCCTGACCTATCAAAAATGCATCATAAAGGATATGGTTGTAGTACATGACCGGAAACATATGCGCTTCCACCCAAGATGCGCCCTGCATAGAGGAGATAGGCATCAGCATCCCTGAATATAAAAAGGCAGGCAGGATGGTTATGATAACGGTCATTACCACAGCTACGATCTGTCTGCTTGTGATGATGGAGATAAGCATACCGATACTCAGACTTATAAGCAGGTAAAGCTCGCTTGATATCCAGTAGAGAAAGAAGCTTCCCCTAAAAGGGACTTCAAAAAGCAGTGTCGCCCAAAGAAAGAGGATAAATATATTGATCGAGTGGAGCATAAACACAGGCAGAAGCTTCGCTATCATAAACTCGAACTTGCTGACAGGCGATGCGTAAAAGTTAAATATCGTTCCCTTTTCCTTCTCTTTTACGATGATGAGGGCAGTGAGGATCGCCGGTGCGACAAGCAGTACGAGACCGATGAGACCCGGTACGATGGCATCTTCGTCGCGCATCGCCTGATTAAAAAGCGTACGGGTATTAAGTGATATCATAGGGACATCCGTGATACTTTGCGCCATCGAGTATATCACTCCCTGCACATAACTTTGCATCGTACTTGCCCTGTTTGCAAAAGCCGCATCTATGAACACTCCCAGTTCACTTTTTTGACCCTTTACCAAGTTCTTCTCAAACGAGCTCGGGATGATAAGCACGATATCAGTCTTCGCCTGCTTAATGGACTTCATAGCCTCTTTTTCGCTTTGAAGTTTCAGTGTCGCGTCAAAATATTTTGAGTGCTGAAACTTCGAGATCAGCTCTCTTGAAAACTTGCTGTTATCGTAGTCGATGATACTTATCCTTGAATGGGTCACATCCATGGCTATCCCGTATCCAAAAAGGATCGTGACCATCGAGGGCATCATATAGACCATGATGATAAGACGTGTTCTTACAAGCTCAGTTATCTCTTTGAGTATAAATGCTTTTATGATCGATAACCGTATGCGGTGCTTCATCGTGTGACCTTATAGAATTCCAGGAAGATATCTTCAAAACTTTTTGCCTGAGGATACTTTTTATAGAGATTTTCCACGCTGTCGTCAGCTATTTTCTCTCCGTTTTTTAGCAGTACTATTCTATCGCAATATTCCGCTTCGCTCATATAGTGGGTCGTGATCAGAATGGAGATACCCCACACCTCTTTTAGTTTTTGAAGTATCTGCCAGAACTGTGCACGGGCCAGAGTATCCACCCCGCTTGTCGGTTCATCCAAGAAAAGTACCAAAGGCTCATGTAAAAGTGCTGCAGCGATCGAAAAACGCTGGTTGACACCAAGGGGGAGTTCACTTGGAAAACTGTCAAGATAGTGTTCAAATCCCAGTTCTTCGGCATAGAGTTTTATGCGTTCAATCGCTTTAAATACTCCGATACGGTGCATCCTTGCAAAATAAAGAAGGTTCTCTCTTACCGTCATATCTTTATAAAGTGCAAAATGCTGTGAGACATAACCTATCTTGGATTTAAGTTCCTGTCTGTCTTTTCCACTTTTTATCGTTTTGCCAAGCAGTGTGAGTTCTCCCTCATCTATAGAGTAGAGGCCCAGAAGCATCTTGATAAAGGTAGTCTTTCCTGCTCCGTTTGCCCCTAAGAGCCCCAGTATCTCTCCTCGTTTGAGCTGCATATCTATGTTCTTGTTCGCCACGAACGAGTTGAACCGTTTTGTCACGCCGTGAGACTCCATCACCACCATCGGGATCTCTTCACTGCTCTCTTTTTGTTTTATCTCTATATTTGCTATTTTCTTTTGCTCTTTTAGTGCATTGATAAAGAAGAGTCCTTCCAGCGTAGGCTCGGCTAAAGGAGCATCCTGCGATTGTAAAGAGTAGGCTGTATTTGCAAACGACAGACACTCCTCATCCTTACATGTAAGCGTTGCGGTGTACGTGTACGGGCGTATGGAGTCTATAAGTTCTACGGATGTCCCGCTTGCTATGATCTTGGAGTTGTGAAACAGGTGCACTCTGTCCATCTTTAAAGCCTCCTGCATATATGCGGTGCTTACGATGATGATCGTCCCCTCTTCCTTTCGTATGTTGTCAAGTATCTCCCAGAGCTCAAGACGGCTGAGCGGGTCGACTCCCGTTGTCGGTTCATCCAGGATCAAGAGCTTTGGACGGTGCAAAAGTGCGCATATAAGCGAGAGTTTTTGCATCATCCCACCGCTTAGCTGTTCCGCACGTCTGTCGGTAAAATCACTGAGTCCGGACATATGTAACAACTTCTCTTTGTAACTTTTCAACTCTGCATTGTTTTTCAGCCCCCGCAGGTCTGCGAAGAAACGGAGGTGTTCATCTACCGTCAAAGTATCGTACAGGACCAGACCTATCCCCTGAGGCATAAACCCCATCTGCTCTTTAATCTTCTCCGCCTCTTTTGCACTGTGGTAAAGATGCCCTAAGTAACTGATCTCTCCTTCGAAATTGGCTACTCCGGCAATTGCATGCATCAAAGAGCTTTTACCTGCACCGTCGGCTCCGATAAAACCGATGATCTCGCCGCTGTTCGCCTCAAATGAAGCATCGCTTAGAGCCGTTACCTTTTTATATCTGAGACTTACGTTCTTTACATGTAAGTCCGCCATTAAAACTTTCCTTTGACAAAGAACAGCAATGTGATGACAGCTGTCGCGACAAAAGAAAGAGTAAGCGAAGCATGCATACCATAGTGTTCCCAGATCACTCCTGAGATGTATGCACCCACTGCTCCAAAAAGAGCCACGCAGGCATAAAAAAGCCCGAAGACGACTCCTCTGTTATCGGCTGTTTTTGCGATATAGGAGCGGTTTGCATTGAGCGAGATAACCGTAAAAAGACCTAAAAAGCCAAACGCTATCCACGTAAACATAGGAGTCTGCAAAAATAGAAAAAACTGTGCAAACACCCCGCTTGTGTACGCGACACCCATCACTTTTTTTACACCGATCTTATCGGTCAACATCCCGAAGTAATAGCTTGTCAGACTCTGCATTGTTGTCGAGACCATAAACAAAAGAGGGATGACAAGAGTCGCTATCCCCACACTTTTTGCTTCCATCGTAAAGTAAGCGCTATCTAGTGCAAACATCATGTAAAAGAAGTAAAAGACAAGTCTTTTAGCAGTCTGCTTATCTTGTTGTGTGAGTCTGAATGTAAGTCTGGGTCCAATATCTTGTTTTTTTTGAATATCCTTGACAAAAAAGATTACGATAAATACCCCGATAAGTCCGGGGATAATCGTCGCCATAAAGATATTGCGCATCACAGTTTCGCTTTGTCCAAAATGGTAAAGCATCAAAAACAAAAAGAGTGCGCCGCTTAGTTCTCCTGCAAGGTCGAGTGTCTTATGAAATCCAAAAGTCTTACCGGAGTGGTCTTTATGCGAGTAGTGGGAGATAAGAAGATCTTTTGGAGCCGCACGGACCCCTTTTCCAAAACGCTCCGCACTTCTTAGTGCACCTACAGCAATATAATCATGGGCAAATCCAAAAAGCGGCTTACTTATGGTCGAGAGCAGATAGCCTCCGACCACCAAAGGCTTGACGACTTCGAACTTGTCGGCGATGTAGCCTGAGAAGATGCGAAGAGCATAAGAGATAAAGGTAGCCACAGCCACGATAAGACCGAGCTTATCCATCCCTTCATGCAAAACAATGACGACAAAAATAGGAAGTATGGGTGTGATCATCGCCGAAGCAAAATCGGTGAAATAGCTCACAAGTCCCATCATCACAACATTTTTGTTGATCGTACTCATATTTTAGGGATCTCACTTAGCGAGCTTGGCAGCCCCTCTCCGTCAAGTGAGACGATTCCGATAGCCGGGATACCAAGCTTTAAAAGCGGATTCACTTCTAAAGGTCTTAGATGCAGAGCATACACCCTTTGTATCCTGTCACTTTTGACACTCACATCTTTTGGTGTGAACTCAGCTTTTTGAGCGACACTCACCACTTCTGCTTTTATAGGCCTATCGGGATAAGCATCTAAAAATATGACAGCCTTATCGCCTATCTTTATCTTGCCGTTTTCAAGCGTATCGACAAATATCTTCAGATAAAGGCTTCTCGGGTCAATAAGTGTCGCCACAACCATACCCGGATTGATGACTTCACCTTTATTTGCGACTTTTTCGACTACAAAACCGTCAATCGGAGATTTTATGACCAAGTCGTCTATGATAATGCGCAGTTTGTCACGGCTTGCCTGTAAAGACTTTATATTGTTTTTTGCCGCTTCTACATTTGCATCAAGTGCGATTATCTTTTTATTTTGACTCTGTGCAAGTTTTAGGGAATACTCGGCGATATCTATACTTTTTTGTGCCTGCAAAAGTCTTTGCTGTTGTGAGTCGTAACTGTTCTTCGAGTGTTCAAGCTTTAATTTTGAGTACTCAAACTTCTGCTGGCTGATAAGGTTCTTTTCAAAGAGTGTCTGGTCACGGCCAAAATCCGTTTCATCCTGTTTTAGCTGCTCTTGAAGTGATGACAAAGAGTTCTCTAACTCTTTTTTTTGTGCATAAGCTATATCGATGGCTCTTGAAGCTTTTTTTATCTCCAAAGGAACACTCTCTTTAGTGATCATACTCTCTTGTGTAAGAGCTTTGAGTCCCTCTTTTGCAGAGTCTATCCCCTCTTGCAGCGATCTTAACTCCGCTTCATACTCATCATTTTGCAAAGCTGCCACTTTATCGCCGCTTTTGACGCTTTGACCGTCCACGACGTATATATTTTCTATACGGCCTGCATATTTTGTATTGAGAGCTATAAGGTCACCGTCGACATTTCCCGATGATGCCACAAGATTGTCTGCAAGTTTGACAGGGTTTAACTGCTTGTAGATAAGCAGTGATGCGATGGAAAATAAAACTAAGACTAAAACATAGATTCCATATTTTTTGATCACTTAGACTCCTTGTTTGTAGGGTTTAGTATACCATAGAGTTAGCATAGAATTAGATTAAAATCCTGCAAATAAAGAGCTATGTCTTACATGTAACGTTTTAAAAACGTTACACTATTTTAGTACGCTAATAGTATCTATCGTTTAAGAACGGTTCATACGCATCTTTGTCTCTATATTGTCTATAAGGTGCTGTGCTTCCGCATCTTCTAACACTCCCTCATGTTCCATCTGCCAGATCAGTGAGCGTTCATGGTTTAGCAGCAATCTGTTGGCAGATT
The DNA here is from genome assembly GCF_039645965.1 of Sulfurimonas sp. HSL3-2. Classification (GTDB taxonomy): domain Bacteria; phylum Campylobacterota; class Campylobacteria; order Campylobacterales; family Sulfurimonadaceae; genus Hydrocurvibacter; species Hydrocurvibacter mobilis. Next base: position 755,170 of record NZ_CP147917.1, on the reverse strand, counting down.
TGGACTGAAGCTGAGTTATGAGATCCGGGTATTCTTTAGCAATATAACGGATATATGCAAACGTCATGGAACGGTTTTTATCTATCATATCCCTTACTTTATCACCGCTCTCCTGGCTTGGTTGGAGCTCTTGTATGTGCGATTCTACCTCATCTTGAGCGGTAACGAAACCTCTTGCCACGTCATAACTAAGAGAGAGATAGGTAAATCTCCAATTACTTACATACTCTTTCATAAACGGCACGCTGCTCATCCATTTTGGCGAGGTATGTGCTTTAAAGAGCTCTTCCAAGTCCGGACGAGGCGTGATCATAGGCGTGTTATCCAGTGCCTGTTCGACTGAACGTGAAAGGATAAAAGTAGCCTGTCTTCCTATGTGCCCCTCTTCAAATTGACGCCAGTAATCACTGCGCTCTATCTCAAGGAGTCTGCGCATAAAAGCGACCTCTATGTCTTCCTCTTCTATCGATTTTGAAAGATCTTCTCCTTTATTTATAAGAACGTCCAAAGAATCCAGTTTGACTTTATCGAAAAACGGATTGTGTCTTAATATCTTAAAAAAGCTCTGCATCTGCTCATTGATCTCCTGCTGTGCTTTTTGGACCGATGCTTCTTTAGCCGCAGGAAGTTTATCTAGATGCAGGACTTTGAGCAGCCACTCCATACTAGAACCGTTTATGACGATGCTTAAAAACACGATACCTGCCGTTAAAAAGAGTATCTCTTCTCTAAGAGCTATGGGAACATTTGTGTCCTGAGCCAGAGAAAGAGCCAGTGATAAAGAGACCGCTCCTCTTAGACCGCCCCACACTACGACAGCAGCTTTTTCTCTTGTGATCCCGACTCCTATCCTCTCTAAGATAGGCATAAGCACTGCGACCGTAACAGCACGAATAACCATAAGAAACAGATACAGAACTATCAGAATCACCCAAAGTTTCGGCGTATCAAACTTCGTATGGGTTATGATAACGATACCGACGATCAGAAATATCAGAGTGTTTGCCAGATAGGACAGCATCTCCCAAAACTGATGCAGGAAATGCGATATCTCAGGAGATATTCTCGTTCTGCCTAAAGTCGAGTACATCAAAGCTAACGCCACCAATGCAACGACACCAGAAACATGGACATACTCTGCGACGATGAAGGTCAAGTATGCACTGGATATAGAGATGGTTATCTCTATAAGCGGCTGGTTTATAAGCTTGCCTATCATCGAAAGACTGCTCCAGCCTATGAATGCGCCAATGGCCAGACCGGCTGAGACGACCCAGATAAACTCACCCACTACGGCTAGTGAATTCACCTCAACAGTAGTACCAAGAGCAAAGCCGTAAAAAAGTGTAAAAAATACGATGGCCGTACCGTCGTTAAGAAGAGACTCGCCGTCTATAAGTGTCTCAAGGCGCTTACGTGAACTCTTTTCTTTTAAAAGCGCGACTACGGCCACCGGATCGGTAGCACTGATCAAAGCTCCAAAAAGCAAGGATGCTCCGATGCCCCATGACAAGAGCCAGTGAACGGCAAAAGCACTGAGTATCATGGATATAATCAGACCCACAATGGCAAGAAGAGCGATCTGCGGGAGTATACGAAAAAAAAGATGCGGTTCCATCGAGTACGCGGATTCAAAGATAAGTGTAGGCAGGAAGAGAAACAAGATGAGATGCGGGTCTATTTCTCCCACTTGATGGATCATAACACTAAGCGAACTTTCACTGTCTATAATAGCAAAGTGGTTGATCGCGCCGATACCGATCCCCACAAGAAGCAAGATCACGGTATATGGCATACGACTTGTGCGCATCAAAGCTTTAAGAACTGCTCCGATGATAAGAGAAAAAACGACAAATACTATAATGCTAAGACCACTGCTATGCATAAGAAACCCCTTTTATCTTTCAATAAAACAAATTTGTACATAACAGTATAATAGCACTTCTAATATAGAATAAAAGTTATATTGTTTAAAACGTTATATTATTTGATAAGAGCGATAGCGTCTATCTCCACTAAAGCATTTTTAGGAAGCGTTTTTACTGCTACAGTAGAACGTGCAGGTTTATGAGAACCGAACGCCTCTGCATAGATCTCATTAACAGTGACGAAATCATCCATAGAGCTTAAAAAGATCGTCGTCTTGATCACTCTGTCCAAGTCGCTTCCCGCAGCTTGAAGTACCGCTGTAAGGTTTTTTAGCACCTGTTTTGTCTGAACGACGACATCATCTTCTAACATCACACCCTCTGGCGTCAACGCTATCTGCCCTGATGTATATACCACTCCGTTTGCCACTACTGCTTGTGAGTATGGTCCGATCGCCGATGGTGCTTTATCTGTTTGTACGTATTGCATAAATTATATCTCCTTAATGAATTTCAATGAGTCTTTTAAAGACTTTGTAGAGATCTTCGACCTCTTTTGCTGTCGTTCTCTCATTTATGGAGTGAATTGTATCATTTTTCACACCGAATTCTATAACATCCACACCGCATGGAGCGATGAATCTTGCATCACTTGTCCCGCCTGCAGTCGAGTATTTCGTCTTCACTCCCGTTATCTCTTTTATCGCCGCATCGATATCTTTTACTATCTTCGTATCGGAGTCCGTGACAAAAGGGTGTGCGCTCTGATCGAGTGTCAGCGTATAGTCCATCTCTTTAAAATGTTCTGCTACAAACGCCTCTATCTCTTTTGTCGTCGTCTTTGTGGAGTTTCTGACGTTGAACATCATCTCCAAAGAGTTCGGAGTCACGTTTGTCACCTGCATCCCGGCTCTTATGTCCGTCACGACGAACTTGCTCGGTGCGAAATATTCATCTCCGTTATCAAGGTCTATGCCCGCCACCTTATCCAGTACTTTTGCTATCTGATGGATCGGGTTGATCCCTTTTTCAGGGTAAGCAGCATGTCCCTGCTTTCCTTTAACCTTGATAAGCCCGTTGATAGAACCGCGACGCCCTACTTTGATGGCATCTCCGAACACCTGTTCACATGTAGGCTCTGCTACGACACAGCTGTCCGGCATCAGATCATTCTCTTGTAAGTATCTCAATACCTCAACAGTCCCGTGCTTTGCGGGGCCCTCTTCATCAGAAGTCAGAAGAAGCGACAATGTTCCGTCAAAATCAGTCGTCTCTTTTACGGCCTGCAAAAATGCTGCAACACCGCTTTTCATATCCTGCGTTCCGCGTCCGTAGATGTAACCCTCTTTTTCAACGGCTTCATAAGGATCCGTGTCCCATCCGCTGCCTGCCGGTACGACATCGACATGTCCCGCAAAACAAAGATGTTTTCCCTGACCGAACTTCTTATAGATAAAAAGGTTTTTGACCTCATTCTTATCTACTCTCACTGCCGTGAAACCCTCAAGGTAGTTTTCTACGAATTCCAGTATTCCGCCGTCGTCCGGGGTCTCGCTCTTTGAGCGAATTAAAAATTTAAAAAGTTCTATGATATTCATTAACGTTCCGGATTTTCATAAAATACATACGGTGTCGAGTAGTTGCTGACCTCGAAATAGAGTTTTTTCTCACCCTCATCGACTTTATAGTTGAAGTTTTTATCCAAATAGCCGTATCCGTAACGGTAGTCTCTAGACTCATCGCCTTGTGTGCTCACAGCCGTAGAGAGCTTGTCTATTTTGATGAATCTCTGCACGAGTTTTTCACCCATATAGATATCAAGCACACCGTTCGTACCTGTCCAGTTTTGGATGCTTCTGCTTACTTTGTTTTGTGTTTCTTGCGTACAGCCGGAAAAAAACAGTGCTAAAACCGCACTAAAAAATAGTATTTTTCTCATGTTTTGCCCTTTTATTATTCAAGGCACAATTATATCAAGAAAACATGGCAACTATCTTAGAAGCTCTTGTAATGCAGTGTCGATATCGGGATGGATAAACTTATATCCTGCACTTTGAAGCGATGCGGGATATATCTCTTTTGAGCCGGTTATGACACTTGCCGCTTCGCCGTACATAACTTTTAAGACAAACTCGGGAAGCGGAAATATCGTTGGACGATAAAGTGCCTTACCGAGTGCTTTTGTAAATACACGGTTAGAAACCGGCTGCGGTGCGGTCGCATTATAGATCCCCGTCAGTTTATTATCGATGATAAACTTATATATATTGACAAGATCAACAATGCTTATCCAGCTCATCATTGCTTTTCCGCTGCCTATGACTCCGCCGACTCCAAGACGAAACGGTGTCAGCATCTGTTTTAATGCACCGCCCTCTTTCCCAAGTATGATCCCAAATCTCAGTACCGTCGTAGGTTTGTTACATGTAAAAGCGACAGCTTCCCACTTTGCAGCCAGATCCCCGAGAAAATCATCGGCAATTGTAGAACACCTCTCATCACAGATAGCATTGTCGGGATATATACCGACTGCCGATGTCGATATAAAATGCTTTACATCGCTTTCATTGATCGCTTCTATGAGTGTTTTGGTCGTATCGATACGGCTGCTCATCAAGACTTTTTTATACTCTTCACTCCACTTTTTTATGATGGGAGCACCGGCTAGATTGATAACGACATCGACACAGCTCAGCTTTTGCAATATGAGTTCTTTACTGTCGTTTCTGTGTACATACACGACATCCGGATACTCCTTCTGTAAAGCACTGCCGACAAACCCACTTGCTCCTGTTATCGCTACTTTCATCTGTTTGCCTTTAAGGTTTTATTTCTATAGATTACTCATAAATTACAAATAAATACTTTAATTTAAAAACTACTTTCTATTCATTAACAATTGATCAATTAACACTAATGTAACACATTTACGCTATTTTTTTGCATTTAAGAATAAAAATTGTATATTTATTGTTAGAATCAATTAAATGACAGGAACCTAAGAGATGTTAACACAAACAAGTATTAAACAGCGTTTAATGATATTGGCTATCCTTACCTTTTCGGGGATAGCATTGATGTATCTGATATCGGCCTTTAAAGAGTCCGAGATGAAAAGCTTTCATCGTGTAAACTCCGATCTGTACAAACTTCAGCTGTATATTCTTCAGGAAAGAAGAAACGAAAAAGATTTTATACTCCGTAACAATACAAAATACTCGGACAAGTTCAATGTGACTTTTAAAGAGCTTCTAAAGCATGTAGAAAGCATGAAAGAGGATCTTTCTAATGTCGGTATCAGTGAAGTGGAGATGGAGAGTTTAGATACGATTATTCAAGATTACGGCAAAGCATTTACCGAATATGTAGATATGAGTAAAGAGATAGGACTAAGTGAGAAAGAAGGCTTACGAGGGAAAATGCGGAATGCGGTTCATAATGTAGAAGCAACTGCAAAAAGTATACATGACGACTCTTTAAATGCGAAGATGCTTCAACTAAGACGTAACGAAAAAGATTTTTTATTGCGCAAAGATGAAAAATACATCAAAAAACATGCAGTTAATACACAAAAATGTCTTGATTACATAGATACAATGAAAATAGACAAAACTCTGAGAAGTGAACTTTTAAACAATATGAACACTTACACACAGAGCTTTCAAGAGATCACAAATGCTTTTGCAACACTTGGATTTAATGAAAAGCTGGGGATTCAAGGGGCAATGCGGGCAACGATACATAAAACTGAATCCATTCTAGACAATCTTTTAAAAGAATCCAACGAAAAAATGAACAGTAGAATAGATAAAGTCGGCTACATATATCATGTAAGTATACTAGTATTATTGATATCAATCGCAGCACTGGGATTATTCATTGTGAATTCTATTATAGGACCGATGAGAAAAGTGACTGAACAGATCTCAAAAAATCAAAATGACCTGACGGTTCAATATAAATATGATTATAATGATGAGATACTCAAAATGGTAAATGCATTAAATCTCTTTATGAAACGTCTCGGCGAGACAGTTCATACTTCCAAACAGACGAGTCTTGAGAATGTAACTGTTGCCAACGAACTCTCCGTAACATCAATGAATATCGGAAAAAACATTGAAAAATCATCGAATATAATCAATAAGACGTCGCAAGAAGCACATGTCATTCAAAACGACCTTAGCGACACTTTGGCAAAAAGTGAATATGTGATGAATGAGATCCAAAACACTTCAAAAAATATAAACGATGTCTCAAAAGAGTATGCATCACTTATAGGAAAAATCCAATCAACTGCTGAAGTAGAAGTAAATCTTGCGGAAAAACTCAACCACCTCTCAAGCGATGCAGAGCAGGTAAAAGATATCTTATCGATCATCAGTGACATAGCAGACCAGACAAATCTTCTTGCACTCAATGCGGCAATAGAAGCAGCACGTGCAGGTGAACATGGTCGCGGATTTGCCGTTGTCGCGGATGAAGTAAGAAAACTCGCAGAAAGAACACAAAAAAGTCTGACAGAGATACAAGCATCCGTAAACCTCATCGTACAAAATATCGTAGACAGTGCCGGAGAGATGAACAAAAATGCAACGGTTATCGAAGAGATGCTGGTAGTATCGAATGACGTAAACAAAAAAATGATCAGCTCTACAGAGAGTATGACAAATACTCTTGTATTAGTCCAAGAGTCTGCTGCAAGCACAAAAGAAACAGGAAGTAAAATACAGAATATGATAACGGATATCGTGGCTGTCAACGAAGTCTCTATGGAAAATACACGCAGTATAGAAGAGATCGCCGCTGCGACTGAACATCTCTCTTCTATGACAGAAGAGTTAAATACAAAACTGGAGCAGTTTAAGACATAAAATCATTTTTTTTAAGTTTAAAACGATAATATTCATATATACAAGATGTTACAAATTTTAAAATATTTAAGAAGTATATATGGATGCACTTGAAAAAATACTGCACCAGGATGAATCGATCCTGGTCTCTGCCGATATCTCAAAAAGTTTTTACAACAGCATCATCTCTCTTTACGCTCTGGGTGCATTACTGCTTTTTATAGGGTATACATATGAGATAGGCGTCATCGGTCTTGTACTCATTATACGAACATTTTATATGCATCTTCAAGAGATAAAAGAGAAAAAATTCTATCACTGTGTTTTAACACAGAACCGTCTTATCATCCATAAAGGGTATAAAAATAGAGAAATATATCCCATAAAACTCGAAGAGATACGGACTATCTATATTAAACCTTTAAACGAAAAGTTTAAAAATATCATCGATGTCGGAACGTTAGAGGTCATCACGACTTCAGGAGGAAGGTATGTGATAAGCCACATCAAAAAACCTTACGTCTACCATAAAGCTATTATCGGCGATATCGTAAGTGCCACCCACTACTCTAACAAAAACCGCGATTAAAAACTTTTTACTTAAATTTGTAGACTAATCACAAATCATTATTGCTGTCTACTAACTTTAGATGTAGACTTCTTAGATGATATTATTTATTTATAAATAAATTTTATTCTTATAAGGAGGAGCAGATGAAAAGATTTAACAAATATATGAATATTTACTTCATATCAAGCTTTTTCGCTTTTTTTGCGCTTGTTTATCTGGTATCTTTGGTCATGATGAATAGCAATATTTCTAAAGGTTCAAGTGTCGAGATCTATCACGAAAAACTAAAACAAGAACGAATGATGAAGCATCAACAATAAGTTAGATTAAGACTTCAAACATTCATCAAAATAGTTTTTTGCTTCCATAGAAGCTTTTTTGTGTTCTACTAAAGGTCTGGGATACCCTTTTATATTCGTTTGTAAAAGAAAATCCTCATTGTTAATATCTTTTACATCAAAATTTTCAAGCTCCTTGATCCATCTTTTTATATACAAAGCATCACTATCAAACTTTTTCGCTTGAAGATAGGGATTGAATATTCTAAAATAGGGTTGTGGATCGACTCCCGTGCCGCTGCTCCACTGCCATGAAAGGATGTTTGACGCTGCATCATAATCAAAAAGATGCTTTGCAAAAAACTTCTCTCCCCACTGCCACGGTAAAAGCAGGTCTTTTGTAAAGAATGAAGCACATACCATCCTCACGCGGTTATGCATCTTACCCGTCGCAATCAGTTCTCTTACACCTGCATCGACAAGGGGCACACCTGTTCTTGCTTCGCAAAAACCTCTGTATCTCTTCTCATCTTCGATGCCTTTAAACGGATAACGGAAGTTCTCCCATTCCAGATACGGAAAATGGTAAAGAAGATATGCGTAAAAATCGCGAAATACAAGCTGTCTGAAAAATGCCTCTGTCTCGATCCCCTCTTTCATACACATGATCAAAAAACGCAGCAGTTCCCGTATACCCAGCGTTCCAAAACGAAGATGCACGCTCAGATGTGAGGTCGCATCAAGAGACACAAAATCACGGTCATGCTCATAGCCGTTCAGTTTTTTCGGCAGTTCATCCAAAAGAGCATCAAGCGGCTCGATCTCGTAAGATACTCTTCTAAATCCAAACGATTCTATGACAAGCTGCATCAAAAAAAGATTTGATTCGCTGAGATGATAGAGCTTGTCGCAGTTAAATTGAAACATATAGTTCTCACCTCTATGATGTTCCTGCAGATGCTTAGCGGCAAATATCTCTTTTGCTTTATTATAAAATGCCGAAAAGACAACATAAGGTGTACCATCACTCTTTAGTATCTCTTCGGGTTCAAAAATATAGGTGTCGTAGATATATCTAAATGGAAGTATTTGCGATACTTCCATATCGCGTTGGACTGCGTAAGAGTCGTAATCTCCAGAAGCCACTACTTCTGTGGGAGAAAACTGGCTTAGGTAAGAGAACACCTCTTTTGGTTTTGCAAAGAACACAGCCAGGTCAAGCCCCATCGACTTCAACTTCCTCTTGAGCTTCATCACGCTGTCAAAGATAAAACTCACCCGTCTGTCGCTTAGATCAAGCGTTTGCAATATATCCGCATCGAAGACAAAGATAGGCAAGACGACTCCCTCTACCGATAAAAGTGGATTATCTTCCACTCTTAGATCTCTTCTAAACCAAAGTATCTTCATTTAAACCTTCCAAATATGAATAAAGTGCCAGATTATGAGGATACGGCTGTAAAAAAACCTGTTCCAGCAGATAGTCGACCTCATACTTTTTAGCATATTGATACAATGTGTTCAGCGGCATAATAAGCGGAATTCTCTTTTGAGCATACTCTTCTATCTGTTTATGCAAAGTCGCTTTCTCACTTGTGCTCAATTCATTTTTTAAAAATCCCGCCATATGCTCCAATACGTTTCGTATAGACTTTATGGAGCTTTTTTTTGAGATGGCTGTCTTAAAAAGATGCTCATACTTTTGAAAAAGTTCGCCAAACTCCAAACCTTCACGGTTAGCAGTCACATTACCGAGCTCTCTATAGTCCTTTTCATCTTTTGCCTGAAGCAGGAACTTATATCTTGTGTGAAATGCGACAAGTTCTTTCATCTTTGGAGATGCTTTTTTAAATGTCTCAAACGCATCGTAGGCAAAAAGCTGCATCACAAAGTTTTCTCGAACCTCAGGATCGCATAAACGGCCCTCCTCCTCCATCGGCAAAAGTGGATACTCATCCCTGCACGCTTTTGCAAAAAGTCCGTAACTTTTCCCCTCTTCCAGACCGTTTTCTTGATACGTCGGTGTTGTGCCTAGACCGCAGCTTGGTGACCTGGATTTAAAGATGATGCCTGTCAGTTCTAGAATTTTTAGGCGATTTACCTCTTCTCTGACGCCTTTTTCAAGCTCTTTTGTAACATCTACTAGGTCACAGTTCCTAAGTACTTTTATCTGCTCTTGGAAAGTGACAAGTCTGACTGAAGGTCTCGGAGTACCAAAAACGATCGTTTCGGGACAAAATGGTGTAAACTCGGCATATTTTCCAAGCTCATCGGCTATGAAACTATCACGCTTATCACCGCCGTCATAACGGACCTTCTCTCCAAGCAGACACCCTGATACGGCTATATTCATCTAATGTTTTCCTATATCTTTATGTTTTTTAATCGAAGTGCATTTGTGATGACCGATACCGAGCTGAAACTCATAGCTGTCGCCGCAATAACCGGAGATAAGAGTATCCCAAAATATGGATAGAGCAAGCCGGCTGCTACAGGAATACCGATACTGTTATAGACAAAAGCAAAAAAGAGGTTTTGTCGTATGTTCTTCATCGTCGCACGGCTGAGTTTTATCACCTTGATGATACCCATCAGGTCCCCTTTTATCAGAGTGATCCCTGCACTCTCGATGGCGACATCCGTTCCGCCTCCCATAGCGATGCCTACATCTGCATGGGCGAGCGCCGGAGCATCATTGATGCCGTCTCCTGCCATTGCCACGACTGCGCCGCCCTGCTGAAGCTTTTTGATCACCTCGCCTTTTCCCTCGGGAAGTATGTTGGCATAGACCTCGCTGATATTTAATCTTCTTGCAACGGCATTTGCCGTCTGCTCATTGTCCCCGCTTAACATCACTACCTTTATGCCCTCATCCAAAAGCATCTTGACCGCTTCTTTAGAACTCTCTTTTATCGGGTCTTCTATACAAAAGATCGCACCTAAAGTGTTCTCTACAGCCAGAAAGATGACCGTTTTACCCTCTTTACGTAAAAGGTCCGCATTATCACTCATCTCTATGGTCGCGATGTCCAGACTCTCTAAAAACTTTTCGCTTCCTAGAACTACTTTTTTACCTTCTATCCTGCCCTCGATCCCTTTACCTGTAACTGAATTAAACTCGCCTACATGTAAAAGAGACAGACCGGCCTCTGTTGCACGCTCCACTACAGCTTCTGCTAACGGGTGTTCACTTACTTTTTCAATACTTGCGGCATATTGCAGCATCTCGTTTTCATCAAATCCCTCTACAACTTTTATGTTTGTAAGGCGCGGTTTCCCCTGTGTCAAAGTCCCAGTCTTGTCAACGACTAAAGTAGTCACTTTTTCCATTGTTTCCAAAGTCTGTGCATCTTTTATGAGTATCCCTGAAAGTGCCGCACGTCCGGTTCCGACCATAATGGAAATGGGTGTTGCAAGACCTAAAGCACAGGGACAAGCGATGATAAGCACGGAGACAGCAGCGACAATAGCGTAAGCCAGACGCGGCTGGGGTCCAAAAAGATACCATCCTAAAAATGCCAATACAGCAGATATAACGACTGCCGGCACGAAGTAGCCTGATACCGTGTCTGCGAGTTGCTGGATAGGTGCACGCGAGCGCTGTGCCTTTGCCACCATGTCGACTATTTGTGAGAGCATCGTATCGCTTCCTACACGCTCGGCCCGCATCAGCAGAGTCCCGTTTGTATTGAGTGTCGCACCTATGAGCCTGTCATCTTCAGATTTAGCGACTACGACGGGTTCACCCGTGATCATCGACTCATCGACATTGCTTTTTCCCTCTATGACGACACCGTCCACGGGAATCTTCTCACCCGGCTTGATTCTTAAAGTGTCTCCTACCTCAACAGCTTCAAGAGCTATCTCTTCCTCTTCTCCCTTTGCATCTATGCGGTGAGCCCGCTTTGGAGAAAGATTCAGAAGGGTCTTGATGGCACTATTGGTCTTAGATCGCGCTTTTAGTTCAAGTACCTGACCTAGAAGCACCAAAGCCGTAATAACTGCCGCAGCTTCAAAATAAACATGCACAAGTCCCTCATTGGTTTGCATCAGAGCAGGAAAGATATGAGGCATAAAAAGTGCGACTATACTATATATCCAAGCCGTTGCAACACCCATGGAGATTAGTGTGAACATATTAAGATTCCATGTCTGAAGCGACTGCCATCCTCGGACAAAAAAAGGCCATCCGCCCCACAGGACTACGGGAGAAGAGAGGATAAATTCAAACCATTGGATCTCTTTCATGGAGATACTTTTCGGCAATAGTGCAGGAGCCAGGTCGGCTGTCATAGCGACAATGAAAACAGGCAGAGCAAAAACAAGACTGATCCAAAAACGGCGGCTCATATCGTTTAGTTCTCTGTTTTCCTCTTCTACTTCAACCGTTACGGATTCGAGCGCCATACCGCATTTTGGACAGGTTCCGGGTTTGTCTCTTATGATCTCGGGATGCATAGGACAGGTGTACTGTGTTTTTACCGTAGAAACTGTTTGTGTCTCTTTTTCCAAAGCCATACCGCACTTTGGGCATGTCCCCGGATGATCTTGGTGTATTTCAGGATGCATCGGACAGGTATAAAATGTCTTCCCGATCTCGCAACTGCCGTCATGACAGGCTGTAGGTTCTTTTAAATTCATCACTCACCTCCATCTTTACATGTAAACAGATTTAAAGTCGTGTTCTAAAAATCCCAATCATCTAAAACAGGTTTTTCCTCTTTTTCGACCTCTTCTTTTTTCTTTTCTATGATGTTTACTGCAAGCTCATCACCCTCATTGACAAGAGACTGAGACGGTTTTAACATCTCTTCATACTCAAGCTGTAAGCCCTTTGAGGTCATTATAAACCCGCTAACCTTTATCTTACCATCGTGGATCAATCTATGGTGTTCTTTACAAAGAGGTATAAGGTTGTGTTTATGGTCTTGATGGAAATGCCCGATAAAGCCGGCTTTATCTGCAAGCGACTGTTGCGAGATGTGATGCACGTCTTCAGCCATAGCCCCGCAGATGACACATTTTGTGACGTAAAGCTCTTTGTTGTACTTGCTCGTCTTTTTCTTGACTAAAAGCTCAAGCTCGTCAAAGTCGTTCGCAAGGCGTTTTCGTATCGTATTTGCAGTATCTAAGAACTCACCGTCCATATGAAGCGATTTTGCAAATTCCAGTCCGTAGATACTGCTTCCGCTGCCTGCTTGAAGTACGCGGTTAAAGACAAGGATATCTTTCTCTTCATCATACTCAACGCTCAGATGCAGATCGACCACGTTTTTGAGTCTGCGGATCTCGCCCATAGTAGAAAGCTGATGCAGGTGTGTTGCAAACAAGAATATGCTTCTGAGCTTTGCCAGTTTTATGATGGCACTTGCCACAATGGCAACACCTGAGAGCGTCTCCGTTCCGTGTGATATCTCATCTCCCAGAACTAAAGATTTCACGCTTGCACGGTTAAAGATGTTTTTGAGTTCGACCATCTCCACGGCAAAAGTCGAAAGTCCCTTAGCAAGGTTGTCGCGTGAAACAATACGTGTAAAGATGGATTCAAAAAGAGAGAACTTCATCGCAGAAGCACTCACAAAGAACCCGCTTTGCGCCATGAGTACGGCTATACCGATACTTTTCATCAAAGAGGATTTTCCGCTTGAATTGATTCCGTATAAAAGCACACCGTTGATGTCGTGACCGTCATGTACATGTACGTCAAGCATAACAGTCGTCGGATACGGTACGTCCATGTATTCGCGGTTCCCCATGACGATGTCGTTTGGCACGTAGATGCCTCGGCGCTGCTGCAGTTCGATAAGCGGATGGCGCAGCTGCATGATCTGCATAAAGTTCTCGTCATCCTTGACATCCACCAGCATCGGTCTTGAATGGTTGTACATCTGCGCGACTTTTGATGAACTCACCGCTACATCTAGGTCTGCAACATACTGTATTACACGATCAAAAAGGAGTGCATAACGGCGTTCATAAACACCTTGAAGCTGTGTATATCTGTCTTTTACGAGTGCGACTATCTTGGTTTTGTTTCGCATGATCTTGTCTGAGAGTTCATCTAAAAACGGAGATGTTATCTTTACGTTGTTCGTCAGCTTTTTAACACTGAATTCGCTAAAACTTACATGTAAGCCATCGATATCGATCTCATGTGATTTAAAAATACTCTCGATAAGTGAATATCTGTTTTTGCTCAGCGTTATATAGTAGCCCTCTTTATCAAGAACTCCAAGTGCCACACTTCCAGTCGAATTGCTTGATGTCACACCGTTTATCAACTCCTGTATATGATCCATAATGATATTAAATGTCTGAAGCATCTTCGCATTTTCATCCACTAATGTATCTACTGCCGCATCCACGCTTCTCATCAAGAAGTTCTCGTCAATCGTAGCTACCGTAAAGCGTCTTGAAACATCAAGGTCTATGCTTTTAGAGATATCTCTTAAAAACTCGTCTACTTCATGCTCGGCAAAAGTCGTCTTTTGGATCTTATGTTTTTTGATGTAGCCCATCAGTTCCTTGACATTGATCATCGACTCATAGATATGATTCATCTCAAAAGGATGTAAACGCCCAAGATCAAGACGGCGAGAAAGACGTTCCAAGTCATAGATACCACGCATGATCTCTTCAAGATATCTAGTATGAGAATTGACTCTGTCTATAAGATTATAGCGGCGTGTCAGCTCTTCTGGGTCCATAATAGGGTTTAGAAGTCTCTCTTTTAAAAGACGACGTCCTATCGCCGTGGCACTCTTATCAAGCATCTTAAGAAGCGTCATCTCACTTCTGTCTTTTGAAATGATGGAAAGCTGCTCAAGCGCATTGTTGCCAAGGTACATGTAACGGCGGTTGTCTATGATGTTCGGACGGTCGAGCTTCTGAATGATATGTACGTCATGCTCGATGACAAAATGTACAAGTATCGCTAACGCCTGCGATATCATTGGCGAGCGTTCTAAGTCCAGATGCTCTATAGGAGAGAGAAGCGACTGTATCTGGTACACTTTTTCAAAAAGCTCGTTTTGATAATCGATGCGGGGGATGTCATGATTGACAGTGTAATGATAATGTTCCGGGATCTCTAGATAGTTGAGTACCGCTCTTTGATCGTCCACTCCATCTAAAAATGTAAGCACGACCTCACTTGTCTTATAGATGTTTAAAAGGTTAAACACCTCATCTAGCGCATATGACGGGTCTTCGCTGCTTCCGTGTGTCTCATAGAGCCATGTCTTTCCTGTCGTGATGTCGATGGCGCTGTATCCGACCGTATAGATATCACGGTGCTTGTCCACAAGTAAAGAGACGATGTAGTTGTCGTCATTATCTATGGTGTAGTCAAAGTTTGTACCCGGAGAGATGATCTGCGAGATATACCTGCTGATCTTCGGCGGTTTTCCACGCTGTTTCACTACAACTACAGTGTATTTTTGCTCCTGAATAAGACGATTTAAATATCTTTCAAACGAAACCGCAGGGACTCCGGCTAAAAGAGGATTTTTTGCAGAGTTTTCAATGATGGATTTATTTTTCTTTGTAAGTTGTATGTTTAAAAGTTCAGCTATCTCTTTTGCTTTACCTATCTGTTCATCATCGTTATTGATCTCATAGACTTCAAAAAAGGTACCGATCTCCATAAATACGACTGTATCGTTTCCATACTTTTCTTCAAAATGTTTTTGAAGATCGAAATATATCTCGGTTAACAGTCTGTTTTTCTGGTCTAAAAGTTTATCTACGTCAGATGATAACATTTATAGGCACCTTTTATTTACACTTATTTTTATGCAATTATAACGCAACTGTTATCATATAAATATTGCATAAGGGTATAAAAGATATACTATTCCAAAATATTTATTAAAAAGGTAAATTAATGCAAAGACCTAAGCCAGTTAATGAAGAAGTATTTTTTGACGGGAGAACACTTATATCTGAAACAGATACAAAAGGTGTCATTACTTACGTAAATAGAAAGTTTGTCGAGATGAGTGGATATTCTGCCAAAGAAGCTATTGGTCAGCCACACAGCATCCTCCGTCATCCAGATATGCCTAAAGCTGCTTTTGAGGAGATGTGGAAAGTAGTACAAAGCGGAAAGATGTGGGAAGGGTATGTAAAGAACCTGCGTAAAGACGGCAAGTTTTACTGGGTTATCGTAAATATTATTCCAAAATATGATGAGAATGATAATATTATCGGATATACTGCTTCAAGAAAAATTCCTAATAGAGATATGATAGATAAAATGGCTGCACAATATAAAGAGATGGTAGAAAAAGAAGACTAAAATAAAATTAAAGGGGTAAATTGATGAAAAGGGTATTGCTGTTATCTGTTCTGGTATCAACTGCGATTTTTGCACAGGATCTCAGGACAACGATTCAAGAGGTCATAAAGACAAATCCGGACATTGTTGAAAAAGCAAAAAACTATAATGCGACAAAAGAGGATGTCTCGATTGCAAAAGCGGGTTATTATCCGAAGTTGAATCTTTCTCTCGGTGTGGGGACTGAGAAAAATGAGAAATCAAGCAGACCGGGACTTGCAGATGTCAATACCAATCTTTCCGTTTATCAAAACTCACTGACCCTTACTCAAAACCTGTTTAACGGTTTTGCGACTACATATCAGGTCAAAGAGCAGGAAGCCAGAACCATCTCTGCAGCTTACAGCTACATCGAAAAAGTAAATTCTGTATCATTTTCTACGGTAAGCTCATATTTAGAGCTTTTAAGGAATAAAGAACTTTTAGAGACTGCAAAAGAGAATGTCGACATTACTGATGAGATCTTTAGAAAAGTACAAAAGCTATATGACGCAGGTCTGACTACTCTTTCAGAGGTCAACAAGATCCAGTCATCATTATCACTCGCTAAATCAAACTATGTCGTCCAGGAAAACAGCCTGATGGATGCAAAATTTACGATGCAGAGATTTCTGGGAAGGTATTTAGATCCGGACGAAATGCAAAAACCTGAGTTAAACGTTGCTCTTCCTGCTTCTATGGAAGATGCAGCACAACGTGCTATACAAAACAATCCTTCGATCCTTGTCGCAAAATACAATGTTGAACTGGCACAGGCTACATATAAAGAGAAAAAAGCACCCTATTACCCTACAGTCGATCTAGAAGTATCACAATCGATGAATAAAAACCTTAGCGGAGTAGAAGGGAACGATGATACTTTTAGAGCTATGGCGTATCTGAAATACAACTTCTTTAACGGTTTTTCTGATGAAGCAAACCTGCAAAAGAGTGTTAGCAAAATACATCAAGAAGTTCAAAGTAAAAACTCTATTCGCAGACAGATCATCCAAAATCTAAACCAAGCTTGGATCTCTTACGAAAAGCTAAAAGATCAGCTTAAAAATCTAAGAGATTATAAGACATATAGTTTAAAAACATTGACTCTCTATTCAAAAGAATACGATCTTGGAAGACGCTCTTTACTTGACCTTCTTTCTGCACAGAATGACTTTATAGGTTCAAAATCGCAGATCATCAATAACGAGTACAATCTTTTACTTGCAAAATATAGAATCCTTGATGCGATGGGACAGCTTGTAGACACGGTGCTTTCAGATAACGATTTAAACTACTACGGTTCAGTCGGATTAAACGGCAAAACACCTAACAACAACGATGGACTTATGGTCTCTTACGATAATGACCATGACTTGATAGTCGATGACAGCGATCTGTGCAGCAACTCTCTTTCAGAAGATATGAAAAATATTTACGGATGTTCTTATACTGATTCGAATGTCTCTGTTATTGAAAGATATACACCGTTTACTTTTGAAAATGATTCTTCGGAATTGACAACTGATGGAGCTGACAAACTAAATGCACTTCTTAAACAGCTTCAGCCTTATGGATTTGACAAAATAAAACTAACTGTTATCGGTAATGTCGACAGCGATGACTTGGCTAAAAAAGAGATCTCTAAACTTGCGCAAAACAGAGCACAGACAGTTTCATCGATCTTTGAAAAAGCCGGAATCGCAAAAGAGAACATCACAGTGCTATCTAAAGCAGACGAAGCTCCTTTAGTAAGTAATGAGACTTCTGACGGAAAACAGATGAACAATAGAGTAGACATTATTGTAAAAAAACTAAAATAGAGGGAATGAATACGTGGCAATAGCATCTTATGAAAATCTAAGAATGGACTCCCTTCTTGATTGTCTAGTATTATTTACCAAACTCTACCACAAGCCCTACTCTGCGGAAGCTCTTACAGCAGGACTTCCCGTAGAGATGGGCAAAGAGGCTCCAGAACTTTTCTCGATCAACAGTTCAAAAGGTCTTTTTTCCCGTGCAGCGGAGAGAGCCGGATTAAAATCATCTCTTATTAAAAGACCTCTGCAACAGATCTCACCTCTTCAGCTTCCTATGATCATACTGTTATCGAATCAGGGTGCCTGTATTCTAGACAGTTTCAGCAAAGACAGAAAAGAAGCTAAGATCATTATGCCTTCAGAGGAAGCGATAGAACAATGGGTGGATATCGAGACATTAGACGATGAGTACATCGGCTATGCCTTTATGATCAAGAAAGCCTTTGAGTACAGCGAAGAAAACTCCAGAACACTTCAACTGACACAAAAACATTGGTTTTGGAGTACAATCAAACTCTCAATTAGCACATATAAAGATGTTATTCTTGCTTCACTGCTTATCAACCTCTTTGTTCTAGCAAGTCCGCTGTTTACCATGAATGTCTATGACAGAGTCGTTCCAAACAATGCGATGGAGACTCTTTGGGTCTTTGCCATAGGAGTCACCATTGCATACGGTATAGATACATTTTTAAAGTTTACGCGTACCTACTTGCTCGAAGTTGCTGCCAAAAAAAGCGATGTGATTATGTCATCGATCGTTTTTGAAAAAGTCATGAACCTGAAAATGGCACATCACCCGGCATCCGTCGGTTCATTTGCAAGTAATATCAGAGACTTTGACGCTATACGAAACTTCTTGACAAATGCGACGATGGCAGCTGTTATTGACCTGCCGTTTACGATTATATTTTTAGCGGTCATCGGTTACATAGGCGGAACTATTGTTTTTATTCCTATTATTACTATGATGATCATTCTAGGTTATGCTTTTTTTATCAAGACACCGCTTCGCAGAAGCATCGAAAGTACGCATGAAGCAAGTGCGAAAAAAAGTGCTATTTTGATCGAGACACTCAATAATATTGAGACGCTAAAAACTTTGGGGACATCAAGCCTTGCACAATGGCAGTGGGAAGAAGCCTCAGGCGAGATTGCAGAAAGAGGATTAAAATCCCGTCTCTTATCAGCTTCCATCCCTACTATCACACAGCTGCTTATCCAGTTAAACACTGTAATGGTAGTGGTCTACGGTGCATATTTGATAAAAGATTTTGAACTCTCTATGGGGGGACTCATCGCTGTGGTTATCCTGACAGGAAGAACACTTGCTCCTATGGGACAAGTCGCAGCACTTATGACAAACTATGAAGATACAAAAACATCATATCAGACGATCAACGATATCATCTCTCAGCCAAGTGAAAGACCTGCCGGTAAAAAGTTTGTGGAGAAACCTGATTTTAACGGTGTCATTGAATTTAAAGAGGTCACTTTTAAATACCCTAATACCGATGTTGAAGTATTAAAAGATATATCTTTTAAGATAAATCCTGGTGAGAATGTCGCTTTTATCGGTAGAATCGGATCAGGAAAAAGTACGATCCAAAAACTTATCCTCGGACTTTATGAGCCCGACAGCGGACAAGTCCTTATTGACGGAATCGATATTAAGCAAATGGATCCGGCAGACCTTCGTAAAAATATCGGTTATGTTTCACAGGATATTATGCTGTTTCGCGGAACACTAAAAGACAATATTACGTATCGTGCGACACATGCAAGTGATGCATCTATGATAAGAGCAGCACAGATCAGTACGACAGCAGAGTTCGTAAAAAAACATCCTAAAGGCTACGAGATGCCTGTAGGAGAAAGAGGTGCCGGGCTTTCAGGCGGACAAAGACAAAGTATCGGTGTTGCACGTGCATTCTTGCTTGATTCACCGATCATGCTTTTAGATGAACCTACCAATGCTATGGATCAGATAACGGAAGCTAAGCTGTTAAGCAATCTGGAAGAAGCACTCAAAGATAAGACATCGATCTTTGTCACACAAAAAATGGCTTTGCTCAAAATAGTAGACAGAGTGATAGTGCTCAATGATGGGAAAATAATAGTAGACGCTCCTAAAGAAGAAGCTTTAAAACAGCTACAAGGAGGAGGTTCTAATGGCTAAGAATGAGTTCAATGCAAAAGACTATGAATTTATGCAGAGCCTTAGTGCTGCAATACTTGAAAGAACACCGTCTAAAGTAAGTACTGTTTTAAAAATATGGCTCGTTACTATCTTTATTGCTATCATATGGGCATCGTTTGCTTCTATTGATGAGATCACCAGAGGAAGCGGTAAAGTCATACCGTACGGACAAAATCAAGTGATTCAGAACCTTGAAGGCGGTATTGTAGAATCGATCATGGTTCATGAAGGAGATGAAGTTAAAAAAGATCAGATCATCTTAAAAATAAACAATTCAAGGTCTATCTCAAACTCTACTTCAAATGAGATCAAACTCCTGTCATTAAAAGCAAAAAAAATGCGTTTACAAGCAGAAGCGAATCTTCTACCGTTTGATCTGCCGCAAACTGATGACGAGATATTTAAAAGACAGCTACAGCTTGAAAAAAGGCTCTATAATTCGGACATGAATGAGTACACTGCAAAAGACAACTCATTATCGGATCAGATCCAGCAGAAAAAACAGGAGTATCAAGAAGCACTTGACAGCATAGACAATATTCAAAGATCTCTTCGATATGTGCAAGAGGAGATCGAGATGACGGCTCCTATGGTAAAAGAGGGAGTCAAATCAAAAGTCGATTTTCTAAAGCTAAAACGCGAAGGAAATGATATCACTCAAAAACTAGATGCTGCCAAATCTTCCCTGCCGAGACTTAAATCAGCAATTAGCGAATATAGAAATAAAAGAATAGAAGCAAAACAAAAATTCGTAAACGATAAAAGAGAAGAGTTAAACAAAGTAACTTCAGACTACGAAAGCTTAAATGCAGAACAAGTCGCTCTTACAGACCAAGTCAATAGAACACTTGTAAGATCACCTGTAAACGGTATAGTTCAAAAGCTTTTTGTAAATACTGTCGGCGGTGTTATCAAACCGGGAGAGGATCTCGTCGAGATAGTCCCTACAAGTGAAAAACTCTACCTCGAGGTTAAAATAAAACCGACAGATATAGCATTTATACGTCCCGGTGCAGAAGCAAAGGTAAAATTCACGGCATATGACTATGCTATTTACGGGGGACTGGTCGGCAAGGTCGTCAATATCAGCCCTGACAGCATCACGGATGAAAAAGACAACACCTATTATCAAATAAAGATAGAGACGGAAAAGAATTATCTCGGAACACCTGAACGTCCACTAAGGATCATTCCGGGTATGGTGGTCGATGTTAATATCGTGACAGGTAAAAAGACTGTTATGGAGTATATTTTAAAACCTATCTTAAAATCCAAGCAATATGTTTTTACAGAGAGATAAGATGCAGACAATACTATTTTTCAGTTATGACTACAATATGCTTCAGGAGTTTGAAAAGAAAGAGGAGATCAACAGTTTTAAAAACTTCGATAATGAAAACAGTTTACTCACCTATCTTCAAGAGTTTCCAAACTCTATAATCGTAGCTGATTATGACACTGTTTCTCATGAAGTCAATAACTGGATCTCTTCTGATTTAACACCTGTAAATCTCATCATTCTTGAGAAAGTACCGACTATTGCTACCGGAAAGTTTTTACTTTCTCACGGTATCAAGGGATATGGAAACTCAAGAATGTTACAAGTACACTACAAACAGATGATCGAGACCGTAAGTGAGTCGAAAGTCTGGACATATCCTGAACTGACAGCATCTTTAGTAGCATTAAACCAAAATATAATAAGTGAAGATGCAAAACCTCTTTTACAAAGACTCTCGGAAAAAGAGCAAGAGGTCATTATGCATATTTTAAACGGTCTTACAAACGCAGCAATAGCAAATAAAATGGGGATATCGACAAGGACTGTAAAAGCACATGTAACTTCTATCTTTCAGAAGCTACATGTAAATGATAGGATCTCTTTAGTTCTGCTACTTAAATAGTAAAAAAAATGTAAACCATATTAACTATGGTCTACATGTATCTGCGTATTTATCTCCAATGTGACTTTACTTCCATCATCACTGACACCTGTTACATCTTGATAAGTAGCTCCCGTTTCCGCATCAGTTTTAAACTCGCCGAGCGTCCAGCTTGTATCAGCAGTTCCATCGCCGTTTGAATCATCACTTAAAGTCACACTGTCTTGGCTGTCACCATCGATTTTTAAACTGTTGTTTTCATCTGTAAGATCAAGTACATCTCCCAGTGAAATAGAAACATTTTGAGTTCCGTTTCCTAAGTCTATTGATTCGATTGTATTCGTATTATTGACTATATTGCCAAGGTCAAGGTTCATATCTCCATCATATATCAATGTATCAAGTCCGCCGACCGTGCTTTGTAATGTCGTCTCACTGCCATTACTGCTTTCAATTGAAGTTACTGATGTTGTAATAGAATCTAAAGAATTACTGTCGATTTGTGTACTACTGACTAATGTAACATTAGCACTTCCGTTATCATCCATATTTAAAGTATAACTTCCATCACTATTTGAAGACAAGCTATTTCCGTCGGCATCGACTAAGTTTGTTCCATCAGGGATATTCGATAATGTGATATTTGATAAAGTCTCGCTACCGTCTGTATCCGTTAATGATGAACTAAAATCCATGTGGTACTCATAACCTGTAACAGTGTCTTCTGTAGTCATATGCGGTTCTGCAGCGACTTCTACAGTTTGTTCTGTCATAATGTACGGAACTCCGCCAGGAATATCATCAGCATTTACCTGTGTACCAGGTGCATCTACAAAAACAGTCTGCGTATATGTTTCACTCTCTTGAACCGTTTGTACATAACCTGTTTGTCCTTCATATGCAACCTCAATATTATGAACATTCACTACTTCATCGGAAGCAGTTGAAGCGACCATAAAATCTAATTGTACTTGTCCATTTTCATCTAAATACACATCATAAGTATATTGATGCGTACCTGTCATCTCATAATCTTCTCCGGCAGCAATACCCGCATTATAGTCGTATGAACTGCTTGTATAATTATGCGTTTCAATCGGTTGACCATTTGCACTTATAGTTAAGATATCATGAGTACTTGTCGCATTTTGATCCCAACTGCTTTTAACATCAAGGTCTACTGTGATCGTAACTTGTCTATTTGCCAATTCGGTACCAAAATCAAATACTTGACTGACTTCATGATCTTCAGGGTTGAATCCGTCTACTATGCTGTTACCGACATTCCCTATATTTTGAAGATCATTCGTTTCACTACCTGTATTAGTAGGTGTCTGAGTCAGTGTTACACTTTGAGTATCACTCCAAACAATTCCTGCTGCAGCCATTGCATCCGTATCCGGGACCAATCCGCCTGCTTCTACGGTAACATCATGAGATTCACCTCTATATGAAATAGTTTCTACCTCAAAACCTGAACCATGGTATTTGCTACTATTATTATGTATCTCTATACTTGCTGCGCCGTCTGGTACATTAAAACCGACCGAACCGTTAGTAGGGTTTTGATTGATCGAACTACCTACCTGATTTCCATCAGCATCCAAGAATAAAATTGTCGCGCTTCCTGAATTAAAATTATTAAAGTTGATCTCTACATTTGATGTAGGTTCTTTAAAATCAAATGTTTCAGTCGAGTTTTTGTCAATTGTTGATCCAGCATCTACATGATCATCACCTGCAACTCTAACAGTCGTTGTTTCAGTTGCAACTTTCATAATTGGATCGACATCCACAACTTTCGAAACTTCTCTTGTAGCTTCTTGTTCTATTTGGATCTTCGCTCCGCTTCCAATTTCAAAGAAATTACCATCCGCATCTACTGTATAACCTTTTTCTCTTAAAGCATCAATATCGACTTGGTTTGT
Organism: Sulfurimonas sp. HSL3-2; assembly: GCF_039645965.1. Classification (GTDB taxonomy): domain Bacteria; phylum Campylobacterota; class Campylobacteria; order Campylobacterales; family Sulfurimonadaceae; genus Hydrocurvibacter; species Hydrocurvibacter mobilis. The sequence continues at coordinate 731,455 of NZ_CP147917.1, read as the reverse complement.
TGCAACCTCTTGTGTTTGAGTCGTATAGTAGTTTCCGTCACGTTCATATATACCGTCTGCTTGATTTGCATCTGTATCGACAACTTCTATCTGACTGATGATCTCTGTTACATTGCTATCAACAGCAACTTCTAAAATCGGTGTACCGGCCGTAGTATCATTTTCTGTAAATACACCGGTAGTCGTATCATATTTTCCGTCTGCAAACTCTATGTTTTCAACATTTCTAAGTTCGTTTACATCGCCTGTTCCGTTACCGTCACTATCTGTTGAACTGTTCTCCGTTACAATCGTATTGCCATTTTCATCAGTTGTTATCGTATAATCAGCCAGATTACCGCTAAATACGACCGTATCGTTACCGCTACCGCCATCGACAACTAATTTGTCATTAAGATCATTATCATTGACTGCAAGTCTGTCATCTCCACTGCCCGACATATCAAAATCATCATAATTATCAGTCTGTGCATCAGCCCAATCATAATGAGCATAATGCGTCGTATCTGTTTGAGCTGTCTCATTGCCTGCTGGATCTGTTTCAGTAACTTTGAAGAACTCATTATCATTTATAGGTGTACCGTCAAGATGACTTATATCTGCATTCCAAGTACCGTTTGCATCGACAGTTGCCGTTGCTACTGCATTATTATTTTCATCATAAAGAGTAATAGTATTACCCGCTTCTGCACCTGTACCGCTTATTGTCACAGAACTTAGATCACCGATATTATCCACGATGTTTGTAATAGCTAAACTACCCATATCACTTGCTTGTGTATCCACTGCTACTGTTGAAGTACCTGTCGTATCTACACTGTTTCCTGCGTCGTCTGTTGATGATACCGTTACATCTACTGTGCCGTCTGCAACTAGGTCTGATGTCGCAACTTCTACTGAATATGTTCCGTCTTCTGCTACTGTTGTTGTATAGTCGTTTCCGTTTACTGTAACTGTTACGCTATCGCCTGCTGATATATCACCGCCTGTCGCTGTTCCTGAAACCGTCTGTGTCGCTTCTCCGTTTTCTTGTGCGTTGATGATATTATCGCCTGCTATTGTATCTACTGTAACTACACCCGCTGTCGCGCTTGTATCTACTGTAACTGCTACTGTTGAAGTACCTGTCGTATCTACACTGTTTCCTGCGTCGTCTGTTGATGATACCGTTACATCTACTGTGCCGTCTGCAACTAGGTCTGATGTCGCAACTTCTACTGAATATGTTCCGTCTTCTGCTACTGTTGTTGTATAGTCGTTTCCGTTTACTGTAACTGTTACGCTATCGCCTGCTGATATATCACCGCCTGTCGCTGTTCCTGAAACCGTCTGTGTCGCTTCTCCGTTTTCTTGTGCGTTGATGATATTATCGCCTGCTATTGTATCTACTGTAACTACACCCGCTGTCGCGCTTGTATCTACTGTAACTGCTACTGTTGAAGTACCTGTCGTATCTACACTGTTTCCTGCGTCGTCTGTTGATGATACCGTTACATCTACTGTGCCGTCTGCAACTAGGTCTGATGTCGCAACTTCTACTGAATATGTTCCGTCTTCTGCTACTGTTGTTGTATAGTCGTTTCCGTTTACTGTAACTGTTACGCTATCGCCTGCTGATATATCACCGCCTGTCGCTGTTCCTGAAACCGTCTGTGTCGCTTCTCCGTTTTCTTGTGCGTTGATGATATTATCGCCTGCTATTGTATCTACTGTAACTACACCCGCTGTCGCGCTTGTATCTACTGTAACTGCTACTGTTGAAGTACCTGTCGTATCTACACTGTTTCCTGCGTCGTCTGTTGATGATACCGTTACATCTACTGTGCCGTCTGCAACTAGGTCTGATGTCGCAACTTCTACTGAATATGTTCCGTCTTCTGCTACTGTTGTTGTATAGTCGTTTCCGTTTACTGTAACTGTTACGCTATCGCCTGCTGATATATCACCGCCTGTCGCTGTTCCTGAAACCGTCTGTGTCGCTTCTCCGTTTTCTTGTGCGTTGATGATATTATCGCCTGCTATTGTATCTACTGTAACTACACCCGCTGTCGCGCTTGTATCTACTGTAACTGCTACTGTTGAAGTACCTGTCGTATCTACACTGTTTCCTGCGTCGTCTGTTGATGATACCGTTACATCTACTGTGCCGTCTGCAACTAGGTCTGATGTCGCAACTTCTACTGAATATGTTCCGTCTTCTGCTACTGTTGTTGTATAGTCGTTTCCGTTTACTGTAACTGTTACGCTATCGCCTGCTGATATATCACCGCCTGTCGCTGTTCCTGAAACCGTCTGTGTCGCTTCTCCGTTTTCTTGTGCGTTGATGATATTATCGCCTGCTATTGTATCTACTGTAACTACACCCGCTGTCGCGCTTGTATCTACTGTAACTGCTACTGTTGAAGTACCTGTCGTATCTACACTGTTTCCTGCGTCGTCTGTTGATGATACCGTTACATCTACTGTGCCGTCTGCAACTAGGTCTGATGTCGCAACTTCTACTGAATATGTTCCGTCTTCTGCTACTGTTGTTGTATAGTCGTTTCCGTTTACTGTAACTGTTACGCTATCGCCTGCTGATATATCACCGCCTGTCGCTGTTCCTGAAACCGTCTGTGTCGCTTCTCCGTTTTCTTGTGCGTTGATGATATTATCGCCTGCTATTGTATCTACTGTAACTACACCCGCTGTCGCGCTTGTATCTACTGTAACGTTTTGAGTTATTTCCGCTGTGTTCCCTGCTGCATCTGTCGCTGTTACTGTTAGATCGTTTGAACCTTCTGGAAGCTCTGTTGTCGTGATCGTATAATTACCGTTCTCATCAGCAACTGTTGAGCCGACTGTATTACCGTTTTCATCTGTAATTACAACTGTCGCGCCTCCCTCTGTAGTTCCTGTGATAGTCGGTGTTGCATCATTTGTGATCGTATCTGCTGTTGATCCTGAATTCGTTTCATCTGATAGGTCTGCATTCAGTGTACTTACACTCACATCTTTTGTAAGTTCATTATATTGTGAAAGTATAAGGCCATTATCAATCTTGTCATTTTGATCAAAAGGAGTTTGTGGAATATGTGCATCTCTTAATGAAGCACTTATATTTAAAAAACTATTATTCATATTATGGAAATCAGCTTTAATGTCGTCAGTTGACTCTACAACTGATGCTCCATCAGCTCCGGCTGCAGTCTCTAAATCATCTATATTTACATCGTTACCGTATTTGTTAATAATATTAGTGATCCCATCACTGTTATTTACCACTTCATCCTGAGAAAACGGCTCAGCAGACAATGATGCATCAAAGAGTTGTTCATTTGAACCAAGCAGTACAACATCAGTACCATCAACCGTTGAAACAATAATACTATCGATAGAAGAGTTTGATTTATCACCAACAACGACTTCGCCTTCAAATATCTCATCACCTTTGGATAAGACTCTAAGTGAACCGTCAGCGCTTTTAGCATAAAATTTCCCATCTAAACTCTCAATTTTTCCGATAACTGCTGCCATACTGAACTCCTGCATAGATAATTAATTACTAGTATAGTAGAATAATAAATAAAATTAAGATATTGTACTTGAGTACATATTACAGATAAAGATTGAAAATGCAAATAAGAGAAATCACCCTGACCGAATTACACGTAGCATATGAAATATTACAACATGAAAAAGGTGATATTAGCTATAAAGAATTTGAAGATCTGATATATGAGATGAGAAAAGAAAATTATAAAATTCTCACTATTATTGAGAAAGATGTACCTATATCATATATAGGAGTAAAAATTGAAACAAGTTTATTCTATAAAAAACACTTACATGTATATGAATTCATAACGATTAAAACTAAAAACACTCTGAAATACAATAATGAGATGTTATCTTATTTAATAGACTATGCAAAAATGAACATGTGCAAAAATATAATTTTTTCAATTGAAAATGACGATCTGGAATTGACTAGATTAATAATAAGAGACGATTATCAAAAAAAAGGATCTTTATATATAAAAGAGATCGTATAAAAGAACGATTGTAAGTATGAAACAATAAAAAACATCTAAGAGATATATTGTTAATTATAAGATTTAAAAGTGATTGAAATATGAAGTAGTAAATCCGATAACTAGGCGGCGACCTACGTTTCCACACCTGAAAGGTGCAGTATTATCAGCGATGGGAGGCTTAGCTTCTGGGTTCGGAATGGGGCCAGGCGTTTCCCTCTCTCTATAGCCACCTAGACAATCGGATATAAAAGCACCTAGATGCGCTTATATCCAATTGCTATGGATTTACAGGGGGTTTAGTATTGTTAAAGTCAACAGGTCGTATTACAACAACAGACCACTCTTACACTAAGTAAGGCAGTGAGCTAAAAAAAAGACGAACGTACTATTAGTACTGGTCAGCTAAACAGATTACTCTGCGTACACATCCAGCCTATCAAGCTTGTAGTCTTCAAGCGTACTTCAGGGAAAGTTCATCTTGGAGTTGGCTTCCCGCTTAGATGCTTTCAGCGGTTATCACATCCGTGCGTAGCTACCCAGCGATGCTCTTGGCAGAACAACTGGTGCACCAGTGGCACGTCCAACCCGGTCCTCTCGTACTAGGGTCAGCTCTCCTCAACTTTCCTACGCCCACGGAAGATAGGGACCGAACTGTCTCACGACGTTCTGAACCCAGCTCGCGTACCGCTTTAAATGGCGAACAGCCATACCCTTGGGACCTGCTCCAGCCCAGGATGCGATGAGCCGACATCGAGGTGCCAAACCTCCCCGTCGATGTGAGCTCTTGGGGGAGATCAGCCTGTTATCCCCGGCGTACCTTTTATCCTTTGAGCGATGGCCCTTCCACACAGAACCACCGGATCACTATGACCGTCTTTCGACTCTGCTCGACGTGTATGTCTCACAGTCAGTCCGGCTTATGCCATTATACTCTACGGTGGATTTCCAACCCACCTGAGCCGAACTTTGTAAGCCTCCGTTACTTTTTAGGAGGCGACCGCCCCAGTCAAACTACCCACCAGACATTGTCCTCGCACGAGATAATCGTACCAAGTTAGCTATCAGAATATTCAAGGGTGGTATCTCAACGATGCCTCCGTAGACACTGGCGTATCTACATCAACGGCTCCCACCTATCCTGCACATGAATATCCCAATAGCAATGTCAAGCTATAGTAAAGGTGCACGGGGTCTTTCCGTCTTTCCGCGGGTAGGAGGAATTTTCACCTCCACTACAATTTCACTGGATCCCTGGTTGAGACAGCTCCCATCTCGTTACGCCATTCATGCAGGTCGGTATTTAACCGACAAGGAATTTCGCTACCTTAGGACCGTTATAGTTACGGCCGCCGTTTACTTGTGCTTCAATTCAATGCTTCGCAGAGCTAACAAATCCTTTTAACATTCAAGCACGGGCAGGCGTCACACCCTATACATCCTCTTACGAGTTAGCAGAGTGCTGTGTTTTTGGTAAACAGTCGGGAGGGACACTTTGCTGCGACCTTTTCTTGCTCCAAGAGTAAATCTCTTCACAATAAAGGCACACCTTATACCGAAGATACGGTGCTAGTTTGCAGAGTTCCTTAACCAGGGTTCTTCCACGCGCCTTAGAATACTCATCTCACCCACCTGTGTCGGTTTACGGTACGGGCAACGGCTGTTCTCGCTTAGAGGCTTTTCTCGGCACGACAGTATCAACGATTCAACTCGCTCTCCGAAGAGATTGAATTGCCTGTAAGATCTCGGAATATTGCAGCACGGATTTGCCTATGCTACTTCCTACGTCCTTCGACCCACTATTCCATCAGTGAGCTCGTTTAACTCTATGCGTCCCCCCATCACTCAAATGAACAACCGTCGGTATCGGAATATTAACCGATTTGCCATCGTCTACCCCTTTCGGACTCGACTTAGGTCCCGACTAACCCTACGATGACGAGCATCGCGTAGGAAACCTTGGGTTTACGGCGAAGGGAATTCTCATCCCTTTTATCGCTACTCATGCCTGCATGCTCACTTCCAAGCGCTCCACCACTCCTTACCGGTATGGCTTCTACGCTGCTTGGAACGCTCTCCTACCACTCATAGTAAACTATGAATCTAGAGCTTCGGTGTACATCTTAGCCCCGTTATATTTTCGGCGCAGAATCGCTAGACCAGTGAGCTGTTACGCTTTCTTTAAAGGATGGCTGCTTCTAAGCCAACCTCCTGGTTGTCACAGCAACTCCACATCCTTTTCCACTCAGATGTAACTTTGGGACCTTAGCTGCTAGTCTGGGTTGTTCCCCTCTTGACGATTGATTTTATCACCCACCGCCTGACTCCCGAGGTTGCACATACAGTATTCGGAGTTTGATAGGGTTTGGTACCGCGGTAGGCAGCCCTAGCCCTGTCAGTGCTCTACCCCTGTATGCTAATGCTCGAGGCTATACCTAAATATATTTCGGAGAGAACCAGCTATCACTGAGTTTGATTGGCCTTTCACCCCTATCCACAAGTCATCCCGAGACTTTTCAACGTCAATGGGTTCGGTCCTCCACTGGCTCTTACACCAGCTTCAACCTGCTCATGGATAGATCACTCAGTTTCGGGTCTGCAGCATCTGACTATGTCGCCCTATTAAGACTCGCTTTCGCTACGGCTTCGCGTTCGCTTAACCTTGCCAGATACCACAACTCGCAGGCTCATTATGCAAAAGGCAGTCCGTCACACTTATATATAATAGTGCTCCGAATGATTGTAAGCCATAGGTTTCAGGTTCTATTTCACTCTGCTCACCGCAGTTCTTTTCACCTTTCCCTCACGGTACTGGTTCACTATCGGTCTGGTAGTAGTATTTAGGATTGGAGGGTGGTCCCCCCTGCTTCAGTCAAGATAACACGTGTCCCGACCTACTCTGGATCCTGCTAGCTTATCGTCGATTTCGATTATGGGGCTATCACCCTCTATGGCCACTCTTTCCAAAGTGCTCATCTATCGACTCAAATGCCGTATGCAGTCCGCAACCCCAAGTGCAAGCACTTGGTTTGTCCTAATCCCATTTCGCTCGCCGCTACTATGGGAATCTCGTTTGATTTCTCTTCCTTTGGGTACTGAGATGTTTCACTTCCCCAAGTTCGCCCCCCGTAGGGTAACATGACTCGCGCCATGCTGGGTTGCCCCATTCGGATATCCCCGGATCAAAGCTCTTTGGCAGCTCCCCGAGGCTTTTCGCAGCCTAATACGTCCTTCATCGCCTCTACCAGCCAAGGCATCCACCTATGGCCCTTAATATCTTTTTTCTAAGTTGATCTATTTCTAGATCGTGCGCTCACTGCCTTACTTAACATAAGACAGTGATCTGTTGTAGTTGTAATTTCAATCCATAGAATCGCTTCTATTTCTTTACTTTAGTTGACTTTAACAATAATAATTTAATGAACTTCTTAGACTTAAAAGTCTAACACTAAACCTACATCTAGGTCTGGTGTTAAACTTCATAATGAAAAGATGGTGGAGAATAGCGGGATCGAACCGCTGACCTACTGCGTGCAAGGCAGTCGCTCTCCCAGCTGAGCTAATTCCCCATCAAGTAATAATATAGCCTGATCACTCAGGACTAAGCAAGTAAACAACTTAATAACTAACATCTCGTGTGAGATTTTCTTTGTATTGCATCTAAGAAACGAATCTTAATGCTTACTCTAGAAAGGAGGTGATCCAACCGCAGGTTCTCCTACGGTTACCTTGTTACGACTTCACCCCAGTCGCTAATTCCACCGTAAGCGGTAGCCCCCCGAAGGTTAGCTTCCCGATTTCGGGTGAAATCAACTCCCATGGTGTGACGGGCGGTGAGTACAAGACCCGGGAACGTATTCACCGTAGCAATGCTGATCTACGATTACTAGTGATTCCAGCTTCATGCTCTCGAGTTGCAGAGAACAATCCGAACTGAGAGACGCTTTAAGAGATTGGCTCCACCTCGCGGTATCGCAACTCTCTGTACGCCCCATTGTAGCACGTGTGTAGCCCTGGCCGTAAGGGCCATGATGACTTGACGTCGTCCTCACCTTCCTCCTCCTTACGAAGGCAGTCTCGTTAGAGTGCTCAGCCGAACTGTTAGCAACTAACGACGAGGGTTGCGCTCGTTGCGGGACTTAACCCAACATCTCACGACACGAGCTGACGACAGCCGTGCAGCACCTGTTTTCAAGTTCCCCGAAAGGCACTTCCGTATCTCTACAGAATTCTATCAATGTCAAGGCCAGGTAAGGTTTTTCGCGTATCTTCGAATTAAACCACATGCTCCACCACTTGTGCGGGTCCCCGTCTATTCCTTTGAGTTTTAATCTTGCGACCGTACTCCCCAGGCGGTTCACTTAATCTGTTAAGTGCATCACCGAGATGACAAGCATCCCGACGACTAGTGAACATCGTTTAGGGCGTGGACTACCAGGGTATCTAATCCTGTTTGCTCCCCACGCTTTCACGCCTTAGCGTCAGTTATGTTCCAGGAGATCGCCTTCGCTTTCGGTATTCCTAGTGATATCTACGGATTTTACCCCTACACCACTAATTCCATCTCCCCCTCCCATACTCTAGGTTACCAGTTTCAAGTGCAGTTCTACAGTTAAGCTGTAGGATTTCACACCTGACTTGGCAACCCGCCTACGCGTCCTTTACGCCCAGTGATTCCGAGTAACGCTTGCACCCTCCGTATTACCGCGGCTGCTGGCACGGAGTTAGCCGGTGCTTATTCATTAGGTACCGTCATTTTCTTCCCTAATAAAAGGAGTTTACACACCGAAATGCGTCATCCTCCACGCGGCGTTGCTGCATCAGGGTTTCCCCCATTGTGCAATATTCCTCACTGCTGCCTCCCGTAGGAGTCTGGTCCGTGTCTCAGTACCAGTGTGGCGGATCATCCTCTCAAACCCGCTACCCGTCATCGCCTTGGTGAGCTCTTACCTCACCAACTAGCTGATAGGATATAGTCTGATCCCAAAGCGAAAAGACATTTCCCGATTAAGCTTGAGCTTAAAAGGTGTATCCAGTATTAATCACCGTTTCCAGTGGCTATCCCGGTCTTTGGGGCACATTAACTATATATTACTCACCCGTGCGCCACTCGTCAGCAAAGAGCAAGCTCTTCCTGTTACCGTTCGACTTGCATGTGTTAAGCACGCCGCCAGCGTTCACTCTGAGCCAGGATCAAACTCTCCATAATTGGTTTGTCTAATCTTTGCCCAAGATTGAAAAATCATTGGCTTCGCCACTATCCGAAGATAATGGTCTTTTATGTATGTATCTAAACATATATATAATATATGAATAGACGGTTGTGTTATTAGTTATTTAAGTAAACTCAAAAACTGCTAACTTTCGTTAGTTATCTTGTCATTTACTTGCTTAGTTTTCAATGATCTCAAACTAGAAAAACTTTCGTCTCTCAAGGCCTAAACTTTAGGTCTCATCGTTTGTGGACGGGAATTATAGGAAAATTTTAATTCAATGTCAAGAGGTTTTCGAAAGAATTTTAGAGAAATTTTTAAATTTGTTGATTTATGTAATTTTTACCCTCTTTTTTCATTAGGTTTTCTTATAAAATGAATATCCTTACTCTCTTCCTGTTGACAAAAATAGTTTTATTGTAAATGTACATATCCTGTTTCAGGCTCAATTCTTATAGTAGCTGTTCCATAAGAACTTGTCATTGTAATATCACATGGGGCACTAACAAGCCCTCTTCCACCTGAAGTATCATATGGAGAAGTATAATTAGTCAACGGACCTTTTAACGGTCTGCCAAGATGGTCAAAAGCTATTCTAGTACCTGTACTGCAACTTGCTGATAGAGAGATAGTATCTATATTGTATTTGGTACCTAAGTTGAGCTCTTTTGTTCCAACAAAGGTCGACATATTACGAATATCCAATTGTGCATATCCTGTAACACCCCCTGTAAGATACTTCGTCTTATCTATCGGATTTAGTGCGATCTCATTTGGATCAAGATTACCGTTTGCATTTTTATCACTAAATATTGAGTATGACGGTCTATTATTAGCAAAATTATCACCAGTAGAAAAAACTATCTGCCATCTTTTTTTGTACCATGACCCATCTGTTGCATCAAACTTATCATCCATCAATGCTAAGTGCTGTGTATATCTTATATGCGAAATTAATTGATTAGCCGCTTCTGAAAGCTTATTCTGTCCAAACCTTGGGATAAACACGGCAGAAAGTATACCTATCGCTACAATAACAAAGACAAGTTCTAACATAGTAAAAGCTGGTTTTTTCATTTTTTTTCTTTAAGAATAAAATTATTATTCTTCCATTGTAACGAAAAAGTCATATAAAGTAAATTAGAAAAATAAAATAAATATATGAAAGGGAGAGAAAAGAAGTGGTTTACATGTAAGGAGTGAAAAACAAAAGAGCTTACAGCTCTTCTGCTTTTTCAACGTTATAAAGAATATCATCCATTGGATGGCGATACATCGGCATACCAAGACGTTTTTCGTCAAGAACGTGACCAATGAAACCGATCGAACGACCAACAACGAAGAATGCATTTAATGCACCTGCATCGATGAAACCGTCGATCTCGTCTTCTGCATAACCAAGTGCACGCCACATATCTACCATCAAGATACCGATTGTACCGTCAACGTTTAAGATAAGATTGTCTTTTTTACTTGTAGTAAGTTTTTCTACTTCAAGTGCAAAGTCAAGTAACGGAGTTGCCGGGAAGTTCTCAGCAGCAAATTTTTTCAGTCCACTTACACGAAGATCCGGGTTACGAACAGATTTGATACGGTGACCGATACCAGAAATAGTTTTACCTTCAGCTTTCATATAATTGATAAACTCAGCCGGGCTCATACCGTTATCGTTTGCATATTTGAAATAACGTGCAGCATCATCGATCGCTCCACCAAAACGTGGACCAATTGTTAAAAGACCAGTAACAAGTGAAGATATTACATCTTTACCAGCACGAGCTGTAACTTTTGCATTGTGTGCACCAGAAACCGCTGGACCGTGATCTGCAACAGTTTTGATAACAGTCTCGATATACTCAGTAGCCCATTTTGGATAACGTTTTTTGAACCATAGAAGTGAAATAACATCACCGATACCAAATCCTGTGTCAGGAGTTGCAACTGAAGATATAGGATACCCTGCATATGTTGCTTCATCACCACGATCATCAGAAATCGTACAAATAAACTCTTTTGCACGACGTACTTTTGGAACCACTTTTAGTTCAGGTTCAGCTATATCTGTGATGATACCGTCAGCTTTTAATTTTGTATAAACTTCTTTGATCTTGTTTGGTAGATCATTGAATGACTCTGGAACATATATCCCAGCTTCTGCCATCGCTTTGTTTTTAGCAGCTGCTGTTTCTGCGTCAGCATTTGCACTTGCACCTGCGTGACCGAATTGAACACCTGAACTAAAGTGTTTTGCAATAGTACCGATACACCATGCGATGATAGGTTTTTTAATTTGACCGTTTTTAACAGCTTCGATCACTTTATATTCTTCAGTACCGCCTACTTCACCAAGTAGGATCATATATTTTACTTCCGGATTACTTTCCATACGTAAAAGATTGTCGATAAATACTGAACCAACGAAACGGTCACCACCGATCGCAACACCTTCTGCAATACCGTCAGCGTTGATAGCGATGATGTTAGAAAGTTCGTTAAACAGACCACCTGAACGAGTTACAAGACCACAAGAACCTGCACGGTGAAGTTTAGAATTAACTATGTTCTCAATAGTTCCACCAACGTTTGCAATTTTAAATGCACCCGGAGCGATACCACCGACAGTTGCAGGTCCGATTACTGTAACACCAGCATCACGAGCTGATTGATTCATCTTTCTTGCAAGTCTTTCTGGGATACCTTCTGCAGTAACCATAACAGTTTTAAACTGACCTTTGATTGCTATTGCTTCCATTGTCACATCATACGCTGTTCTGAATGATGCAAAGTTAAGAAGTACATCAGCTTTTGGGAAAGCTTGTGCCGCCTCAGTAGTTGAGCGGAAAACCGGAACCATTATCTCATCCGGTCCATAGAAAAACTTCTCAAATTTGTTATTTGATGTTGGAGCTACGATAGCTGCAACAGATGGCTTTTCACGAGAAATAGTATAGTCATAATCAAGCATACGCTGAATTGCGCTTTTGTTGTTATTCCAAAAAATTGCTTGTGTATCTTTAGTAAATAATGCACCCATTAATATCTCCTTACTTCTCTAAAGCCATACGAACGATGTCAGTAACATGTGTTTCTGGTCCGTAAACTTCTATGTACAGACCTAGACGATCTGCTGCTTCTTTAATATCTTTAAGACCTTTTTCATAGTTAGGCCCACCACGACGTACATAAATTTGTACGTTATGTTCTTTCATTTTTGCAACATTTTCTTCAAATGACTGGATGATACCAGTAAATGTTTTTGCAACGTCAGTAAAGTTAGCGATAGCTCCACCGATAATAAGGATCTTATTACGTCCTTTAGCATCTTTGTGACGTGTCATAAGATCTATCAAAGTGTCTGCATAGAACTTTGTTTCACCAGTAGTCGGTCCACCCGAGTACTCACCGTAGTTAGCAAGTTCTTTTACATCACCGCTTAAATCTGCAATAGTATCAGCATAAACAACTGAAGCACCACCACCCGCGACCATTGTCCAGATACGGCCAAGTGGATTAAGGATAGTAAGTTTAAGTGAAGCACCTGATTTTGAATCTGCTTCTGCAATAGCTTTCTCTTCAGGAGACTGATCTTCCATACCAAACGCTGTCGGATATTCGATATCACCCCAAGAATCAGCCATCATAAAACCTGCAGTGTCATCTAAACGTGCAACAAGGTCTAAGATCGCCATTTCGTTGTTATCTAGCATAACGATCGGATTGATCTCTAAATATGCAAAGTTCATATCACGATAAAATTTAAAGAATTGAATTGCAAATGATATGAATGATTCTTTATCTTTTGCTTGAATATCAGAAGGAATATTTGCTTTAATAGCGTGTTCCATATCTGCATCATTCATATTAATTGGAATAGCTACTTCATTAACTTTCTCATCCCAACCTTCTTCTACTTCCATACCGCCTTCTGCAGACATATAAAGTACATCATCTTCACCGACAGTTGTCGCAGAGATATAGTATTCTTGTTCTTGAGAGTGCGGAGTAAATGGCTCAACTATAAAATGAGTTAACTGCCCATGTTGACCAGATAATAGTGTAGTCGTATGAGACATTTTTTCATCTATCCAAGCAGCGGCATCAGCTAATGTCACATCACCTGGTTTATTTGTTTTAAATAGAACAAGATCATTTTTACCACGCTTACCAAACAGCATGTCCGGTTTTGCTACAAGAGGTTCTTGTTTCAACCATTCAAAACCATGCTCCTCAGCTTTTGCTTTTAATTCAGCACCACTTGTTACCAATACAGATTTAAATCCATAATGGAACCCGCTGAAATACTTTTCCCAGTGTTTAGAGAAAATTGCTTTACCGTCGTATTCACGAATCGCTCTTTGAGCCATTGCAACTCCTTACTTTTAGTTGAATATTTGGGGATGATTGTAGCACAAATTATCTTTTTGATATCTTGTATTTATAATTCTTAGGGGTATTTATGTCTCTATTTGTTTATTTTAGTAACATAACTTCTATAGACTTTATGACCTTTGTAACTTATAGTAACAAGTTTTGACTCTTTACGCTTACTTGAGGTGAGAGTCGAGTCTTTACAAAAGTCAATTCCATAAAACTTTAATCTTAATTGTAATTTTTTATTGTTTGCATTCACACAAGTGATATTTTTTTCTTTTAATTTGCTTGCCAGATCTTTTGCAATGTGCATATCATATGCAAAATGTTCTTTTGGATTATCCAAAATAATATATATATATTTATTGAAAAGTACTACTGTTGCGTTTAACAATAAGAATAAAAATGAAATTATAAATATTGTCTTATAGGTTCCTCTAAATTGTTTCAATCTTACTCTATATGAGTGATAGAATGTTTGTGCCGCTATCGGCAGTGCCACTAATATGTATGGAGCAAAATCCTCTAGATGTAACCGTTGTCTAAACGATAATAACAATGATATTAAAAGAGCTGTTGATGAGATATACCAAAGTATATCTTCTCTTGATGTCACATACCTTCTATATAAGATATAAAATACATATACGAAAACTATGGGAGTAAAGATGGCAGCATAAATAGCTAAGGTATCTAAAAAGTGTCCTTTGGGAAGGCCCGTAGTATCAAATCCATTTACATATAATGAAGATGAAAAAAGAATAATATTAAACAAAGCAAACTTATAGTCTTTCTCTTTTATTGAATAAAAAGTAAGTCCTAAATATAAAAATATAATACTCGGGCTTACAAACCAGATCGGTATAAGCAGCAGGTACTTAAAGTATGGGTTTATACTATATAGATTTAAATATAAGAAAAGTGAGAAAATAACTAAGCCGGCACTGTTAACTACAATGGAAGAACTCAGTACTCCTGGAAGCAGTATAAATACTACTACTAACCATATCCTGTCTCTGTCGTACTTAAGATATCTCTTCGAGAGATGAAAAAGCAATAAGGCACTCGAAATATGCAGGATGATCATCGGCAGTCTAAGAGCTAAGTCATTTTGCCCAAAAATATAAAAAGAAAAATTTTCTATATATTTTAAAACAGAAAAACCACCATTTAAGAGACTGACTTCACTATATCCTATTGATAACTGAGAAGTTTCATACAATAAAAAAAGGACATCTAACCCTATTATTAGGAATAAGATGAAATATTTTTTCATAATTTTAAAAAATTTCCTATGATCTCATAACCAAATTCACTCATAATCGATTCCGGATGAAATTGCACACCGTAAATCGGCTTATCTTTTATCTGCAATGCCATTATCTCATGATCATCTATACTATACGCAGTCGGTTTGATATCTTCAGGAAGGTTTTCTTTTTCAACGATCAGTGAATGGTATCTAGTCGCACGAAACTGCTGAGGAACTTTTTTAAAAATATCACACTCAATTGATTGTTCCATTATCGATGTCTTACCGTGCATCATGTTTTTTGCACGTACTACTTTCCCGCCATATACTTGAGCAATACTTTGGTGACCTAAACAGATGCCAAGAATCGGGAGTTTATCTTTAAAATAATCAATAACTTCCAAAGTCACACCCGCATCATCAGGCGTTGCAGGACCGGGGGAGATGACAATCTTTTCAGGTCTTAAAGCAATAATCTCTTCCAAAGTAAGTTCATCATTACGTATAACCTTCAGATCTGCACCAAGTTCCAGACAATACTGAACTATGTTATAAGTAAAACTATCATAATTATCGATCATTAAAATCATAAAATATCTCTTTATTTCAAATGCTATAATATCGCAATTATAGCATTTTATTTTTATACCAAGATATGATTAGATCTTACATTTGCTTGCAGTTAAATCTTTTCTGTTTTTTTCAATAAATTTCTTACTGATTCCTTTTACGAGAACCATATCATCGACATTTTTAAAACAGTGCTCTTTTCTGTATTGTAAAATTGCATCCGCTTTTTTATCGCCGATACCGTTGAGATTCATCAACTGACCTTTATTTGCCGTATTTATGTCAACAGCACCAAATAATAAACTTATTCCAATTACCATCATTGCTAAAATTTTCATTTTAACTCCTTTTAGTTGATTGGAACACTATATAGTAAAAATAAACTTTTTCAAAACTTATTGCAATTTGCCATACTTTTAGTTTTTATTATGATTAAACTCCGGTACGATCTCTTTTAGTTTAGCTAACTTATCATTTGTACTTATCAACTCTGCAATATCGTCATTTAATTTTGATATATCATAATCTGTCTTTCCTGCCACAGTGATCGACTCATATTGTGTTTTTGCATCACTGTCATCGATAAGTAACTCTTCATATAACTTTTCACCTGCTCTTAATCCGCTAAACTCTATTTCTATATCATCATGACCAGATAATGAAATCATTTTTTTTGCCAGATCTATGATTTTTACAGGTTCACCCATATCTAAAATAAATATTTCGCCGCCTTTTGCGATAGCACCTGCTTGAAGTACAAGTTCACAGGCCTCATTGATAAGCATAAAATATCTGGTTATATCAGGATGAGTCACAGTAATTGGTCCACCACTTTCTATTTGTGCTTTAAATTTCGGGATTACACTTCCACTACTTCCAAGAACGTTTCCAAAGCGTACTGCTACGATTTCTGTAGTATTACCATCAAAAGATGCATCCACATTTTGAGCATACATTTCACAAATCCTCTTCGTCGTTCCCATAACGTTAGTAGGCCTTACTGCTTTATCTGTAGATATAAGTACAAATTTTTTCACTTTATGTTTTATAGCACAATCGATAGCGTTCTTAGTCCCTATCACATTATTTATAATAGCCTCTGATATGTTTTCTTCTACTAAAGGTACATGCTTATATGCTGCTGCATGCATGACAATATCAGGCTTATACTGTTCAAATGTCTTGTCCAACAGTTCTTTATTTACCACTGACTGCATTACAAATACCGGATCACATTCACTTAGCTCTTCGGCAATACTGTATAAGTTAAATTCACTATGATCTAAAAGTATCAGTTGTTTTGCGCCAAAACTAGCGCACTGTCTACTTATCTCACTTCCTATACTTCCGCCTGCACCGGTAATAAGAACCGTTTTGTCTTTAATGAAATTTTCTATAACACTCTTATCCAAGTCTTTAGGATGTCTTGCAAGTAGATCTTCTACCGAGATATCTTTTAATTGTTTCGCAAAGTCTTTATCTCTGAGTATCTCATCAAATGCAGGCAAGACCTTGATAGCTTTAAAATAAACACTCAGCTTGTCGTATATCTCTTTAACTCTTTCATGAGAAGCTGAAGGCATAGCAATAACAAGCAGATCTAACTTGTTATCCTGCTCTATCTTTTCTTTTAATTCCTCTTTTGATACTATCCGTATACCGTCTATCGATCTTTTTTGAAGTATCTTGTCATCATCAACAAAGTATTTTACTTTGTACTCGCTATGACTGAATTCTTCTTCAAGTTTTATCCCTGCCTTACCTGCTCCATATATCACAACAGTTTTTGATTTACTGATTTGGCTTTTATTCACTAAATAGTAATATAAATACATCGCAAAATTTATAGAAAACAGATATAAAAAAAGTTCGGAAGCTAAAAAGGCAAATCTGACTTTTCCGTATAATACAGGCAGGTAGATCGAAAATGCTGCAATGTAGACAAGGCTTTTTAGTAAAAATGTCTTTTGCGTCGCTTTACTCCAAGAAAGAGAATAATCTTTAAATATCAATAATGAAGCCAAGACTCGTACACCTAAGACAATCAAAACGACATTAATATTAAACGGCATATGAAATATAAAAAATGTCCATGCAAACGTTATAAAGGTTAATGTAATTATCACTATAAAGTTTAATATTCTTTTATCAACAAAACCCATCTTCAATCCAAATTAGCTAATATAATATCGCAGATCATTTTGACATCATCCCTACCCATTATCGTACTGCTGGCTACACAGAGCCCCTTACTGTAAAGGTCCTCACTCGTTCCGTCGACTACAGCTTTTGCATCTTTAAATAATGGCTGGATATGCATAGGTTTCCATAACGGTCTGCTTTCTACATTCGCCTCTTCAAGTTTTTTCATAATCTTATTAAAATCTGTTTTTTCAAATGTCATAGCTGTAAGCCATCTATTACCGCGGCTGTTTTCGAGTTCAGGCATGAATATTATCTCTTCAATATCATTTAAAAACTCATTATACCATCCAAATATCTCTCGTTTTTTCAAGACTCTGTCTTCTATTACTTCCATCTGTCCGACACCAATAGCTGCAAGTACATTACTCATACGGTAGTTGTATCCATACTCTTTGTGTTCATAGTGGATAAAAGGCTCTTTTGCTTGTGTAGCATAAAATTTTGCCTTATCGATCCATTCTTTATTATCACTGACGAGCATACCACCCCCGGAAGTAGTTATTATCTTATTTCCATTGAAACTATATATACCGAAATCTCCAAAAGTACCTGTATGTTTTCCGTTATAAATAGCACCTAAAGATTCTGCCGCATCTTCTATCAGATATACACCGTGAAGTTTACAGATATCGGCGATCTTCTCTATATCCGCACACTGTCCGTATAGATGAGTTATTACCAGAGCTTTCGGCTTTTTTTGACATTCGCATAAATATTTATTTAATAATTTGGGAGATAGGTTCCAAGACTCTTTATCACTGTCTATAAACACAGGATTTGCACCTTGGTATATTATTGCATTTACGGAACCTATAAAGGTAAAAGTCGAAGCCAGAACATCATCATCTTTACCTATACCCAATACTCTAAGAGCCAAGTGAATAGCAGCTGTCCCGCTTGTTACAGCAAGTGCATTTTTTGCACCTGTATAGCTTTTAATACTATCTTCAAATCTATTGACATATTCTCCAAGCGGTGCAATATAGTTACTCTCAAATACTTTTTCTATATATTTTAATTCATTTCCACTCATATGCGGAGCACTTAAAAAAATTCTTTTATTCATCTACTTTATATCCTCTATTTCCTTGCAATAGTTCCCATATGCTTTTTTAAAATCGCCTATATCTTTCACTACGACGGAACCTGCACCGATAATCGATTGTTTTCCTATAATTATACCTTGTATCACACTAGAACCTATGCCTATGTGGGTTAATTCTCCGATTTTTACACCACCTGCCAAAGCTGCATTAGGTGAAATATGTACAAAATTTTCTACTACACATTCATGTTCTATGATCGATCCCGTATTTAATATCACTCCATCACCGATATCTGCCTTTGCATTTATGACGACATTAGGCATAACGACTGTTCCTATTCCGATACTACTGCTTGAGGATACAATAGCACTAGGATGTACCAGACTGACTATCTCAAAGCCAATTTTTTTGACCTTTTCAAATAGAGAGGCTCTTACTGTATTGCTTCCTATTCCAAGTGCTATAGGTATATGAATATTTTCTTTGATACTTTCAAAAACTGCATATTCGTTATTCCCGTCATCTATAAATATTATCTCATCATATCCACATAGTCTTGCTATGTCTGCAACGACCAGTCCATGTCCGCTTGCACCATAAATATATATACTGTTCACGACTTAGTGCCTCTAAACTTCTCCATAGTAACACTAGAGTCTGAACTAATACCACTTCTTCTCAATACCTTTAAAAAAGTAAGCCAAAGTATCTTCATGTCAAGAGAAAAAGATTTATGATCGACATACCAGACATCATATTCAAATTTTTGCTCCCAGCTTATAGCATTTCGTCCATTCACTTGTGCCCAACCAGTGATACCGGGTAAAACATCGTGTCTTCTTTTCTGAGTTTCATTATACAAGTTCAGGTATTCGATCAAAAGCGGTCTTGGACCTACAAAGCTCATCTCCCCTTTTAAAACATTAAAAAGTTGCGGCAGTTCGTCTAAACTTGTACTTCTTATAAACTTTCCTATGCCTACTAATCTTTTTTCATCCGGTAGAAGTTCACCGTTTTCATCTTTTTCATTTGTCATCGTACGAAACTTATATATCCCGAATATTTTCTCTTTGTATCCCGGTCTTTGTTGTCTGAAAAATATCGGTCTTCCCATTTTCAACAAGATAAGCAAGGATACAATGATGTAGATCGGTGAAAAAAGTATGATCAAAACTAATGCTAAGATTTTATCAAATAATTGTTTCAAGTTCATTCTTCAACTCTTTCCAAAAGTAATTTTGATCGTATCTATGAATAATATCATCTCTAACTTCTAATTTTATCTTTTGATAAAGCTGTTTATCGGTCAGTAGTAATTCAATACCTTCTTGCAGGCTTTTCTTATCTTTTTTCTCTACCAATATTCCGTTCTTTTTGTGTACGATTATTTCATTACATCCATTAATGTTCGTTGCGAGTAATGGGATCCCGAAACTGCCGGCTTCTATGAGAGAGTTAGGAAGCCCTTCTCTATATGAGGGGAGGACAAACAGATCACTTATGGCTAGAAAGTCTCTAATATCTTTTTGAAAACCTACCATAATGATGTTTTTTGAACTATCCATCAAACTCTTATTCTCTTTTTTAATAGGATTAAGATGTTCTTCGTAATCTCCTACAAGCAGTAATTTCAGATTAGTATACTTCTGATTTAATTCAATGAATGATTCAACCAACTCATTGATACCCTTATCCTTTACGATTCTACCGACGAATGTTATGACAAAATCATTTTCATCAATGCCATGGGCATTTCTGATATTTATCTGTTCATCTTTTGTCGTCTTGTTACGAAAAAATTCTGTATCGACACCGTTAATAGAGCCCTGGCCTATTACTTTGACCTCTCTTTTCGTCAAATTTATATTTATATACTCTTTGAGTCCAAAACTATTACAAAATAGATCGGTAGCAAAAAAATACGTCAACTTTTCTATAAACATTAAAAGAGTTTTCTTCTTGCCTACTGCTTCCATGAGCGGCATACCGACAATATTGTGAATTCGCACGGGGACTCTTGCCATAAAAGACGCAATCATGCCGAGCAATCCTGCTTTTGGTGTGAATGTGTATACGACATCCGGTTTTTCGTGAAGTATATAAAAAAATATTTTCATTAAAGCGATCAGATCTTTTAATATAGTTATCTGACGGGTCATATCTATGGCTTTTAGCTCTACGCCTTCAAAAGCTGCTATCTCTTTATTTTCTGCAGCATATGAGGTCACTAACTTCACTTCATAATAATTTGACAAGTACTTTGCCTGGCCTTTGACTAATGTAGCCAAACTCATAGGTACTGTTGTTATCATTATAATCTTTTTCATATATTGAGCTCTTGTCTCAAGTAATCCTCTACTTTTATGAAATTATCTTTATGAAGTACATTGTCTAGTAATCTTATGTCTGCAGTCGATGTTTTCAATTCATCTCTAAAAATATTTTTCGTTCTAACTGTGATTTTATTGTTTGCCAGAAAATCAAGTATATTTTTTATCGAACTTCCATTTCCCGTTCCAATATTTATGATATTCCGACCGGTTATTCCTAGTAAACGTACATATATCTCAACCACATCGTCTATATGTATAAAGTCTCTGATCGCATTACCGTTATTAACAATAGTCAGTTCCTGATCTGTCTTATATGCGTTTATGATCTTGCTTACTATGGAAAAATTATCATCTCCGCCGTACATATTGAATATTCTTGCTAGCGTATAGTCTATGCCTGCATCGTTGCAGTATTTTTCTATAAGTTTTTCATTTGCAACTTTTAAGGATGCATGCAAATTCATAGGCTTTAATTCATCTTTTTCATTGCATAAAATATTGTTTCCATATACTGAACTGCTGCTTGTGTATATGATCTTATTGATATCTACCGTCTTAAAATAATCAAGAACTTTTGCGGTTATTAAAATTGAGTTCGTTATATAACTACTCGCATTTTCAAGGTTGTTCAATTGTATAGCTTGTTGAAAATTATTAAAAATGATATTGACACGTCTATCCTTAAATCTGGATAATATATCAATGTTCTCTAGGAGTTCTCTAGATGAGATTAAAAAACAATTTTTCACCTTGGAGTATAGAGCATTAGATAGATTACTATTCTTTCCAATAATTAACGTTACCATATAATCACCTATTGCTATTTTAATTTTATTTTTATATTTCTAAGTATCGTTTTCAATGTATTTATAATGTAACAAGAGATAAACAATCCTAAGGATATTTTATTATCATTGAGCAGTAATGCGTAAAGATAAAATGCTTTTTTATAACTTTTATCTGTCTTTCTGTTTGACATAGAGTCCATATCGACTCTGTAATTAATAAGATTCTCTTTAAGAAGAAAAAAATTTTTTCCGTTATGCAAATGTTCTATCCAGAAAAACCAATCTTCTAAAGCTATGAGATAACTATCTTCACGAAATTTTATCTTTTTATCTTTTTTCATCAATACAGTATTGATATTAATATAATTTGAACAATATAAGATTGTAAGATCATTCAAAAAAGGATGAAGTATATTATACACTCTCTGATTGTTCAAGAATCCTGTCATATTACTTTTTGTATCGATGGTATAGGCCAGAGTATGTATAATATCATAATCATTGTCAGCCAAAATTTCAACTTCTTTCTCCAGCTTCTCTTTCAACCAGACATCATCAGAATCAAGAAATGCTATATAATCGCCGTTTGCATTATCAATCCCGATATTTCTCGGGTACGCGGGGCCGCCCTTATTCACATCAAGAGTTATGATCTGTATACGATTATCTTTAGCTTTATAGTTTTCCATAATAGAAATACTATTATCGGTACAGGCATGATTGATTAATAAAAGCTCAAAGTTTTTATAAGATTGTGCAATTACAGATTCTATTGTTTCTTTTAAATACTTTTCCGCATTATAAATAGGAATGACTATTGAGATCAAAGGATCATTTTGTTTCATTATATTATTTCTTTATCAATATATTTTTTTATTCCCGTACGAATATCTATTTTTGCAGACCAGAGCAAATCTTCTAAATTCTTTACAATATTGGCACTAGCATGGATCGTATCTCTCTTGCGGCTTTTATTTCCACCCCAAGAGATATTTGCTTTTTGATTCATCTCTTTTTCTAAAAGAAAAACTAAATCTTTAATAGATATACCTTTTCCCGTACCAACAAAATAATCCTGCTTTGTAATATTTAGATTTGTATAATTATCTATTAAATTTATATAAAAACTTATTACATCCTCTATATGTATGAAATCCAGTATTTGATCTCCGCTACTCATCTTAACCTGTTCATTCGAATCGAGTGATGCCATAGCATAATCAATAACTTTTTTATTTTTGTTCTTTTTACCGTACACACTATAGAGTATTGCATTTATCATTTTAAAATTATTTTTTTTACTAAAGTATTCTATTATATACTTCGCAGATGTCTTCGTTGCAGAATAGAAATAAGTTGGACTTATAGTTTCATTATTATAATAATATTCTGAAAAAGATCCTGTATTTACAAATAATTTAAGATCACTACCTTCTAATGCATTTAGCAATAATGCTGTAAAAGTTATATTGGACTCGATAAGTTTATGAATTTCATCTATGGAATCTAGACTTGTAGAATATGCCGCTAAATGAATAACGACTTCAGGGTTAAAATTTAGAATCTCGGATTTTAAATTTTTACTATTACTATCTATACAAATTACTCTTTCTTTTAAATATTCATTTACCGTATCAACATCTCTAACCAAAACTGCGATATTACAGTTCTGTCTCTGAATTAACGAGTGTACCAAATCAAAACCGATATATCCTGTACCTCCCGTAATTAGAACATTTTTTTTACCATTCATATTTGATATCTTTTAAATCAATATTTTTTGCTTCATCCGGGTCATGCTCGATGTTTGCCAAGTTCAAAAGCATATTATATTCTCCTATCCCTCTAAAAGCCATCCATAAATCAGGCTTTACAGTAAGTTTTTGATAGTTCTTTTTTGATAATTTTATACTGAAGAACTCTTTTGTTCTCTCATTATATACAACAAATTCTATTTCTCCAATTGGTACTACTAAATTTAGAGTCATCTTAGTATGTTTTTTCCATCCTTTGATATCACCTTTATTTATCGTAGAAAAATAAGCTTCACCAAATCCTTCAAATCCAATATCGCTTTTTTTCATAGCATGATATACATCACCTTTAGGATGACATATCTGCTTCAAAGGTCGCAATATCACTCCGTCCATTTTAACCCTTTTGCTTTTGCCATATTCTCATATTCTTGGATCTGTTCAATAGTCTTATCAAATAGATTAGTCTTTTTTTTATAAAAATCGTAATACCATTCGCTGGTAAATCTTATAGTGTCTTTATAATCCAAATTTGCTTGCCATTTTAAATAGAACAAAGCCTTGTCACAATTTAATTTTAACAACCCTGCTTCATGAAATAGAATATCATCGGTGATTTTATAAGCTCTGGATATATCACGAAAGTGCCAATATTTACTCAAATCTATCAACAATTCTTCTACCGTATGATTTTGTTCTGCCCTTGGACCAAAATTAAAAGCCTCACCATGTAAGCTTTCATCTATATATAACTGCGCACCCAGATTCAAATAGCCACTTAAAGGTTCTAGTACATGCTGCCAAGGTCTTGTAGCCCTTGGACTTCTAATCTCAACGGTTCTCTCTTCGCTCCAGGCTTTCACACAGTCTACAACGATCCTGTCTTTGGCCCAGTCCCCGCCACCGATAACATTGCCCGCTCTTCCTATCGCCAATCTGACATTACAGCCATCGTGTTTGAAAAAGGAGTGATAATATGATTTTATTATAAGCTCTGCAGCACCTTTGCTACCACTATATATATCTTTGCCTCCCATTTTATCATCTTCTTTATAGCCCCAAACCTGCTCGACGTTATCATAAGCTTTATCGCTAGTAATTATGACTGCTTTACAAATATGATTCGATATTTTTAGAGCTTCCAGAATATTTGTCGTACCCATTACATTTGATGATATCGTTTCTATCGGATCACTATATGATGTGGATACGATAGGTTGTGCAGCCAGATGGAATAAAAAATCCGGTTTCTCGTCAGAAACAATTTCTATCATTTTTTGAAGATCTCGAATATCCTCTAAATAATGTTTGATTCTAGTATCCAATTTCAACTCTTTAAACATTGAAGGAGTAGTCGGGACATCTTTTGAAACACCTACAACATTCGCCCCCAACTTTAAAAGCCAAATTGTCAGCCAACTGCCTTTAAAGCCTGTATGCCCCGTAACTAGGACTTTTTTATTTTTGTAAACGTTTTCGAACATCACCATACCTTCCATGGGGCTGTATTCTCATCCCAAAGCTTATTAAGATCATTCTTATCTTTTAAGCTATCCATTGGTTTCCAAAATCCATGATGTTTATATGTAAATAATTCACCGTCATTTGCAAGATTTTGCAATGGTTCTTGTTCAAAAACAATATTATCACCATCAGATATGTAATCAAATACTTTAGATTCGCATACAAAAAAACCACCGTTTATCCAGCCTCCGTCACCTTTAGGCTTCTCTTTAAAATGTGTTACTTGAAGATCATCCGTGATATTAAGTGCTCCGAATCTACCTTCTGGCTGTACAGATGTCATTGTTACGGCTTTTCCGTGAGATTTATGAAACTGTACTAATTTTTCAATATTTACATCACTCACACCATCACCATATGTGAGCAGAAACGGCTCGTTTCCTACATATTTTTGAACTTTTTTTATACGGCTACCTGTCAAACTATTTAGACCTGTATCTATCAATGTCACTTTCCATGGTTCACTTGAATTATTCAATATTTCCATATTGTTGTTTTTCAAATCTATACTCACATCACTTTGATGTAAGAAATAATTGGCAAAGTATTCTTTTATGTAGTAGCCTTTATATCCAAGCAGTACTACAAAGTCATTAAATCCGTAATGAGAATATATCTTCATTATATGCCATAAGATTGGTTTCCCTCCAACTTCTACCATAGGTTTTGGCCGAATGTCTGTTTCTTCACTCAGTCTTGTCCCGAATCCGCCAGCTAATAATAGTACTTTCATGCTATTTCTTTTCCTTATCTAATTTAAACAATTTAACAATTTTTTCTTCTGTTGGTTCAATGAAAAAGTTCTCTTTATACCACAAAGATATACTCTTTATTTTTTCTATATTATTTTTTCTATAATTTAAAAGTTTATTATACAAAGTAGGTACATCATCTTTACTGAAAGCAATATCCCAAATCTCACCTTTTCCATGTTCAACCAACGGATTAACGGTAAGATTGTCCTGACTTGCTATAATTATGACAGAGATACCACAAGCGACTGCTTCAACAGCAGTACCGGATGCGGTACCTATCACAAGTTTTGTATTTTTAAAAAGTTCATAAATATTTTCATTGGAAATAGCTATATTTGTAGATAATTTTCCAAATATACTAATATCAACTGCAGGATGATTTTTAAATATTACATTCTTAAAATCTTTCACACTCTCAAGCATATATTGTGTATCTTTTTCCATATATGAACCTAAAAGTAAAATATTTTTTTCTTCTATAACACCTTGAAAATGAAAAATATTTTTATATCGTAAAGAAACACCTCTAGCATATTTAACTTTATCTCTATCTAATACATAATACTGTCCATTCACAAGCACTTCATGCGGCGATGCCAACATATCATAATCTAAATCATCGATATAGGTATTAAAATATGATTCATAATTAAGATAGAATTGACAAGCAATTAACTTAATATCATTATTGTTCTTTCTAACTCCGTAATTAAAACTTCTTTCAATGACTTGAAACTCACTCCAAGAATAAATTTTCTCTATCGATTGTATTCTTGATAAGTTTTTGCCCAGTATATACCGATTCAAACTATCTAAATTGAAATATCTTATATCTTCTATAATTGATTCATTAAAAATTTTATCTTGTTCTATTCGCTCTTTTTGTATAAGTCTAAGTGTCTTAAATGGATACAATACGCATAAAATAAACAGATCTAAAAAATCATTAAATTTTAAAAATTCATATTCAAAAATGATGTCTCTTTTATCTTCCCTAATAATTTTTAGAAATTTTATTAATTTAAATGGATTTCTACCCAATCCATATAAACGAAGCAAAATAGTATATTGTTGATTATATTTTTCAAATACATCATATATTCCTGTTAAATAATGCTCACTAAAGACACCGTCTTTATTTGTTTTATCTACTAATCCAAAAATATCTATAATAGTTTTCAATTCATTTTTTCTTTGTTTTTTATAATAAATTTTATAGAGAATAAAAGCTATAAAAAAAGAAAGGTATAGATAAATGTTTTTAATATAAAACAAACCAATATTTTTACAAAAAGAGAATATTAGATTGTTGTTTTTTAACTCTTTTTTGAAAAATCTTAGTGGGAAAACTGTTGTATATGGATTTTTTATCAAAGTGGCATTCACTATAGTATAGATATCCCAAGGACTGCTTTTTTTAATCACGTTTATATAGTTTTGAAACTTTTGTTTATGTTGTAAATATGATTCATTTAATTCTCGTGAATTCATATTTTAAAATCCTTAAAACTGTCTATATATGGTCCATTTTTTTTTAATTCCGGATTGTTATATCCATAAAAGTTAATATTATTTTTTATTGCTGCATTATAATCAGTCATAGCATCACCGATTAAGATCGTCTCATCTCTTTTATAATGATATTTTTCTACAATATTCATAACTAAAATTTCTTTACTAGTTGGACTTCCATTTATAGTTTTAAAATATTGAGATAAACCAAAATATTGACAAAGCTCATTTAATTCTTTATGTTCTGCTCCGGAAACTATATGAAAGTCAAAGTTTTTATAATTCATTTTTATAAACTCAACGCTTTCTTCAAAGAGGTTCTCTTTTTGGTAAAGTTTTTTTTCTATAATCTTTGCAAACTCTATGGCTAAGGCAGTAATTTTTTCTTCACTTATTTCTCTATTAAGAATTGTATTATAAAAGTATTTTATCTTCTCAAATCTAGATACTCCTCCATTTTGATAATGATATTTTTCCAATAAACTTACTTTATCTTTATCATATTCTTTAAAAAGTTCTACAAATCCATCACCTTTGATCTTCATACTATCAAGAATTACACCATCAAAATCCCATAAAATATTTTTAATCATTATTTATCTCGATTTTATGATTATATACTAAGGATACAAGTGCACCTATCATAAAAAAATATACTGGATTTAATATTGCTTGATAACCAGGAATGGAAACAACAATCATCCCCAAAAAAACTGCAATTATATATTTAAAGAGTCCCTTATACTTTAGTTTATTGATTTTATAAACTTTCCATGCTTCGTTTAATATTTTTATATAAAAGACTGCATAAATAGAAATTGAGATTAATCCTACTTGTAAAAATGTATTAAAGACCCATGCTAAATCCGTAATTCCCCTAATATTAACATTCAGTTTATGCACCAACGGCCCATAACCAAATAAAAAATTTAAATTACTATCTATTACATAGTCAAAAAATAATTTATAATAATATACTCGATCTAAATGTTCTGAAGGCATTGACTCAACTAAAGACTTCGTTTGATCTATATATGTGCCTAAATTAGTAAAAAGATAAAAATAATATAACACTATATTTTTATCTATTAGCCACAAGATAGATAAGAATCCTACAAATATTATTGATGCTTTCATACTATGTTTATATCTTATTATTATTAATATAATAAACTGCATTAATATAATAATCAGGCCTGCTCTTGATTGTGTCATAGCCATACTTACTATAAGAAATATTGAGGTTATAGAAAAAAGTACAATATTAGTTTTATTTACTTTCCATAGATAATATGGTAATAAAAACACCATCAACATACCGAGAAATTGGACCGATGTATTCGGATTCACAAATTGACCTACGAAGGAATTACCCATATCAATTTCATTAAATATTCTCTTATATGTATGGGAGTATTCTAATATACTATGGTGATATGCTATTCTATAATTATCAAAATAATAATTATTACTAACATGTAAATATATCATTATAGAGAGTAGAATAATAGTTATATAGCTAATATATTTGATGAAGTCCTCGAATATATAGTTTTTATCAAAAATTATTCGAGCAATAAAATATGACAAATAATAAAACAATATATAATATAATAGATACATAAATTGAATATAAAAGCTTACATAAAATATAGAGAATAAAACTTGTGATACGATGTAAATTAGGAATATTATGTCTATTTTATTAACTTGATACTTAAATTTACCATATAAAAATACTAATAGTGTACCTAATATAACAATCTTCGATATATCTATTGGCGTCCCTTTGAAATTAAAACCTATACCTGTATATATAAACCATGATATTATAATACTTATCAGCAAAGTATTTTTTATCAAAAAAATATTATTTTCCGTAAATCTGTCAGTCATTGGGAAATCCCATAATAGTACAAGGTAATCCATCACAATCTGATATTCGAAGTGGTGCTACTATTATCTTACCGAAAGTTGATTTTTCATCTATGTTTCTTAGATCCATATCTTCAAGAAGAAGTAACGGTTTTTCAGGATTTAAAAATCTTTTATGTGCTTCTCTACCTAACAATCGGTCAGTAAAACTAGAAACTGATATAGAATCAAATCCAAATACTCTTACCTTTGGAAATTTATCAATTAAAAAATCATAAATATCAGGATGAAATCCATAATTTTCACTCCAAAATCTTTTTTCATCTCTAATATGACAGATTCCAGTTTTAATTATCAAAATATCAAACCCATTATCTTTTATATCACTTAATTTAGCTATCAATTCGTCTTTAATTATTAGGTCTTTGGGGGTTATCTCGACTATCAATGGATTCTCAAACACCCAGAATTTAGGATCGAAGTCTTCTATGGTCTGCCCATTGTCATAAAAATGATATGGCATGTCTATGTGTGTCCCTATATGTACAGTAGTAGACATAAAACTGTCATTTGCTATATCCCCTTTTGATATAGCATTTTTCTTAATGATCTCGAATCGGTTTCTATCACCATAAGTCGGTGTATTCTGCTTTAATACATACGATAAAAAAATCATTTACTCTCTTTATGTATCTCTTGTATACATTCAAGTAATCCCTGTCCTAAGTCAATGTATGGGTTAGCAACAAGCTTTTTTGCCGTTGTTGGATGAAAAGTATAAGGTGTAATTCTATAATGTCCCATATTATCATCTGATATCTGCTTTATACTTAATTTATTTTGCATAATTTCATTTATCATAGTTAACAATTCTATTCTTTTAAGTTTTTCCATACCGGTCAATATAATGTGTTCATTTTCATATTGGTCATCTTCTAATATATCTACAGAAAGTTTAGCAGCATCCGCTGCATGTATATATTCTCTTAGATCTTCGCCATCACCTTTGTAAAGCAATTCACCAGAATGTATAGCATCATATAAAAGATTATAGATGTAGTTGTTATGACTTGCTCTTTCTCCATATAAAGAACCATATCGGATGACTGTATATTTTAAACCATATCTTTTATAATATTCTTCTGTCAGTTTTTCTGAAGATTGTTTGCTTATACCATAAAAAGAACCCTCATTACTTAATGCATAAGCACTGCTAGCATAAATAAATCTTTTAATGTTACCATTTCTTCTACAAGCTTCTAGAATATTCAAGTTTCCTATAACATTAATACTTATCGTATTTATAGGATCATGTATAGCTGCATCAAGATTTGCAATGGCAACAAAATTATAAACGACATCAGCATCTTTTATAAGTTCTATTATGCTTTCTATGTCAAGTATATTTATACTCTCAAATTTTTGATTGTTCTGTATGTAGTCTGATTTATTAATATCTGCTATTGTAACATCGTAATTTTTTCTTGTAAGCTCATCAGCAACATATGATCCTAAAAATCCGCTTCCACCAAAAACTATTACTTTCTTCATAAATTAAAAAACTCCACTAAATGTTTAATAGCGCTCATGCCCATAGCTTCTACAGCCTCTTTCGCATTTCCACCGATGTGAGGCGTACAAATTAAATTTTCTAATGACAAAAACTCTTTATCACTAGGAGGTTCTTCCGAATAAGCATCAATTGCTGCTCCGGCTATTATATTGTTCTGAAGAGCATACTTCAAAGCCACTTCATCAACTATACCACCTCTTGCACTATTTATAATGAAGGCACTTTTTTTCATGTTACTAAGTATTTCTTGATTCACCATATTTTTCGTACTTTCATCATATGGAGTATGTATTGTAACAAAATCACAACTTCTAAATATTTCATCTTTTGAAGCTTTTATCAAATCATTTTGCTTATAATATTCATCTTGATCAATAATGTCATTTACTAATATTTTACATCCAAATGGTTTCAAAAGTCTAATCAGGTCTTTACCTATAAAGCCAACGCCGATTATTCCTACTGTTTTACCACTTAGCTGAAATCCACCAGATTTATTCCAGATACCATTTTTTAACTGATTTGATGTAACATATAAATTCCTTGCTAACATCAGCATGTATCCTAATGTCATCTCTGATACAGAGAGTCTGTTCACTCCACCTGTCCATCCTATAGCAATACTTCGTTGTTCACATTCTTTTAAATCAATATTATTTAATCCGACACCATACTTAGATACAATTTTTAACTTTGGACAGTGTTCAAGGACATCTTTATCAATCGGTTCTAATCCAATAACAACTCCATCCGCATCTTTTATATACTCTATCAATTCATCTTTGGAAAATCTTTTTCCTTCCAAATTCAACTTAGCATTTGGAAAGTAATGGAATATCTCATTTTGAAGAACTTCATTACTTGAAAATGATGGTGATGTTACTACTATTTTCACTATTCACCACCTGAAATTGTAATAATACTACCAGTCGTAAAATTACTTTTTTCAGAAGATAAAAACAATATATACTCTGATATCTCTTCTGGTTTAGCCATTCTTTTCAAAGGTATCATCTCGATCCTTTCCTTCATATTTTTATCCTTTACTTTACTATGAATACTAGTATCAGTAACCCCTACTCTTAATGCATTTACTAAAATATTATATTTAGCACCTTCTTTAGCAAATCCAAGAGTCATAGTTTCTAAAGCTGATTTTGCTATAGTATATTGCATGGATTTTATAGAACCACCATATTTAACACCGATACTAGATATATTTATAATCTTACCCCTTTTATAATTTTTCATTAACTCTATAAATTTTTTAGACAATAAAAATGGTGCTTTTAAATTTACATTTAAGACATCATCAAATAACTTTATACCTAGCCCACTAAAGTTATCTGCAGGAGCATATAATCCTGCATTATTAACAAGTATATCTATAGTTGGGGTCTGTTTAGTAACCATTTCAAATAAATTTTCAACTTCTTCAATGTTTTTAAAATTTGATTTCAATAAAATAAGTTTATCAGTTTTTATTTTTTCTAAATTATTTTTACTGGTATTATAGTGTGCAAAAACTTTATATCCATTCTCAAGAAAAAGCTTTACTGTTGTAAATCCGATTCCACTATTGGCACCTGTAATTAGCACTGTCTTCATTTTTCAATTTCTCCTGAAAGAAGCCATGCGTCAAAACTATCTTCACCAATAACAGTCCCTAGTACATCACAACTCTTGCATGGGTTGAAGTTTCTATCCGAGTTTGCCAATCGTCCTCTTAAACTATTTAATACTTTACTTTTCCAAATGTTCCATATACTGTTCTTAGTTAAATTACCAAATTTTAATTTTTTGCTCCAGTCATGAGGACATAGCAGAACATCACCATTATAATCTACAAGAATCATATAAAATGGATAATAACATTTACTTTTTAAAGGTAATTCAGAAATAATCTCTTCATTTTTGTCTCTAAACTCATTAGAATTAATTAATCCACTTCTATTGGATATAGTTAATCCATAGTTACCATCTTTTAGATATCTCCTTCTTAAAATCACTTGTGAATCATTCAATCCACATTCATTTGCCATTTGAGTAAAATGATCTATTTGATGGTCACCATCATACATACTTATGCTAATAGTATCCAATCCTGCATCAAAAATTGACTTTAATTTTTTAACTGTAAGTAAATCTCCATTGGAGACTATTTCAATTCTTGTATTTGGTAATTTGCTTTTTGCATTAGATATTAATATCTCTAATTCTTTATGTAGAAGCGGTTCTGAAAAAGCGGAAAAAAGAATCTTTCCCTGATAGTTAATTTCAACTAAATCATCTATAACCTTACTGAAAAGTTCAATAGAAATACCTTCATGTCGTTTCTCATAAATCTCAGGATTTGAGACTGGACAAAAGCTACAGTCTCTATTACAATTCCCATATATATTAAACTCAACAATTGAAAAAACAGGAATATTATCAAAATACCGTAGTTTATCTTTGACTATAATTTTTTTTCTTTTTGTACTGGAGTCAATAAATCTTTCAATCATTTTTTTCTTATCCTCTTTTTTTACATAAAATCATCATATGCGAACTTAATAAATGTTCAGAAATAAATTTTTGCATATTGGCTTTTTCAGACTCTGAGGATTGTTCTAAAAAATTTTTCCAAAATCTATCTTTAATATCTAATATATTATTATTCATAATATCTATATCTAACTTTCCTGGTGTAGATATCTCTAAAACTTCAAAACCAACTTCTACTAATAACTTTTCTATTGATTTAGGATTAAAAAAATTAAGATGATGAGGAGGGGATACAGATTTAGACTTTTCCCATAAAGTTTGAATATCTACGCCCATTCCATTTAAAGTAGTAAACAAAAAGACATCATTAGACTTCATTGAAGAAAATAATTTTTCAAGAAAAACTTTTGGATCATATAAATGTTCAAATAGTTCAAAACTTGTATAAAGAGTTTTTGCATATGGTAACTCATCAGTGTTTACTTCTTCAAAAAAACAACACTTTACGTTTAACTCTTTAGCTTTACATACATTAGCCAATTGTGTTGAAGGCTCTATTACTAATAGATCAAGATTATTATCAAGCTTTTTTAATTCTTCTATAAAAATCCCATATCCGCCTCCGATATCAACAACAGATTGAATATCATTTAAAGACTTAATAACATCTAATACAAGTTTTGCCTTGGGCTTCCAAACTTGTTCTCTACGCTCTTTTTCTGTTTCTTTATAAAATTCATTTGCCCAAAATTGACTTGATTTAGAATCACTATAATATAGTTCAAATGCTTTTTTTTCAGGTCTAGGGCTTACATACAATGTTTTGCATTCTGAACATTCTTCATAATAAAATCCTAATTTATTAAAAGCAAATACACCTTTTTTATTACATGCCGGGCAATTAATTGGCTTTAATAATGCATTTAAAAAAAATTGTTTTATATCTTCAACCCCAAGATCTATATATTTCTGAAATAGATCACTTGGGCGAATATCATTTTCTTTCATATATATATATCCTTTAAAGTGTCTTTCTTCATTATTGAACAAACTTTATCTAAATCTTCTTGTGTATCAACTGCTTTGGTAATGTATTGTGTTGGTACCATTTTGACTTTCATACCATTTTCAATAATCCTCATCATGTCTACTGATTCAATAATTTCCAAAGGTGTTGGTTCCATTTGGTTATATTCAAGCAAAAAATCTCTAGTGAAAGGTATGACACATACTTGTTTTTTCATAGGTACATCAAGGACACCTTTTTTTCTACTTGGAATCGGCTCTCTACTAAAATATATAGCGTTACTAAACTTATCCATAACTACTTTTACTTCATTTGGATTTTCAAAAGCTTCAAGTGAATCTATGTCTGCTACTAAGTTTGTTATCAAAATATTTTTATCTTCAAGCATGGGCTGTACAGCTTCATCTATCATCTCAGGAAATGTTAACGGTTCATCACCTTGTACCATTACCATGATGTCACATTTTTGATTTGTATCTTTTTCTATCTTAAGCATAGCTTCTGCACATCTATCGCTGCATCTTTCATGACAATCACTTGTCATCACGGCTTTCCCGCCAATAGACTCCACATAATCATATATCTCTTTATCACAAGTCGCCACATAGACTTCACTAAGAGTTTTACTCATTTTTACTCGTTTATACACATGTCCGATCATCGGCATGCCTAAGATATCTGCCATTGGTTTTCCAGGGAATCTGCTTGATCCCATTCTGGCAGGTATTATTGATATTATATTCATTTATTTAATCCTTCTTTGATATTTTTCATTCCACTTCGTGCTGAATCGCCTAGAAAGAAAAAGTCTAAACTATATGCTAAAAACGTACACCCTTCATCTATTCTTTGTTGCAACTTTGTCGGATCTGATTCTATAACATGAAAACCTGACGGTACATTTTTTTCTTTACATATTCTAAGTACTTTTGCTATACCTTCTTTGACATCATCTCTATGATATTCTCCAGGAAATCCCATAGAGCCCGATAGATCATAAGGCCCTATAATCACTCCATCTATTCCATCGGTTGTAATAATCTCTTCTATATTATCTACTGCTTGATAATGTTCTATTTGAGCGATAATGACAAGCTCTTCATTAACCCACTTCTTATATTCATCGAAACCTAAACCATACTTTTGTGCTCTAAAAAGGCCTACCCCTCTTTTACCGATAGGAGGATATTTTGCATAATCTATGGCTTCTAATGCTTCTGCTCTTGACTTGACCATAGGAACTACTATGCCATCTGCACCCATATCAAGCACTCTTTTGATGATTACTTCTTCATTTTTACTCACTCTAACCAATGCCTTCATGCCGTTAGCCTGAATGGTAGCTATAAGGTTATGAGCCGTTGTCAGGTCTATTGAGGTATGTTCCATATCTACTACTAACCATTCAAAACCTGCACTTGCCATGATATCTACTACGGCTGGATGACCTATTGTTATCCAAGAACCTAATGTTAATTCATTATTTTTTAATTTATTTTTTAATGACATTTTTTAACCTCGAAAAATTCAATCTTAACTCTTCTCTATTTGTCGCAAAAACTTGTGGGAAAATATAAGCGCCAATTGTAACTAAAAGTGTATATATAAAACCTGATATTAAAAACTCATATAAAGGAGATGTAAGCGATATAATCTTACTTGAAATAAAAGCTATCAATATAAAAAAAACTACTGAATAAACTTGATGCCATAAAAAATATTTGATATCAAGTTTTAAAAACTTCGAATTAAAATAAAGCTGCACAATTATTCCTATAAACTGGACTATAATCATCTTATATGCTAAACCAACTGCACCAAGATCTAAAGTATATACAAATACAAAAGTCAACAACATACCTATAGGCTGTACTACTAAAGCTATATTTCTGAGAAGCTTCGTTTGGCCTGTCGCATAAAATATACTTCCACTTAATTGTCCATAAGTCTGATGAATAGGATAAAACGCCATAATAACAAGTACAAGAAAAGCTCCTTTATACTTTTCATCTGTAAATATACTAAGTACATTTTCACTTTCTATTGATATAAATACTGAAAAGTAAGCTGCTATACTATACAGCATAGGGATGTACCTATAAAAAAGTCTTTTCATTTGTTCTAAATCTTTT
The DNA here is from genome assembly GCF_039645965.1 of Sulfurimonas sp. HSL3-2. Taxonomy (GTDB): domain Bacteria; phylum Campylobacterota; class Campylobacteria; order Campylobacterales; family Sulfurimonadaceae; genus Hydrocurvibacter; species Hydrocurvibacter mobilis. The sequence goes on along the minus strand of NZ_CP147917.1, from coordinate 695,025 downwards.
TGCTCATAAGACTTACTAAACTCTCTTGTAATAATAGGTGTCATAGCACTCGTAAATAAAAAACACATAGCAGCAAGACTATATGCCAATCCATAAAATCCCATCTGCTTACTTCCTGCTATGGTTTGTAAAAGCCAGATGTCAAATAAACCTACACACATTGTTATTACTGTATTTATAAATAATGGATGACAATAATCTAAAAATTCTTTTGATACTTTCTTAAAACCAAAATTTAGTGATAATATACTTTTATTAAACAAATCATTTTTTATAAAAAACCATATAAGTATAAATATAAAAGAACCTAATGCAATATAATGAAAGACAAAATACTTTTTTAGATCAAATATAGTCATATAGATAAAATATATAAGTAATAATAAGGTTACAAGTTTATGTCCGATTTTAATTAGTTCTACAGAAACTGTGAAGGCATAAGCATCTGATATTTTGATGAAGATCTGTGTTAACCAAGTAAAAAACCCAAAAAACAATCCCATATAAACATATGTATTTGAAATATCAGGTAACAAAGAGTTTAAATAACCAGTAGAATCAACAATAAATATAAAACTAAAAACTAAACATAACACCAAAAAAGAATAGATAAAATAAAATGTTATCAATTCTTTTCTAGTATGTTTTGCAGAAAGTTTTGTAAAGAATGCTATAGAGCTACCCATATCCAAAAAGCCTATAATTTTCATAAAAAATTCTTGTAAATAAACAAACTGTCCATATGCAATGGGACCGAGGGCTTTTGGGACCAATGCTATAATAACTGCATTGATTATACCGACAATAATATTTGCCAATAGCTTAATAGCATATCGTCTTTTTAAACTATCTTTCATTTAACTCTTTTTAAAAAAGTTTCAATTTTATCAAAAGTATATATCTTATCATCATTGTAGGTCAAGTATTGATATTTATAATCTTTATAATTCTTATTTAATAATTCCTCTTTAAATAAGTCTATATCTAAATGATCAATATTGATGATTTCTTTTTTCAAAGCTTTCGTAAAACTACAACAATGTTCATAAAAAAAATCAATTTCTTTAAATGTAAAAAAGACTGATGGCTTTTCAAAATATACAGCATAAGATATAGCTGTTGTTCCTTCATTAATAACGAATTCACATCCTTGTACTAATTCGACACTTTTCCCATGTTCTATCTTGATCCCATCTATTTCATTCTTATCTTTATATATTCTTGATTTAGGATGTGCTGCAATGATTACTTCTATATTGTATTCTTCTTCAATCCATTTAAAAAATTTAATAAGTTTATTCATATATTGATCTATATCTTTTTGGATGTTATTACCAAAAAGAATATAATCACTTGCATCTATTACATCTGTATCTAAAAAAACACAATAAGGTTTAGAATTTTGATAAGGTTTAGAATTTAGACAAAGATTATAATCTCTAGAATTTGATTTTATCAACTGTGTATTTTTATCTATTAAATAAGGAAATATCAGTTCATCTTTAGGCGAACCGGATACAAATATATCTGTTTCGAATCTCATGGCTCGATATTTTGGTAAATATTTCTTAACAAGTGGTTTTAACAATGCTTTAATTTTTTTTACCTTATTACAAAAAACTGTACTGGTAGGAATACTTCCACCGACATAAGTAATAAATTTGGCCCTGGTATTATCTTTCATCTGATTAAGAAGTTTCATACCTTCATAACTATTAATGTAAAAAAATAAAAAGTCCTCAGAAGACAGTTGTTTTACACTTGAAATTATTTCATCAACATTATTTGGTTCCCAATGCTTTGAAAATGTATAATACTCGATATCAACTTGTTCTTTATACTTTGGAAGTAAAATCTTATGTACATCCATAACTTCAACATCATAACCTTTATCTAAAAAATACTTTACACCAAATCTTTCATGGTCTCTATAAGTATAAGGTAAATTCGGTATGAAAATTATTTTCACAAGCACCATCCATCATCAATTATTATATTTTGTCCATTTATATACTTGCTTGAATCGGAAAGTAAAAAGATCAAACTTCCTGTAAGATCACTAGGATCCAACATACCTTTTGTACTAGCATAGCTATTATACTTTTCTAAAAAATCTTTAGGTTGATTATTTAAAATACCGCCAGGGCTAAGTGTATTTACTCGTATATTCATACCTTTAAAATACTTGCTCATATATTTTGTAAGATGAATAAGTGCTGCTTTAATAGCTGCATATTCTATGGGCATACTCATAGCTGTATTTTCATATATTTCAAATCGTGGAGCAATTACACCGTAAATGGAACTAATATTTATTATATTGCCATATTTTTGATTTGAAAAATAATGTGCGAACTGTTGTGAAGTTGTAAAATAACCACCTAAATTTAAGCCAATATTTTCTACAAAATCACTATACTCCACATCAAAAAAATTTCTACCGTAATTTTTATTTCTTGGATATGCATTATTCACCAGGGCATCTATTTTCCCGTATTTTTCATTTACATACTTTATACACTTTATTAAAGATTCTTTAGAAGTAATATCAAGTTGAATAAAATCTATTCTATTAGTATTTAGTTTATTTGATAAATCATTCTTTGCCTCTATACCGATTGCTTCATTTATGTCAGCGATTATCGCGATACCATTATTGTTTACAATTGCTTTAATGAATTCTTTACCGATTAATCCTGCACCACCTGTCACTACAACAACTTTATCTTTTAACATTAAAGTATTTCCTTATAAAAATCAATCTTCCTATCATCAGTTGTATTGAACTGTTCTTTAAACTTTTTAGTCCAGGTTTTATCAACTTCATATATCTTCATATTATCTATCTGCTTATGCTCTAAAAGTTCACCATTCGCATTAAATAAACTACTACTCTCTATGTATTCCAATCCATTTGCATCTTTACCGACTCTATTAACTCCTGCCATATAGACTTGATTTTCAATGGCTCTAGCTTTGAGTAATGTATTCCAATGGTCAATTCTTTTAGCCGGCCAGTTTGCAATATTAACCACTAAGTCACTTTTTTCAGCTAATGCACTGTACAACTCAGGAAATCTCAAGTCATAGCAAATAGATAAGCCTATTTTCATGTGATTAAAATTGACTATACAAAGTTGATGTCCTGAGTTAAAGTACTTGTCTTCTCCGGCAAAGCTAAAAGGATGTACTTTTGAATACTCTCCGCCGACTTTTCCAGATGTATCAATTAATATAGACTTATTTAATGCTTTTTTGCCATCTTGTATTACAACACCAAAAACAATTGCCAGACTATATTTTTCAGAAAGTTCTGAAAAGAGTTTTATAGTAGTACTATCTTCTTTATGTTCAGCTGTCAAATTTATATTATTCGAGAAACCGGTTAAGGTCATCTCCGGGAAAACGATCAAATCTACTTTTTCGTTAGATGCTTTTCTAATATATTCTTCACACAATGTCAAATTAGATTGTTTATCTTCCCAAACTTGGTCAAGTGATACAAGAGCCAATCTCATTTAATTATACTTTCTAAATACAGGTTTAACAGGATCACCGACTAATAATTTTTCTACTTCATTGTTTTCAATAATTGGCTTTAATGTTTTGATCGCTTTACGTATAGCATCCATAGTTATATGCAAATGTTCATCCGTATGACTTAGTGTAATTGTAATCCATGGAATAAAAACACCTTCATTAATAACGATATCATGAAAAAAAGTATGTAGTTCCGGCCAAAATTCACCTGTTCTCTTTGTACATAATATTTGAGGATTTGCATCAAAACCGATTATTTTAAAATAATCGGCTACCTTTTCATTATTTACTAATGTATTAAAATCACTCTTCAGTTTTCGTCCAAGATTCCACACGTGATTTGATACATTATATTTCTTAGATGCTTTAAATGTAGCCAGTGTTGCTGCAAATCCAGTAGTTTCCGAACCATGTGTTTGCGATAGTAAAAAGACTCTTTCTTTTTTATGTTTTAATCCACCAAGTTCCATAATCTCTTTCTTGCCAACTAAGAAAGAACATGAATAACCATTCGCGATTGACTTACCAAAAGTGGACAGATCCGGATAAACACCATATAAAGAGTGTGCACCTTTTGTATCGAACCTCATTCCTGAAATCATTTCATCAAAGATTAAAACACTACCCTCTTTATCAGCTTTTTCTCTTAAATATTTCAAAAAGTTATTTTCAGAAGAATTATTTTTTTGAATCAATGTTTCTAAGTGAAGGTCACTCTCTTGTGCGTCTAAATAAGGGGAATCATTTTTTACAGGTTCTAAAATAATAGCAGCGATTTGATCTTTATATTGATCAAAAGCTTTTTCTACACTTTCTCTATCATTATAGAAAAATTTAATAGTGTACTGTCGCTCTGTGTCTAAGGTACCACTATTCATGTCAGTTGAACCAATGAACCAATCATGAATTGAAAAAAATGGATGCGTGCCACAAACTAAAACATATTTCCGTCCAGTGTATGCTCTTGCCAACTTTATGGCAGCCGTAGTAACATCTGAACCATTCTTACCAAATTTAATCATATCAAATTTATCAAAATGTTCGTTAATTAAATAATCTGCTGTTTCATATTCCAAAATTCCCGGTCTTGTATAGTTCGTGCCTCTTTTGATTGTATCTATTACAGCATTATCTACCTCATCAAATGCATGTCCTAAGATAAAAACCCTGTTTCCCATGGCCCAATCGATAAATTTATTACCGTCAACATCCCATGTATAAGCACCTTTAGCATGTGACATAATTCTTGGCGAGTTATAAGGAAACTGATCTTCTCCCTTACTATATGTATGGCTACCACCCGGTACTAAGGCATGTAGTTTTTCATTTATTTCAAAAGATTTTTTGTAATTCATTGTATTCCTTATATATTATATTTATCTATTCTCTTATGAGTAAGTTTTATACTATTGCCTTTTAAACCATTTATCAACTCTTCATGAGAGAAATCAATATTTCCAAAGAAGTTCAAAACATCTAAAACATTTTCAACATCTTCTTGATAATCTACCGACAAAGAAATTTCATGAAAAATATTTTTTGGAACAATTTTATGTATTTTATAAGTATCTTGATTATTATAAAAATGAATTACCACATGCTCCTTTTCTTCTTGCGAAGAATTTTTATATGCTTTTTTGAGAGAGTGTAAAGAAAATGCTTCTGCCGACGTTCCCAATAACCATCCTTGATTATGACTAGCTGTAATAACATCATACTGACTATCCATCACTTCTTTACAAAGATATTCTATGCATTCAGGGTCAACTAAAGGATCATCGCCACACACTCTAATAATATATTCTATATCATGTTCTTCTGCAGCATTTATATACCTTAACATAACATCATTAACATCACCTCTAAAAACTTTTGCTCCAGCTTGTAAAGCAATAAATTCTGTTACATCATCTAAGTCCTGATCTGTTGTCGCAACTATAATGTCTTTGACATATTTATTTTTCTTTATTCTTTGTAATTGCCAATACAATAACGGCTTTTCTTTATAAAGAGCAGCAATTTTATAAGGTCTTCTCGTAGAGTTCATTCTTGCTTGTAGAATTATTGCAACTTTATTCATAAATACCTCTTTAGTTATATCAATTTAATAAGTTAGCAGATTTATAATCTTCAACTCGGCCTATATCATTCCATAATCCATCAAACAAATATACATTAACAAATTTATCACTATCTAATATATTTTGAAATAATGTAGGCATATCATAGAATTCATTTTCAGGGATATACTGAAGTGATTCAGGAGAAATAGCATAAATCCCCATACTCACATAGTATTCATTTTTTGGTTTTTCTTTAATCGAAACCATTTTTTTAAGATCATCAAACTCAACAACTCCGAATGGAACTTGATGAACCTGTTTATAGATACACATAGTAGACAAACTATTTGTTGTTTTTCTAAAATCTAATAGATCTCTAAAATTCAAATCCGTTATAATATCTCCATTCATAACAATAAAAGGTTCTGAAATCGTATTTTTTAACTGGTAAAGTGCACCCGCCGTTCCTAACCTCTTTGTTTCCTCAAGATATTGTATTGAAACGTCCCATTTTGCACCATCTTGAAAGTACTCTTTTATCTGTTCACCAAGATAATTAATAGAAATATAAAACTGCTGAAAACCTTGATTGATAAGTTTTTCTATTATTCTTTCTAAAATAGGTTTACCATTTACCGGCAACATAGGTTTAGGTGTATCTTTAGTCAGCGGATGGAGTCTTGTACCCAATCCACCAGCCATAATAATAACAGGATTAGATACCGTATCAAAACTAATTTCATCTAAACATAAAATATCTATAACTTTTTTATCTTGATTTAGTATAGGTAAAATATTTCTATGAATTTTTTTCATATGGTTGATACCTGCTTGTCTAGCTTGAGTATCCAGCCAAATTTCAGGATAATAGTTAATAATACTACTAATATCTGTCTCTTTTTTTAAAAGGGCACGACGAATATCACCATCTGTAATTACACCTACTAAAATGAAATCATCGTCCACAACAACTAATGAACCGATACCTGTTTGTTCTAGGGCGATAAGAATATCATCAAATGTCTTTAATTTAGATAGTTTGTGACAGTACTTTTTATAGTCCATTAAAGAATATCCTCTTGTGCCAGAATATGATCAAATGCCAGATCTTTATTCACAGTTCTTCCAACTATAAAGTCAGTCATCTCAGGATCGAATCCTCCACCAGGACGTTTGTAATCTATATCGTCGAGTTGAATCACTTCACCTTTTTTCATCTCTCTAGTCAATACAATGCTTCTTCTGAACTCTCTCTTTTTCTCATTGCTTTCCGTTGCTGTTATTCTAAAAGAACCCAGTGCTTCATTTATTCGTTTTGAATTGTCTACTATCTCTTTCATCTCATCTTTTGTTGCTGAGACCTTATGATCCCAGCCTTCCATATTTTTATCAAGTGTGAAATGTTTTTCTATCATACAAGCACCAAGTGCTACAGATGCTAATGGTATAGCTGTACCTAGTGTATGATCTGAAAACCCTATAGGATACTCAGGGTATGTTTGCATTAATGTTTTTATATTGTTTAAATTCACATCTGAGTCGATTGGAGGGTAAGTCGAGACACAGTGTAAAATTACTATTTGATTATTCCCCGCTTTTTCTATTGTATGTACGGCCTTATCAATCTCATAAAGTTCACTTAATCCTGTAGAAATAATTATGGGCTTATTTTTCTTAGCTAAATACTCCAAAAATGGATAATTATTAAGATCCATAGAAGCGACCTTTATAAAAGGTGTATCCATCTTGTCAACTAAGAAGTCTACTTCTTTCTTGCTAAATGGTGTCGAAGTACAATCTATACCTATCTCATCTGCAAAACTCTTCATCGCTAATAGCTCTTCCTCTGAAATAGAATAAGCATCAACTATCTCTTCAAGAGTATAGTCTGTTCTATCTCTATAGTCATCGGCTATAAAGTAGTTGTCTTCATATTTTTTTCTTGCAAAAATACTATTTTTTGACCAACTTTGAAACTTTACACAATCTGCCCCTGCTTCTTTAGCCTCAAGAATAAGTTTTCTAGCCAACTTCATATCACCGTTATGGTTTGAACCCAACTCAGCTATTATATATGGCTTAGAAAAATTATAGATTTCTTTCTTTTTAGTTAATTGCACTTTCATCTATCATGTCCTTATTATATTTGTTCCCACCAAAGTGGATTTTTTATATTCTTTTTTTCACTATTTACAGCATATGAATTTTTATAAATAGCATTTTCTTTTTTTAACATCTCATAATGTTTTTGTTTTATCAACTTACCTTTTTCTACAGCTTCTATAGATAATTGCCCTAAACCGACAGTATTATCCGAATATTGTCTATAAAAAGTTTCTGTTTCATTTGTAAAAACAGCTTTATTCCCTTTAAGCAATAAAGTTGAAAACAGATACCAATCAACCGCAACGATTTCCTCATAAAATGTCACTTTTCCCAAAATATTTAAATTAATAGCTGTATTAGATAAACCAAAAATATTTTTATCTTTTATAAATTCTATATCAATAATTGCATTATTCTCAACTCTATTAGAGATATATTTTTCTTCATATACACCATTTTCATTAAATAAGGACAAATCATTTACTACAATATCACAGTCACTTAACAATTCTACTAATTTTTCAACTCTATTTTCAGAAAAATAATCATCACTATCACCAAATATCAGTACATCATATTTATTGTCAATACAATAATTTATACCAAATTCTCTATTTTTTGCCGGTGTATTTGAGTATTTTAATTCAATAATATTAAGATCTTTATATTTACTTCTTATGTCTTCAAAATAATCAAAACCATCGTTCACAACAATAACATCAAATTGTTTAAAAGTCTGTATTTTCAATGAATTAAAAAAATCCCATAAGTAATTTATATTCATGGGAAAAACAGTGGTTAAAAAAGCTATTTTTTTATTCATTTTAACACACTTCCGGCTTTTACGAAACCAGATGCCTCTACATACTCTTTCGAAGTAGCATTGCTTCCGTAAAATGTATTTGATCTTACTACTGTTCCCCCATTGATGATCGCACCGGTGGATATATGGCAGTTATCTTCTACGATCGCATCATGTTCTACAAGAGCTTTTGAGTTTATGATACAGTTCTTGCCTATGTTTGCATCAGCATTTACCAGAACGTCATGCATGATTATCGTACCCTCTTTTACTTGAGCATGTTTTGATACATAAGCTCTTGGAGAGATGACTATAGGCAGTTCAAACCCTGCATTTTTTGCCAGCTCAAAGAGTCTCACTCTTACATCTGAAGATCTGATCTGTCCGACCGCAATAAGCGCGAATCTATATGTTTGTGCAAATTCGCTTAGATCGTCATCACTGCCTATGACTTCATAACCTAAGACTTTTGTCCCTATTGGTTGAGCCTTATCGATTATACCTGCGATCTGGAATCTGCCTTCCTGTTCGATCACATCGATGCAGGATTTACAATGACCGCCGCCGCCGATAAGAATAATCTTTTCCATCTATATTCTCACCGAACTTGGGATATTGACGACTCTGTCTTCAAGGTAGATAGAGTTTGTAAGGTCTGTACATTGACACTCTTTAAACATCTCAAGTCTGTTCATCAATGTCCAGATAGGTCTTGTCATTACACCGTTATCATTAGTGAACTTCAAAAACTCGTCCCTATCTGCTCTGTCTTTTAACAAGACCGCATGTAACCAATAGTTTGACCTACTCTGTTGTGGTTCTTTTATAAATGTTATATCGGCTATATTGGTAAAAAACTCTTCATACTCTTTTGCAAGTTCTCTTTTGTTTTGTAAAAACAGTTCCAGTTGTTCGAGTTGTGCTACAAGAAGTGCGGCATTGAGATTCGGCAGACGATAGTTGTAGCCTATCATATCGTGCGTGTACTCCCATCTATGCGGTACCTTTGCAGTCGTCGTTATATGTTTGGCTTTTTTTGCCAGTTCCTCATCATCTGTGATGATACAGCCGCCGCCGCCTGAAGTGATGATCTTATTTCCGTTAAAACTGATAGCAGCCAACTTTGCGAAAGTCCCCGTATGCCTGCCTTTATAATAACTGCCAAGACTCTCTGCTGCGTCTTCGACTAAAACTATATGCCATTTCTCACAGATATCTTTTATTTCATCGATTCTGCACGGATGTCCAAAAGTGTGCATCGGTACACAGGCTTTTATAGTTTTTCCTGTAGTTTTATTTATACATCGACTCTCTTTTATCTCGCAGTTCTCATCTAAGAACTTCTCTAATGATGACGGAGAAAGTCCAAGCGTATCGAGATCTACATCGACAAAGACCGGTTTTGCATTGCAGTAACTTATAGCGTTACATGTAGCGATGAACGTCAAGGGCTGAGTTATTACCTCATCATCTTTTTGCACATCTGCAAGTAGTAGCGAAATATGTAAAGCACTTGTCCCATTTGTTGTAGCTATGGCATATTTTGCGCCTGTAAAATCAGCGATCTTTTTTTCAAATTCATCTACAAATTTTCCGACAGATGAGACAAAAGTACTGTCGATACATTCATTCAGATATTTCTTTTCATTGCCCGTAAATCTCGGTTCATGCAAAGGTATGAACTCTTTTGTTTTATAAGTATCTTGAACAAACTCGACTATATTATTCATTTTATTTTCCCAAATTGTATTTTATCTAAACATTGTGTAGTTGGATGCATAAAATCCAAGAACTCATCATCTTTACATCCTAACTTTTCTGGAAAAAAACTACCATATACACTAATACCATATACCTTAGATATCTTGGTAACTATTTTATCTACTTCCTCAATATGTTTTACTGTTTTAGATTTTACTTTAAAGACATTTGGATGATAAGGAGTCATTATAAAACTAACTTTTATATCATGCACTTTGTATAATTTAATAATTTTTATTAAATACTCAACGACTTTTTCATCATAGTCTTTACCATTAATTTTATAATCTCCTCCACCTAATGGCAACTGTTTAATTTTCACTTTTTGTTCATTCATCCATTTAGTTGCATATAAATGACTACCATCTGGCAATGTCAAAGCTTTAAGGTACCCATTATTATATGTAAAATTATTTTTAGGCAATTCAATCTGAGGTTCTTTAAAAATTGTATTTAATTCTTTTAAACTTCTAAAGAAGTATTTTAAATTAAACAAATTTTTTATTAATGAAATTTGATAATCAAAATGATTAAATTTTTGCGTCTTATCATCAAGTTTTTTAATTAAACTATCATAATATAATTGGTTAATTTGATATCGCTTATCCATTCCAAATTTTAAAGTCCATGGATCAATATCAAGAAAGACCTGTTTCGGTTTTTCTTTATTTTCTAATATAATATTTGTAAAAACTGCCATGTCCTCAAAACTACCTCCACTGACGCCCAAGTTTAACAATTTAGTACAAACTTTTTGGATATCCCCTGTTTTTCTTACACTTGATACTTGCATAATATGACTGGAACCAAGTAGAATACAGTCAAAATCACCGGCATACTTCGCCATAGCTGTTTTAACAACACGTTCATTCCAGCCTTCAGATACCAGCCCTTGTTTAGACATAAATATTTTTTTCACATATTCATCTGTCTTTGTATTATAATATTTTTTTAAATATACATATCCAGGATCAACAACAAAATTTACAACTCCAACAAAAATCATCATCAAAAGCGAAGTAATAAAAACAATAAAAATAAATTTTTTATTATGCATATGTCAACCTAAAAATTAAAATACAAAAACTCACTTGCTTTTGTGAGAGATAGTACACTAAACACTAATAAAAAAGCTGTTATTAAAGATATTTTTATGCTTGGTTTAAAAAGATTTATAGATTCGTTTGAATTTTTAAAAAATAAAATTAAAACAAAACCAGCAATCAACCAAATGAACATAGAAAGATCCCCTTTTATGTTGACTAAAAATCCTCCAAATTCAACATGATAATTTTTTAAAAAGTATAGTTGATTTACTAAAAATGTTGGCAAGACTATATTATTAAATCCCATCATCCCACTCAAGACTTTAATAGCATCATTCCATTCTTTGGCACGAAAGAAGACCCAAGCGATGTTGATAAAGTTAAAAGTGATAAACCATGCAAATATAGTCGGTAGTTTAAGTCCTATAGACCTCCAGATATGGTTGATAACTAATGCAATACCGTGTAAAAATCCCCAAAAAACAAATGTCCATCCCGCACCATGCCAGATACCGCCTAGTATGAACGTAGCCATCAGATTTGTATATGTTCTAAAGTTTCCTTTTCTATTTCCGCCAAGAGGGATATAGATGTAGTCTTTTAAAAATCTTGAAAGCGTGATATGCCATCTCCTCCAAAAGTCCTGAATACTGGTAGCTTTATAAGGGGAGTTAAAGTTGATCGGCAGTTTTATGTTAAATAAAAGTGCTGCACCTATGGCCATATCCGTATATCCGCTAAAGTCAAAGTAAAGTTGGAATGTATAAGAAAGTGAGGTTACCCAGGCTTCAAGCATGTTTAGTGTAACAGCATGATCAAATCCGTTTGTCGCCCATACGGAAAAAGTATCTGCGATGACCACTTTTTTAAATAATCCTATGGAAAATATAAAAAGTCCGGTTGCTATATTTTTGTAGTTTTTTGCTAAGTTCCATCTACTCGCAAACTGAGGCATCATCTCCGAATGATGTACGATAGGTCCGGCGATTAGTTGAGGAAAGAAAGTCACAAATAGTGCATAGTTTAAAAAGTCATACTCTTTGGTCTCACCTCTATAGCTGTCAACAAGATATGCGATCTGTTGAAAAGTAAAAAAGCTGATGGCAAGTGGAAGAGCTAGATGTAAAAGTGATATGGAACTCTCAAATGCCAAGTTTACGTTTTGTATAAAAAAGTCGCTGTATTTAAAGTATCCGAGCAATGCGAGATTCGAGATTATTCCAAAGATAAGAAGCGTTTTTTTACCGACTTTTGCTTTTGAAAAATTCTCGTTTAAACTGTTCCCTATGACATAGTTAAAAAGCATAGATGAGAGTATAAGTGGAAGATAGACTACGTTCCACCAAGAATAAAAAAATAGTGATGCGAATACTATGAATCCTCTCGCACCTACTGTTAAACGTTTCTGGAGTAGATAAAAATATACAAAAAAAGTAAATGGTAAGAAGAAAAATATAAATTCGTATGAGTTAAACAGCATCTATCACATCTTTCCATCTAAATATTTACCTGTTTCTTTATGTCCAAAACCCGGAATCATCTTAAAAAATAAAGTGACGATCTGCTCTTTTGTCCACGATAGATTTGTCTTATACATTTTTATCGTTGTTTCAAATTCATTCAAAAGTCTTTCATCAAAAAGAGCTTCATTTTTGATAACACCGAGATTTTCAAAGCGCTCCATGTCCAGGGTCTCTCTGTCTGTAAAAAACTCCTCAAAGTCTTTCTCGCCTGTCGTGTCACTTGAAGTGAACAGACAAGGCCATTTACCAAGTGAAGGCAGTGTCTTGGCCAACTCTCTTGCTTCCTCTTCATTTTTGCATAAGTAGGGTTCATACCCTAAGTCCTGCAAATATTTTACAGCGATCTCGGCAAAAGTGATCAGATGCAGGTTCTCACTGAGTTTTGGAAAGAATATATCTCTGTTCTCACCGAATATGCAGCTCATCAGACAAAGTTCACCGCTTTCCTTCGGCGTTACAAAATATCTTTTGATATCATTTGGTGCGACAATCGGCTGCTGTTTTTGGATCCTTTGGTTAAATCCGTGAAGAAGTGAACCGTCGCTAAAAGCGACGTTAGCAAATCGTGCCATGGATACATCTATCTGTTGTGACTTCCTCATCACGAACATCTCCATGATCCTTTTGCTTGCACCCATCATATTTACTGGGTTTGCAGCTTTATCCGTACTGACACAAAAGTATTTTTTAGTCCCGTTCTCAATCGACTGTCTTAGTGTCTTGTCTGTATTAAAGACATTGACATCGATCATACGCATCAATGTGAAAGGATCTTTTTCGCTTCTTACATGTTTGAGTGCCGATAGGTTTAAGACATAATCATATTTACCGTCAGCCTTTATAAAAGCATCATACTCTATGCTCCCGATATCGAGTGCAAAAGTCTGAAAGTCGCCGTCTATATAGCCAAAAGAGCTTCTTATATCACGTACAAGTTCGACCATATTGTTTTCAGATATATCTACGACATGAAGTTTTTTAGGATTGCGTTTAAATATCTCTTTTGTCACAGCCTGCCCAATGCTGCCTGCGCCGCCTATGACTAAAAAAGAGGAAGTAGACACTTTTTGTGAAAGCTCTTTTTCATAATTGCTGATATCATCAATAAAAAGCTCTTTATCTCTTCCGATTAGTTTTAGTATTTTATTCAAACCCATTTCTCCAACATATAATCTACTGATTTAGAGTAGTAATTTTATCTAAAACATCCTTTAAATATTTTGGATAAAGCCTATTTTTTGGAGTTTTGTATCGCTTCATACATGAATTCGGCTCGTTTCCAATCTTCTAATGTATCTATATCCTGAACCAAATATCGAGGGATTATTATCGGGATACTGTCACTTCCAAACATTATCTTATCGGATTTTTGATCTCTCTTTGTCCAATAGAACTGTCCAGCATCTTGATACGCTTCTTCAAGATCCTGGCTTCTTGTCATATAATGTTCAGGTGTAAACATCTCACATCTTCCGTTTTGATCCAGTTTAAATGTCCTTTGAATAGGAAAAGGCATAGTCGCTGCACTAAAAGCGTTGAGGGCATCACTGTTTTTCAGTTTTTCATACCCTTGGATCAGGTACTCTTTTTGAAGCAATGGAGCTGTCGCATAGATGGTACAGATGTACTTATAATGTTCGCCTCGTTCTTCAAGGTATTGAACTGCGTGATCTATCACGTCTTTTGTACCTGTAAAGTCGTCTGAGAGCTCTTTTGGTCTGATGAATGGAACTTGTGCACCATGTTCTCTTGCGATTTCTGCGATCTCCTCATCATCCGTCGTTACTATCACTTTCTCAAAAAGATCTGACTCTAGTGCTGCTTCTATGGAGTAAGCTATCAAAGGTTTTCCAAAAAAATCCTTGATGTTCTTCTTTGGTATCCTTTTGCTTCCGCCTCGAGCCGGGATGATAGCGATCGCATCTTTACCCATTGAGTATCTCAAAAAGTTTTTTTATGACGTATGTCTGTTCAGCATCGCTTAAAAGAGAATAGATAGGAAGTGAAAAGCACTCTTCGTAATAGTTGTCCATAACCGGTGTATGTTCTTCTCCATATCCCAGCGATCTATAATATGGCTGTTTATTGATAGGGATATAATGCAGTTGTAGGCCGATGCTGTTTTCTCGCATCTTATTAAAGAGGTCTGCTTTAGAGATGTTTAATTTAGAAAAATCGACTTTGACTACATAAAGATGATACGATGACCTTCCATCATAGGTATAAAGCGGTCTTACGACAGTGTCTTTAAACGCCTCATCGTAGTTTTTGGCGATCTGAACTCTTCTGTCGATAAACTTTGGCAGTTTCTTTAACTGAGATATACCTAGTGCGCATTGAACATCGGTAATCCTGTAGTTAAATCCCAACTCTCTCATCTCGTATTCCCACGGCTTCATTTCCGGTGTCTTAAGCATACCGTGGGCTCTTAACATCAAGAGCCTTTCATATATCTCTTTAGAGTTTGTCGTAATAGCACCGCCTTCGGCAGTCGTAAGATGTTTTACCGGATGAAAAGAGAAGATCGAGCAGTCTGAGTTTGTACAGCTTCCGGCTTTAATGCCGTTATACTCTGCACCGATTGCATGTGCACAATCTTCAAGTATTACCACACCGTACGTCTCTTTTAAATATTTCAATCTTTCCTGATCGATCATATTTCCCGAGAAAGCGACTGCATAGATAGCTTTTATGGACCTGTCTTTTTTCAGTTCCTCTTCGCAGAGATCTAAATCTATATTTCCGTCTTGCGCTATATCTATAAAAAGAGGTTTTGCATCGACATAAAGGATAGAGTTTGAAGTAGCTAAAAAGGAGTTGACGGTGGTGAGGACTTTGTCACCTTTGTTTAATAAGACCAAAGAGGCCAAGTGTAAAGCAGCTGTCCCGTTTGAGACCGCTACGACATATTTTGCACCGCAGTAAGAGCTCAATGTATCTTCGAACTCTTTTACTTTCGGTCCCGTCGTCAAGAAATCTGACTGCAGAGTCTCTACAACAGCATCGATATCATCTTGCTGTATAAACTGTTTACCGTAAGGTATAAAATTCATTATATCTCTTTGATCATATCTAAAAACTGTTCGTTAGTAAGCCACTCTGTGTTGTTGCCGGAATTGTATTCGAATCCCTGTTGTACTGGCACGCCTTTTTCACCTATATTGTTGACAGAAAAATCACATACGTGATTAAACTGTATAGTCGGTTTGATAACAAAATGATCGTCAAACTCTAACGTCAGATGACTGTCGTCTGCCGGGCACATGATCTCATGAAGCTTTTCGCCGGGTCTGATACCGATGATCTTATGAGGAAGATTTGGTGCCATTGCTGTCGCAAGGTCCGTCATCTTCATAGAAGGGATCTTTGGTATAAAGATCTCCCCGCCGTACATTCTTTCAAAGTTTTTCAATACAAAATTAACACCGTCTTCCAATGTAATAAGAAATCTTGTCATTTTATCATCTGTTATCGGAAGCTCAGTAGCTCCCTCTTTTATAAGTTTTTTGAAAAATGGGATCACAGAACCTCTTGAACCTGTGACGTTACCGTATCGAACGACGGAAAAACGTGTCTCTCTTTTACCGACCATATTATTTGCAGCGACAAAGAGCTTATCAGAAGCCAGTTTTGTTGCACCATATAAGTTGATCGGATTTGCAGCTTTATCCGTTGAAAGGGCTATGACCTTTTTGACATTGTTCTTAATAGACGCCTGTATGACATTTTGAGCGCCGTCGATATTTGTCTTAATACACTCCATAGGGTTATACTCTGCTACGGGAACATGTTTCAGTGCTGCGGCATGTATAACATAATCAACGCCGTCCATAGCTTCATTCAGCCTTTGTCCGTCTCTAACATCACCGATAAAATATCTCATGCATTTATCGTTAAAAGACTGTGCCATCTCATATTGTTTTAATTCATCTCTTGAATATATAATGATTTTATTCGGCTTATATTTAGACAATATAACCTGTGTATACTTTTTACCGAAACTTCCTGTTCCACCTGTTATCAGTATATTTTTATTGTTAAACATTCTATACCTTTTATTTCTATACAATTGTTTGTGATTATTGAATTATTTGATTTTTTAATTCTAGCATAAAAACCCTCAATAGTATTCTTTTCTAAGCTATCTTCTTGCACTCTTTTTTCTAACCAAAAACTCAACTAAAATCGTTTTTCCCATTCATAAGCACTTTGGCATATAAGTCCGAGGCTGTCATATTTAGGAGTCCATTTCATCTTTGTCTTTATTTTTGTATTGTCAGATATCAGTGTTGCAGGGTCACCCTCCCTGTGAGTCGTATACTCTACCTTAAAGTCCGTGGATGTAACTTTTTTCATAGTATCGATCACCTCTTTGACCGAGTATCCTTTACTGTATCCGATATTGAAGATATCGCTGTCATGCTGTTGTAAGTAGTCTATCGCTTTGACATGGGCATCTGCCAAATCATCGACATGTATATAGTCTCTGACTCCTGTGCCGTCGACCGTATTGAAGTCATTTCCAAATATTTCCATCTTATCGCGTTTACCGGCAGCACACTCAGAAGCTATTTTTATGAGATGCGTCGCATCAGGGAATTTTTGTCCGATCCTTGGACGAAGTCTTTCGTTTTCATAATGGATATCTGCACCTGCGACATTGAAATACCTGAAGATGATATATTTAAATTGAGGATAAGCTTTTGCAGTATCTTGCAGGATCCTTTCACTCATCAGTTTACTCATGCCGTATGGATTGATAGGGTCTGTCACATAGTTCTCGTCTACGCCGTTTGCAGGTAAGCTTTTTGGTTCACCGTAAACCGCTGCCGAGCTGGAAAAAATAAATCTTTTGACATCATTGTCTATTGCACATTTTATAAGGTTTATTGTGTTTACCGTGTTGTCCATATAGTATTTCAAAGGATTCTCTACCGACTCAGGAACGACGATACTTGCCGCAAAATGCATAATGATGTCAAAACTGTTTTCACTAAAAAGCTGAGCTACTTTATCGAACTCTTTTAGATCCAGACCTCTGAACTGAAACTCACCCATAGACCTTAAAGTCTCAAGGGTTTCTGCACTCCCAGTACTTAGATTGTCTACTATCGTAATATTATGTTTTGATACTTCTAAAAGTTCTTTTACTACATGAGAACCTATATATCCGGCTCCGCCGGTTATTAATATATTCATATCTTTAACTTTATAATAATTTCTGATTCTTGGGGCTATTCTAGCAAATTTACTCTTAATCCGCTACGCCTAACTTTCTAAGAGACGCTTCATAAGCTCTTATATTTTCCTGTTTTTGATGTTTTTTTGCACCTTGAAGCAATAGAGTGTACTTCTTAATAAGCATCTCTTTGACCTCAGCCTCTCTTACATGCGAAGTGCCCTGTGGGTGTAAAGCAAGAAGTTTCTCTAACGCTTGTACCCGAAACCGGTCCATACCCCAGTGTTTTGTCGAGAGCTGGTCATCATCGCCTCCATGTTTTATGGTCAATGCTTTATCTACAAGTCCCACTTTATACCTACATGTAAGCCTAAGCCAGAGGTCATAATCCTCACAGACTTCTAAACTCTCGTCAAACACTCCGATATCGTCAAATATACTTTTATGGATAACTACCGAAGATGGAGCGATGATGCAGTGAGAGAGGCATTGTACAAAGATATCTCCGCTATGTTTATGAAACTTTTTTGGGATATTTACCTCTTTATTACCGCGTATCCAGCGTTCATCGGTATAGGAAAACTTCAAACTGTCATCGCTTACATGTAAGCTTATCTGTAATGCAAGTTTCTCTTCATGCCACTCATCGTCTGAGTCCAAAAACGCTATCCATTCGTTTGTACAAAGAGAGATGCCGAGATTTCTGGCAGACGATACACCTCTGTTTTCTTGATAGCGGTAAATTATGGATGGAAAATCTTGTAGTATTTGTGAGGTTGAGTCAGTCGAACCGTCGTCTATGACGATGACTTCTGTCGGTTGATGTGTTTGAGCGTAAACTGAGTTTAACGCTCTTTTTAAGACTTCGTAGCGGTTATACGTAGGGATGACAACGGAGATGTTCACCAGACTTTGATCTCATTGTAGATACTGTCGCGCTCTACAGGCGTAAATCCGCTGTTTTTAATAAGCTGTACAAACTCATTGAGCTCCATACCGTTAGCACTCTTTGCACCTGCAGCCGAGTTTATGGACTCTTTTTCTATCGTACCGTCAAGATCGTTTGCACCGAATTCCTGTGCGATAAGAGCCAGATTTACCGTAGATGTCACCCAGTAAGCTTTTAGATTTGGTACGTTATCCAACACTAAACGGCTGATCGCCATAGTACGGAGTATCTCATTTGCCGTGATATCTTTTTTGACGTTTAAGAAGTTGTTTTCCGTCTGATACACGAGCGGAATAAAACAGTTGAATCCACCCGTTTCATCCTGCAGATCACGGATACGCATCATATGGTCAATGCGGTGCTCGCGGTTTTCCACATGTCCAAAAAGCATAGTGACATTGCTTTTTTTGCCTCTTTGATGCCATTTTTTGTGGATCTCCAGCCACTGATCCGATGTGACTTTACCCTTACAGATATAGTCTCTCACCTTCTCGTCAAATATCTCTGCCCCACCGCCCGGCATAGAGTCAACGCCGTTTTCTACCATAAGGTCCAAGATCTCATCATAACTCTTGTTGTACTCTTCAGCTAAAAAATGAACCTCGGCAGCGGTAAGAGCCTTTACATGTAAGTGAGGATAAGCTGTCTTTATCTTTTTAAACACCTCTAGGTACCACTCAAGTCCCGTATTCGGGTTGTGAGCAGAGACGATATGCACCTCTTTGATGCCTCTTGAGTCGATATCTTTTACGATATCCATGATCTCGTCATGCGTCATAGTGTACTGGTTTGGGTTTTTGCGGCTTGCGCTGTATGCACAGAACTTACACACATCCTTACACACATTGGTAGGATTTATATGGCGGTTAATATTGAAATATGTTTTTTTGCCGTGCAGTTCCTGTCTCTTTTCATCAGCCATCTGTGCCAGATCAAAAAAGTCCATATCATACATCTTCAGTGCTTCGTCAAAAGAGATTCTACTCATACATTGCCTTTAAAAAAATTATTGATTAAAATTTAATTTATCATAGTGATTCGAATTATATCGAATATACTATAATGTTAAAAATATAATAAAAGATTTTAAGATGGATATCATACTTCAAATAGAAAATACGATTGAGCAAAACGGCTCGGACTTTGAGCTTTCAAAGGTTTTTAAACAATATATAAAAGAGTATAAAGACTCTCTGCCTGCCCTTTTTGAAAAGAACCAGGGAAAAGACTTTCTCGTCAAACATACAAAAGAGCTTGATAAGATAATCTCTTTGATGTACAAGACCGTACTCAGACGAACATTTGGTATCTATGTCCCGATGAGTACGGCTATTCCCATCACCATAGTAGCACTCGGAAGTTACGGGCGGGAGCAGTTGTGTGTCCACAGCGACATCGATCTTATGATGATCTATTCAAAATGTGACGGTTACAATACTGACCTTATCATAGAGAAGTTTTTGTATCTTGCATGGGATGCAGGACTCAAACTCGGTCACCGCGTACATGAAGTAAACGACCTTATAAATGCATCAAGAGAAGATATCACCATTAAAACGGCTTTAATGGAATCGCGCTTTATAACAGGCTCGAACTTTACCTGGCACAGTGCGCAAAAAGAGTTAAACAAAGTCAGACTCGATAACCAAAAAGAGTTTATCTTAGCGAAGATAGACGAAGCGGCAATAAGAAGAAAAAAATTCCCTACGTCTATGCAGCCGAATATCAAAGAGAGCATCGGCGGGCTCCGTGATTCACAGCTTATCTTCTGGGTCGCAAAAATCATCTACGATGTCCAGTCACTCAAAGACCTCAGCGGAAGCCTTTTTACCGATGACGAGTATAACGAGTACCGTGTTTCACTGGAACTGCTCTTTCGTGTTAGAAGTGCGCTGCATCTTATAAACAATAAACAAGAGGATAGACTCTCACTTGAACAAATGCCGCAAGTAAGCCATATGCTGGGATTCAGCGATGAAAGAAAGATGGCGACAAAAGTGTTTCAGGCACAATGGCGCATTAACAACTTCACACAGATCTTTGTCAAAAAGATGGTCAGGGCATATATAGCTAAACTGGATAATTTTAAAGAGCTGAAAAACTCCAGACTGACAAAGGGCATCTATCTTATGGATGAAAGACTGTATGCTTCATACAATCTAAAAGCGCAGCCTATCGAAAAACTTTTAGATGTCCTTATCTCACTGCCGGACAGACATTACAGATACGATTCCGGCTTTTTGCACCTTTTTACATACTCGATCATCAAACATCCGCTAAAAGCAAAAACATACTCTCAGTTAAAAGAGATATTTAAAAGAGAGAACAGCTACTGCTTTTTGAAACTTTTCTATGATGCAGGCATCCTGCATCAACTGATAAGCAGCTTTAGAAAAGTGATGTTTCTGCCTCAGTTTGACGGCTATCATCACTATCCGGTAGATATCCACTCGATCAAATGCGTCCAGGCACTTGAAACGATACAAGAACAGTATATACAGGATCAGTATGATAGTCTAAGCGCAGATGAAAAACTTCTTCTCAAGATATCTGTCTTACTCCACGATACAGGCAAAGGAAGGAAACAGGATCACAGTGAGGTCGGTGCAAAACTGATCACGCAGTTTGCAAAGCAGTTGAAGTTTAAAGATGATGCTATAGAAAGAGCGGTTACGATAATCAAACATCATGTACTGATGAGCAATGTCGCATTTAGAGAAAATATACACCATGAAGAGGTTCTCTATAAATTTCTCTCAAATATTAAGGATGAAAAGAACCTGAAACTTCTATATATTCTTACATACGCTGATATAAACGGCGTCGGTGAAGGAGTATACACATCGTTTAGTTCAAAACTTTTAAAAGAGCTCTATATAAACGCTCTGGAGGTCGCTAAACAAAGTGACAGGATCAGTGATGCGACCAAACGTCTGCAAAAAGAGAGACGTATACGTAACAGCGAAGGTTTTGCCGCACTTTCAAAGATAGAACAGAAAAAGGTTTTAGCGATAGAATCCAACCTTTTCTATTTCAAGCACTCTCCTGAAGAGATCATAGAGATCGCAAAACAGGCAAAAGAAACTGATAAATTCAGTTTTAAAGTGACAAATAGAACAAGACTAAGTATTGAGATCTTTAGACGAGTTCCTCTAAATATCTCCTATCTTTTGGCAAATCTGAGTTATTTGGATGTCGGTTCAATGGATATCTTTACTCTTTTTGACGGAATCAAGTATTTTAAAATAGAGTTTTCGGAAAATATCGAAGATGATACGATAGAACAGATCAAGCAGATAGTAGAAGATTCTTTTGATATGAGCAAAACAATAAATATTAAAAAACCGAATATTAAAAAGGATGAGATCAGTATAGACTGCGAGCATTCTCAAGCCTATGCAGAACTGAGTATTCATACCAGGAACCAACGCGGTCTTTTAGCGTATATTATGGATATATTTGAGCAAAACAGTATCAATATCGCAACTGCAAAGGTGCATTCGACAAAAACTAAAGCCAGAGACCACTTTTTAATCGAAAAACAAAATAATATGTGCAATAATATTGAAAATCTTTTTAAGTTGCTAAGTGAGGGATAATTATATATGTGCGGAATAGTCGGATACTTAGGATCTAAAAAGACAAAAGATATTTTACTCGATGGATTACAGGAGTTAGAGTATCGCGGATATGATTCCGCAGGGATAGCAGTTTTACAAAACGATGATTTTTCCGTTTATAAAGCAGTCGGAAAGCTTGTAAATCTGCAGGAAAAAGCTGCTGCATTTGACCCGAGCGGCTTTGCTATCGGGATCGGACACACAAGATGGGCGACACACGGAAAACCTACCGAACTTAATGCCCATCCACATTTGGGTGAAAGTTCTTATGTCGTACACAACGGCATCATCGAAAACTATGCTGCATTAAAACGTGAACTGCAAGAGAGCGGTGCACACTTTTTAAGCCAGACAGATACGGAAGTCATAGTCCATCTGTTTGAAAAAGAGTTAAGAACAGCTGATTCGGCTTTTGATGCATTTACCAAGACGATCTCTCAACTTCAAGGTGCTTTTGCCATCTTACTGGTGACAAAATCTGAAGACAGAACTATCTTCTTTGCGAAACAGGGTTCCCCTATGATAGTGGGACGTGATGCTGATGGCGAAAAATACTTTGCATCTTCAGATACGCCTCTTATCGGCAAATGCAGTGATGTAATCTATCTTGATGACGGTGACTATGGATATGTCACGCCTGAGACAATAGCGATCTTCGATAAAAAATCAAACAAAAAAGAACCCCATTTTTCAAAACTTTCTACTAACAAGCTTTCGGCTCAAAAAGGCGGTTTTAGATTTTTTATGGAAAAAGAGATATATGAACAATCAGAAGTCATTATAGATACTCTTCTTGGACGTATATTTGATAAAGAGATCCATTTTGAAGAGTTGGATTCTAAGCTTTTTGACGGGATCAACGAGATAAAACTCTGTGCCTGCGGTACATCTTACCATTCAGCTCTTGTATCGAGCTATCTGTTTGAAAGATATGCGAAGATCAGGGTATCGGTAGAGATCGCCAGTGAGTTCAGATATAAAGAGCCTCTTTTATGCCAAGACACTCTTTTTGTCGCGATATCACAAAGTGGCGAAACGGCTGATACACTAGAAACACTAAAGATGGCAAAAGAGGCGGGTCTAAAGACACTTGTCATCTGTAATGTCGACAACTCCTCAATGGTTCGCCTTGCAGATGCTTCCATACTTACACGTGCAGGGATTGAAAAAGGCGTGGCATCGACAAAAGCTTTTGCAACTCAGGTCGTAGTGTTTTGGATGCTCTCTCTTTATATCGCAAAATTAAAGAACTCTCTGACTACTGAACAGATCGAGAAACAGATATCTCTGCTTCGCGAAGTCCCTAGTGTCCTTAAGATAAAAGAGGGTCTACATGAGAAGATAACAAGGCTCTCTAAAAGATATCTTCACGGTCATGGATTCTTCTTTATCGGCCGTGATATATTTTATCCTCTTGCACTAGAGGGAGCTTTAAAGCTAAAAGAGATCACCTATTTGCATGCAGAAGGTTACCCATCGGGTGAAATGAAACACGGACCTATTGCTTTGGCCGATCCTGAACTCTTTACTATCGCTCTTCTTCCGCAGCACATGCTGTATGAAAAAAGTAAAAGTAACGTGGAGGAGCTCAGTGCAAGAGATTCCACTATCTGTGCGATCAGCCCTGTAGAGTTTGATAAGGCGGATGATTATATAAAGACATCAGACGTAAGAGATTATATGCTTGAGTTCTTTGAAATGATGGTAATCGTCCAACTTCTTTCGATGGAGATCGCTATAAGATTGGGTAATGATGTAGATATGCCTAGAAATCTAGCAAAAAGTGTTACAGTAGAGTAGAATTTATCAGAATTTAACAATAGATTTTATAATATATAACTAATTATAATATTTGGGACAAATATGAATACTAAAAATAAACTTCTTTTAATGGTTACACTGATGCTCGCGGCTCTAGCCACGGCAACTATTGTCAATGTCGGTTTAAACTTTAGAGAGTTTGCCATCAATGCTGCGGTCGATAAAGCCAAACTAACTGCCAACATAGTTAAAGACGGTCTGACTGCGCATATGGTCAACGGGATAATGGACAAACGCAAATATTTCCTTGATACGATCACTCAGAACAATGAAATTAAGAAGTTATGGATCGCACGAGGTCAAAATGTAATCGATCAATACGGGAAAGGCTACAGTTATGAAAATGCCCGTGATGATATAGACAAAGATGTGCTCTCATCCGGAAAGATGATAAAGAAGGTCATAGAAAATCCTGAAGAAGTAAAACTACGGATAACGATTCCATATATAGCCGACAGCACCGCTAAAGTAAGTTGTCTCGAGTGTCATAGCGTAAATGACGGAGATATTCTCGGTGCCGTTAGCATGGAGTTTGATATCAACAGTGTCAGAAATGCCAGTACAATCACAATTTTAAAGATATTCGGTATCAACGTCATATTTATATTTATAGCTCTTCTTGTCCTGAACTATTATATCAAACCATATATGGAACTTTTTGCAAACCTTAGAGACGGGATCCAAAAAGCTCACAGCGGTGACTTCTCACATAGATTCGATACAAGAGTATCGGGTGAAGGAAAAGAGGTCGCAGATCAGATCAATACTCTCTTTCACAAAATGCAGGAGACATTCGGCGAGATCAAGCACAGTCTGACGACATTTGTGACAAAATCAAATCTAGGATGTTCAGATCCTCTTTATGAAGCGAAAATAATCATCAAAGAACTGGCAGATATCTATAAATTTAAAAAGACGATAGAACTCGATGATACAAAAGAACTGGTCTTTGATAGAATTATCACTGTCATGCAGACAAAATATGACATTCATAACTTTTCGTTTTTTGAGATCGACAGAACACAAAAAATAAGAGAGCCCATCTATATATCTCACAAAAGTTATTGTGATGCCAATGTCGATAAAAACGTAGACCTGTGTAGAGCGTACAGAACCGATACGGATATCGTTTCTACAGACTTTCCAAATCTATGCAGCAGCTGTCACCATAATGAGAATGAATATATCTGTATCCCTTTTGATATAAATGACGAAGTTTCACTGACACTAAATATTGTAGTTGATGATCCGGCTAAGTTCGAGCAGATCAGTATGAATGTAACAAGTATCAAAAACTATATAGAAGCAGCTAAGCCTGTGATCGAGTCAAAAATCTTAACTGACAAACTCAGAGACACGACTTTAAGAGATGGTATGACAGGTATCTATAACAGAAGATTCCTAGAACAGTTCATCGATAAAATGGCAAAACAAGCACTTAGAAATGAAACGAACTACAGTGTTTTAATGCTGGATATCGACTACTTTAAAATGGTAAACGATACTTACGGTCATGATATAGGCGATATAGTCATCAAAGGGCTTGCTGAAGTTATCAAAAAATCTATTAGAGATGCTGATCTTGCTATCCGCTACGGCGGTGAAGAGTTTGTTATCTTGTTAAACAATGCATCAAGAGAAGGCTCTATAACTGTTGCTAAAAAGATCCATGACGAGTTCAATAAGATGAAGTTTAATGTAGGTGGAGAGCTACTGCAAAAAACTATCAGTATCGGTGTAGCACAATTCCCAGATGATGCGAATTCTATCTGGAAATGTATCAAGTTTGCGGACACTGCACTTTACTATGCAAAAGAGCATGGTAGAAATCAAGTTATAGAGTTTAAACCTGAAATGTTCGAAGGTGAAGATTTCTAATCTCTGTATAAAAAAGCATTAGCGATATTACAGGAACTTAGATGTTCCGGTGATATAAGGTAGTAGACTATTAAAGAGCTACCTGCTAAAGTCAAAGCGATCAAAAGTAAAGATGTCCGCCTGCCTGCAAAAGAAAGATATGGCAGGCTCTTTCTTTTGATAAAGTCCTTATACTCTATCAGGCTCCTCTCTCCTCCCCGTTTTTGCATTACATCATGACATACTGCACTGCAATCACCGCAGGCTATACATCGAGTATCATACCCTTTTCTTACATCTAACTCCGGGACAGGGCATACATTAACGCAAGCTTCACAGTCGATACATTTTTCTTTAGTATCAAAAGTATAAAAGCCTCTTTGTTCGTTTACCGTGATGGAGTTAACAAGCTGATATGGACAAATATAAGCACAAAAAAACTCTTTTAAAAAGAGAATCTCGGCAAAAAGATAGATTGCACTTAATATCCAGATGTAAAGTAAGAACCGATACCCGAGAAAGTAGTTTTTAAGCATAGAAAAAAAGATATCGTACGGTATAAAATAAAAGAATATAGGCATAGAACCGAATATGATCACAACAGCCAAAAAAGCGTATGCAAAAAAGAGTTTTAGTCTATTTTTTTCAAAACTCTGCTCATCATCTCTGTTCTTGATTTTGAATAAATGAAAGATTCTTGTTTCAATAATATCGGTAAAAAGATTGTTCAGTAGTGTCTTAGGACAGATATTTCCGCAAAAATATCTGGAGTATGTAAAGTTGAATAAAAGGATGACAGCTGCTGCGAACAGTATAAAGATATTTATTAATCCGGCCGTATTTACCTCCCATGCATGAAAAAAAAGTTCAAATCTTTGATTATAGAAATTGAATAAAAGAAGATGGATGGAGTTATATTGAAACATTGGGACTGCCACTGCCGATAACGTTATAAAAATGGCAATGAGAGCTTTCTTATTTTGATGCTGTCTTAAATATTGTGTCACAAGTCAGTCCCTGCTCTTTTTCCATAAATCGATTCTCTCTTGGACGGGTAATGTCCCGTTTTCTAGATATCCGCTGCTCAGTCTCTGTATCAATGCAAAAAAATACTTTCTGTTTGGAAGTTCGTAAAATCTTTTGACAATAGTGCGATGCTCACCCACTATTAAAATAACGGGCACAGAGTCTTTAACACCATATCTTCTAGCTTGCAAAAGGTTCTGGTTGATCACTTTAAACCTGATATCAAGACTTTCTATATAGTTTTTTCTTTTTATCCCGTCATCCAAATCGATTCCTATGACTTTCACTTTAGTATGTAGGTTTTTATCTATTTCATTTAGTAACTCGATGCTTTTTTTACATGCCGGACACCAGGTCGTATAAAAACACAATATAGTGATTGTTTTATTCTCTGTGTCTATCTGCTCTTGTAAAATATCATTGGCATATATATTTATAAAAAATATACAGGCCACTATTATTTTGAACATCTAGAATATCCTTATATAGCATTTATGAAAGAGAGCCGGTGTTCCACGCTTTGAATCTAGGAGTTTTTTACATATTTGATAAATAGTTTGACTCTCTTACATAAAGGCTAATCGGAGAAACTCCGATTAGTTTTGTTTTTGCGACAACACCCAGTCAGCAAGTATATTTGCTTCCTTGTCATCGACATCCTGCGCAGGCATTGCAATGGTTCCCCATTTGCCTTCACTTCCATTTTTAATAGAATTCACGATCTGCTGTGCCGAACTATATTTCGCAGCAACCTCTTTGTATGCCGGTCCTACAAGTGTCGTGTCGATACTGTGACATGCCAGACACCCTTTTGACTCGGCTAAAGTTGCCGGATTGCTAAGATCTTTCTTCACGACATTTTTCATACTCTCTTTATATTTTTTATATTCGGAGAGTGATGCCGTCATATAGGCTTTTGTCGCTGCAGCTTGGATTGCCAGAGGTTCTTTGAATGAAACGACTCTTATTCCGTGTCTTGCAGTTGCCATCAACACAACAGAAAACACCATCATCAATGCGACAGTAAAAACCTCTTTAGAGCTGAATGTATCTTTCTTCCATCTTCTCATTAGATAAAAAAAGATGATCGTTAAGACAATAGAAGCAAAAAAAGGCAGATATATAAAAACCGTACCCATCAGTCCTTCAGCTATTCTCGGTGAAAATGCAAAGAGGAGCAAAGGCAATATCGCGACATTTACAGGCGTAGAAAACATAAACCATTTCTTACCTTGATTGACCGCTATCTTACCGACTTCTTCCTCGCCGTTTTTCTGCATTCTCATACCGTACCAG
The DNA here is from genome assembly GCF_039645965.1 of Sulfurimonas sp. HSL3-2. Lineage (GTDB taxonomy): Bacteria > Campylobacterota > Campylobacteria > Campylobacterales > Sulfurimonadaceae > Hydrocurvibacter > Hydrocurvibacter mobilis. Next base: position 666,436 of record NZ_CP147917.1, on the reverse strand, counting down.
ATCATAAATATCCCGGTAAACCCAAATGCCGTTAAGAAGAAGTTTAGAAGTCTAAAGCCCGTTAACGGTGTCAGCATAATGTCCCATATATTTTGAACTGTTGCAAATGTCTCTGGCTGCAGATAAAGATTCGCCATAGACATAAAAACAGGCGGCAGCGAATAAAATACCAACACGGCGACAAGACCGATGGCAATATGGAACCCTTTTGAATCACTTAGCTTATGCCAGCTGAATTTATATGCATATGAAAGCAAAAAGGCAAAGATGTTTCCATAGATTATATGCAGGATATGCGGCGAGACTTTAAGTATCGCCGTATAAAAAAATCCTGTATACAGTACCGAGATCACAAGCAGCGGAGCCACTCCCCAAAGTGCACCCATATTTTCCGATATGGTAGTCGGATTTGTCATGTTATATGCAAGCTTGTCATAGTTTTTATCTTTTTTAAATACACCCATTACATTGTATATGACCGATGCCGTCGACGCACCTATGAGAACATATATAAATGAGATATGAATGACAAAAACAATGATTCCTAGAGCATCATAAAACTCTATCGGTATCCCCATAGTAGGAGTAACTAAAGGTATATCAAAAGGTAATTTCCAATTCATTTTAATTCTCCTTTTTTATTTAAAGAAAACAGATATGCTGCAAGCGCATCTTTATCTTGTTCCGTTCCGACAAACGGCGGCATGTATGGAGTCCCGCCTCCAGGCAGATTGTTAAGCCTTGCGCGGATCGCATCTTTTGACCACCCGCTTGTAAGTTTTTTCAAACCGTTGATACCGTTTCTAGTATGACAGATCCTACACTCGATTTGAAATACGGAGTGACCGACATCTTCAATATTGCTTCCGTCAGGCTTTAATATCTTATTTTTGTCTTCGATAAATATTGCATGCTTTAGTATTCCTGCTTTATTGAGATACGGGACATCTGTAGGACGTATACCGTTTGAATACATATAGTTGTAGATAATAAAAGGTTTTCTGATAAACTCCCTTACTCTCTCTTCATATCCCCAAAAGAGTAAGAATGCGATGACCATCGCACTTGCAGCGACATACGGCATCCTTTTAGGAGCGAAGTATGCGATGATCGTCGTAAGCAAAACGACTACACCGATACCTATAATTAACGTGTACATCATGTCAAACTTATCAGCAAACGCTCTTGTCATGATCGCAGTAGGGATCATCGCTTTTGCGGATTCAGGGATAATACTCAAGTACCAGTATCCAAATGCAATAGAGAGCGGTACAGTGATGATCATGATCTTTGCTAAGAACTTTATCATCCTTGGTTTTGCATCTTTATCTTCTTCATTTGATGAAAAAGTACTTATGATCCATGTCCACATGATCGCTAATGAAGCTGCAAACGCGATGGATGAAAATGTTCTAAACGCAAGGGAAGGTCCCCAAGTAGGATTAAATAAAGCGTTCATATAGTTGACTTTTCCTGGAAATACTTCAGGATCGACCCAAGGCTGACCTGCAAAGTTTGGAGTCAACATAAAAGCTAATATTGCGGTAATTATGACCATAGTAAGCCATGAGGAGATAGCGTAAAATATACCTATGCGATTTGACTTGGCACGTCCCTCAGCAGTGGTCGCATTCTTCTTCCATGTCATAAACCAAAATAACAGTAAAACGACTTCGAAATTAAATACGATCCACTCTGTAAACCACTTCCAAAAGAAGACCCTTATTAACCCGCCGATAGCATTCGGACTTAGGATATTGGCATGTATCCACATACCTATACCTGTTAATGCACCTACGGATGTTGAGATGATGAAAAACACCATTAACAACTTAAAGGTCATATTGTAAGCGGCCATATCGTTTCTCTTATGAGCCCATACTGCCAGCAGAGCTAATACTACGGAGCCTCCGACAGCTCCACCATGAGAAACAAACACATGAATAATGGCATTAATAGCCATCAACATTCGTTGCCCTATTACAGGCATCTCAAATATCGGATAATCAAACATTCACTTCCTTTTATAAATGATATTTATAGTAAGAAGCAACGCTTAAATATATTTTTTGTATAATAAAAGCGTTGCTTAGCAACCTTTGCTTGTCTATGTGAGTCGCCAAACTTTTTCATAGACAAGCGCCTTAACAATTCCCCCTTTCACACCCAATTTTATATTTAGTATGTATATTTTTAACATATAACTGTTAATTTTGTGTTAATTGTCATTTGTAATGAAAACTTTATATTAGTAGAAAAAAAGAAGATATTTAAAGAAGAATACAAGGTGTAGTTTCTTACATGTAAAACTTACATGTAAGAAACTAATGCGACTATATTAGTGGCAGCCGCATCCTGTGCCGCAGCTTCCTGAAGCAGCTTGTTCAGGTTCTTTTTTTGGAGCAGCTGCAGTTGAACACGCACTTACTCCCGGAGGTGTATTAGGCTGGATAGCTTGATTATCTACTCCGCCCTCTTCATTGATCTTTTCGATCATAGCCCATACTTTTTCAGCAGCAGCCATATAACGTTTTGCAGTCTCGCTTGTAGGAACAGCGTAAGTGATAGGTTTACCCTCATCTCCACCTGTTCTTACAGCCGGCTCTATCGGGATCTCAGCTACGATAGTCGTATTGAACTCATCAGCCATAGGCTGTGTTGTGCCCTTACCGAAGATATCATACTCGACTCCCGTATCCGGAGCGATAAATCCGCTCATATTTTCTACGATCCCGGCTATTGGAATGTTCAGTTTTTTGAACATATCTAAAGAGCGGCGTGAATCATCAAGTGATACCATCTGCGGAGTCGTAACAGTAAGACCTGCAGTTACAGGAACGCTTTGAGCCAAAGTCAGCTGAGCGTCACCTGTTCCCGGAGGCATATCGATAACTAAGACATCCAACTCGCTCCACAAGATATCACGCAAGAACTGCTCGATCGCTTTCATGATCATCGCACCACGCCAGATAAGTGACTGTCCCTGTTCCATCAATGAACCCATAGACATCATCTCGATCCCGTATGCTTTAATAGGAAGAACTTTGTTTCCGTTAACTTCAGGTTTGATACCTTCAACACCTAACATACGAGGAACGTTTGGTCCATAGATGTCTGCATCTAAAAGACCTACTTTTTTACCCTGCATCGCAAGAGCGATAGCGATATTTACTGAAGTAGTAGACTTCCCTACCCCACCTTTTCCAGAACTTACCATCAAGAAGTTTTTCACTTGCGGTGCTATATTCTTACCGTGAGATGAACTCTCTCTCGGCATTTTAGGAGCATTGATGACAACATTGATATCTGTCGCTCCTGCAGCTTTTAGTTCAGCCGTTGCGTCGTCTGTTATCTGTTGTGCCACTTCAGGTGCACTTGATGTAATATCTACAGAAAAACTAACCGCAGTTCCGTTTATATTTATATTATTTACAAATCCAAAAGTCACGATATCTTTGGTAAAACCAGGATACATAACTTTAGAAAGAGCTGATTTTACAATTTCTTCAGTCATTAAAAATTTTCCTTTTCATTTAATTTATACAACAAAGGAACTAAGTCCCTTTGTCTACGTTAACACTTGGTTTCGCTCAGCGCGAAGCTCTCGCTGCCTTGCAGCTCTTTGTAAACCTCTGTTCTTTGAGATTTCTCTTTAAACTGCTTGCGCGGCTTTATTTTCTGCGATGATTCTATCTAACTCTTCCGAGTTTTCCATAATGTTTTGTGTTATCTTATAACTACAGAACTTCGGTCCACACATTGAACAGAACTCTGCCTCTTTAAATACGTCTTGAGGCAGTGTTTCATCATGGTACTCACGAGCACGTTCAGAGTCAAGTGCAAGTTCGAACTGTCTTTCCCAGTTAAATGCATATCTCGCATCACTCATCTCATCATCGATGTCTCTTGCACCTTTACGGCCGCGAGCAATATCGGCAGCATGAGCTGCGATCTTATAAGCGATGATCCCTTCACGGACATCCTCAGCATTTGGCAGACCGAGGTGCTCTTTTGGAGTTACGTAACAAAGCATACTTGCTCCGTGCCATCCGCCCACTGCTGCACCGATCGCAGAAGAGATATGATCATATCCCGCTGCGATATCCGTTACTAACGGACCTAAGATGTAAAAAGGTGCTTCATGGCAAAGCTCTCTTTGGATCTTCATATTACGCTCGATCTGATTCAAAGGAACATGTCCCGGACCTTCGATCATTACTTGGACGTTTTTCTCCCAGGCACGAAGTGTAAGCTCGCCTAATACTTTAAGCTCGCCTAACTGCGCATCATCACTTGCATCTGCCAGACAACCGGGACGAAGAGAATCACCAAGAGAGAGTGAAACATCATATTTCGCACAGATATCCAGGATATCGTCAAATGCCGTATAAAACGGATTCTCTTTATGATAATGCATCATCCAAGCAGCCATAAGACTTCCCCCGCGGCTTACTATCCCCATTTTACGTTTTGCTACTTTAGGCATAGTCTCTAACAAAAATCCTGCGTGGATCGTGAAGTAACTTACCCCTTGTTGTGCTTGGCGTTCTAAAACTTCAAGCATAACATCGATGCTAAGATCTTCTATTTTATTGCCCACATCGTGCAGTATCTGATAGATAGGAACCGTTCCTATTGGAATCTTAGAGTTTGCGATTACAGCCTTACGTATTTCATCGAGATCTCCGCCTGTTGAGAGGTCCATCGCAGTATCTGCTTTATAATGTTGAGAGACTTGAACTTTCTCTATCTCGCCTTGGACATCACTAGCTATGGCAGATGAACCTATATTTGCGTTTATTTTACACTTTGCAGCAAGGCCGATTGCCATCGGCTCTAATGAAGTGTGATTTACATTTGCAGGGATAATAAGTCTTCCACGAGCTATTTCACTGCGAACCAGCTCAGGTGAAAGGTCTTCTATCTTTGCAATATACTCCATCTCCTCAGTGATTATGCCTTGTTTAGCATAATACATCTGAGTACGAACTGGATCGTTTTGGCGCTTTTTAAGCCATTCACTTCTCATATTTTCTCCTTGTTACAAACTCTTTTGTACTTATACAAGACTGCACAAAAAATTTACATCTGTATAATCAATCATAAAAAAAATTTCAACTTATTTTAATCTTTCAGAATTTTACACAAACAAGATAAAAAAAAGCTTTTTCACTGTATAATTTCGTAACAGTTTTAGGAAAAACAGGAGAATTTTTGTCTGATTTAACACTAATTATTCTTGCTGCAGGCGGTTCTACCCGCTTTAACAGCCCTATTAAGAAGCAGTGGTTAAGAATTGGTCATGAACCGTTATGGCTTTTTGTAGCAAATAGATTTGAAAAAACAGAAAAATTTTCAAATATCATCATAACAGCATCAAAAAGTGACGTTACCTTTATGCACAGCTATACCGATAAAAAGATAATAGAGGGCGGAGCGACCCGTCAAGAATCACTTAGAAATGCATTGAAGCATGTAGATACTTCTTATGTCCTTGTTACTGACGTTGCAAGGTCGTGTGTAAGTGATACTATGCTTCATAGAGTGTTAGATAAAAAAGGGATGGCGGACTGCGTCGTTCCAGCCTTACATGTAAGCGATACCATCGTATACGGTGATGATACGGTAGACAGAAATAAAATACTCCGTGTTCAAACGCCTCAGCTGTCTCGTACAGATGTTTTAATGAGAGCGTTAGAAACTGATACAGAATATACGGATGAGAGCAGTGCCATAGTCGCAAACGGCGGCACAAGGATATTTGTAGATGGAGAAGATGATGCCTTCAAACTTACATTTGCAGATGATATAAAAGAACTAGGATGTCTTAAAGGACCGGAAAATGTCACACTTGTCGGCAACGGATTTGATGTCCACGCTTTTGACGACAAAGGCGAGATGTTTTTGTGCGGAGTAAAGATAGAGAGTGATTTTGGATTTCTTGCCCATAGTGACGGAGACGTAGCCATCCATTCACTTATTGATGCTCTGCTTGGAGCAGCTGGAATGGGTGATATCGGTACACTTTTTCCTGATAACGACGACAAATATAAAGGTATAGACTCTAAATTGCTACTTCAAGAGGTAGTGACTCGTCTCTATAATTTTGGATATAAGATCGTAAACGTTGATATAACCATAATCGCGCAGACACCAAGGATCGGAGCCTATAAAGAGATTATGAGAAAAACATTATCTGGTATACTTCAAATCCCGGCTTTTTGTGTGAATGTAAAAGCGACGACGACTGAAAAACTTGGATTTATTGGAAGAAAAGAGGGAGTCGCTGTACAATCGACTGCCTCATTAAACTATTTTAATTGGACAAATAAGTGAAAATATTAATTATTGAAAACGAAATCTATCTAGCGCAAAGTATTGCAACGAAATTAGGCGAACTGGGACATATCTGTGATATGTGTACATCTACAAAAGATGCTCTTAAAAGCAATCTCTACGATGTTGTACTTCTTTCTACAAATATCAACGGTCAGGATTTTAATCCGATCATCGAAGCGTTTAAAAACTCGATCGTTATCTTAATGGTCTCATATATAAGTAATGACACGGTTTCAAAACCTCTCTCTGCCGGTGCAAAAGATTACATCTTAAAACCTTTTATGATAGAAGAGCTTATCCGTAAGATCAACCACTTTCAAGATTATGAAAGACTAAAACGCCAATCTGAATCGTATGAAAGATATCTCAACCACAGCTTTTCATCGATATCAAGCGAACAGAATTTTGATAATATAGAACTGCCTCTGTTCATCTCATGTAATTTCCAAAAATATTCCGATTCATTTGCTTTTAAATACGCAAATAAACAAAATAAACCTCTTTATTTCGTCTCTCTTACAAATCCAAAAGCGATGCAAGAGATCGCATCTTTGCCTATCAGCACTATCATCTATGTTACGGATTTTCAAGTTATCAAAAAATCTGAGAAAAAAGAGTTTTTAGATCTCATAAAAGACAGAAACGTGATAGTATCTAGTACAGATAAAATAGATGATGTAGATTCTGAGATCATCGAGATCAAAAGTGATAATAATATCTTCGATCAAAGTGACATACTTCCTATCGAAGATTATGTAAAATACATCGTTTTAAACTATCAGCACAAATTTCCGGATACGGAACTGTCGAAAAAACTTGGAATCTCTAGAAAAAGCTTATGGGAAAAGAGAAAAAAATATGGCATCACAAAGAAAAAGTAGTTCACTGTTTATAGACCCGGAAGCGGCGTCTGCATTAGAATTTTTAAAAGCCGGATTACTCTATCCGGTCACTTCATTGATGAATAAAAAAGAGGTGCTGGAAGTCCTTTCCACCTCGACGATCAACAAAAAAATATTTCCCTTTCCATTTATACTCGCACCCTCTGGTAAACGTAATGCAAAAGTCTTAAAAGAGGCACATGTTGGTGATGAGCTTGAACTTATCTGCAACGGTGAGCTTTTTGCGACTTTAGTCATCGATGAAGTATTTGAGATCGATCCAAAAGAGAGACTCCGCCATATCTACGGAACCGATGACGAATCGCATCCGGGTGTCAGATCTACAAGTAAAAGACTTGGAAAATATGCAGTCTCTGGCGATTATACGCTTGCAAATGAACTGCCGAATCTTCACAAAGATTATATAAAAGACTCCATAGAGCTTGTCGGTGCAAAAAACGTCACGGCAATAATGATGGCCGCGAATCCTCTGCATCGTGCACATGAACGTCTGATAAGACAGTCTTTAGAAAACAGTGACCTAACAGTGATCTTCCTGTTAAAACCGTATGAGACGGCTGATCTGAAATACAGCATCAGATATGAGGCACTAAAATACTTTATAGACAACTATCTGCCAAAAAACAGAGTTATCATCGTCCCTCTTGAATCAAACTATATCTTTGCGGGTATCAATGAGATCATTATCGATGCAATCGTGGCGAAAAACTACGGTTGTACAAAACTCACTATCGGTCAGAACCATGCAGGTCTTGGTATGTACTATGACAGCAATACGAATAAGTCGATCTTAGACCGTGTAACGGATCTGGATATCAATATCGGTATTGCAAGTGAATATGTCTACTGCAATGTCTGTAAAACACTTGTAAGTACAAGTACATGTCCTCACGGTCAGCATCACCACATCTCATATCATTCCGAGTCGATCTTAGAACTTTTAAAACTCGGTATAGTCCCGCCAGCGGTACTTGTGAGAAAAGAAATATCAGCACTGCTTCTTTCTAAGATGTTTGAAAACAGATTTAAAAATCTTGAAAAGCTATACTATAACCTTCTTCCTATCGGCGGTCTGCTTGAAAACCATACGGAAGAGGAGTTTTATAAAGAACTTATGAAGCTTTATCAGACTACATCTTTAACATAAGGCATATAATGAACTGGTTTTTTATAACTTTAGGATACAGCGGACTTTTTCCAAAAGCACCGGGAACCGTCGGTTCTTTAGTCGCACTTATCATCGGGATACCGGCACTTGCCTATCTTGGTTCGCAGCTTATGTTTACTTTGACACTTTTAATCACTGCTATTGCTGTCAAAGAGATAAACAAGTATGAAAAGCTAAACGATACTCATGATGATAAACGTATCGTCATTGATGAACTTGCAGGGATGTGGCTTGCCCTAAGCATCGCGCCCGGTATTATGCTGGATATGAACGATATATTCAGCTACGAGAACGGATTTTTGATCCAGTCGGTCATGGCATTTGTCTTTTTTAGATTTTTTGATATTAAAAAGCCGTCTATTATCGGAAAAATAGATAGAAAGGTAAGCGGCGGACTTGGAGTGATGGCAGATGATATCGTCGCCGGTTTTGCAGCGGGTATCTCATCTGCACTAGTATGGCAGATAATCCTAAAACTACAACTGTACTTCTCATAGCCTTGTAAAGTAAGGGGTTATATCCCCTCGGCGATCATAGCATCCGCTACTCTTTTAAATCCTGCGATATTCGCACCGTCGACGTAGTTACCCTCTACCCCGTAATCTTTTGCCGTAAGAAAGACACGCTTACATATCTGCTGCATCGTCTCTTTCAGTTTTTCATCGACCTTCTCAAACGACCATTTCTGCATAGAGGCATTTTGACTCATCTCAAATTCGCTCACAGCTACACCGCCGGCGTTAGCTGCTTTTGCAGGTGCAAAACATATCTTATTTGAAAGAAAAAGTTCTGTAGCTTCGGGAGTAGAAGGCATATTTGCACCTTCGCTTACTGATATACATCCGTTTGCGATAAGGTTTTTTGCATCCACCTCGGTCAACTCGTTTTGTGTAGCACACGGAAAAGCGGCATAACACGGTATGTTCCAAACGGCATGCCCGCCTTCGGGATATTCACTTACAGGTATGTAAGTCGCTTCTTTATATACATCGAGATACTCTTTAATAGAAGCTCTTCTTTCTAATTTTATCTCTTTGACAAGTTTAAGGTCGATCCCTCTGCTGTCATATATAGTCCCTTGAGAATCTGAACATGTAACGACGATAGCTCCGATCGCTTGAAGTTTTTCTATCGTATAGATAGCGACATTTCCTGCACCGCTTACAGTGCATATTTTTCCCGAAAGCGGTTCTTTAAGTTCTTGCTCGAGCATCGTTTCGGTAAAGTAAACCACTCCGTAACCTGTGGCTTCGGGTCTCATAAGCGACCCGCCGAACATAAAAGGTTTCCCGGTAAGCACACCTTCATATGAAGATGTTATCTTCTTGTATTCGCCAAAAAGATAGCCTATCTCACGGGCACCTACGCCGATATCACCCGCGGGTACATCGACACGCGGTCCGATATACTTATGAAGCTCTGTCATAAAAGCAGAACAGAACTTCATGATCTCAAAATCGCTTTTTCCCTTCGGATTGAAATCGCTTCCCCCTTTTGCTCCGCCGATCGGCAGACCCGTAAGAGAGTTTTTGAGTATCTGTTCAAAACCCAAAAATTTCAGGACACCTTTGTTGACCGTAGGATGAAAGCGAAGTCCGCCTTTGTAGGGTCCAAGAGCATTGTTAAACTGCACACGATATCCGGTATTTACCTGGATCTTATTATTATCATCAAGCCATGTCACTTTAAATTCTATTATTCTATCGGGAACGACCAGTCGCTCTAAGATCGCATGACTTTTATACCTCGGATCTGATTCAAGCAGAGGAGATATGGAGTATATCACCTCTTCCATCGCTTGAAAAAATATACTGTCCTCCGCACAATTAGAGTTTTCAAATTTCATCAGTTCATCTTTTATAGTCTCGACCATACTTTCTCCATCATAGCTTCTATTTATGTTATGATTATATCAAATTAAGTTCAGGATTAATGACTATGCATGAGAATGGATCTTTAAACAGTGCCTTAAATGAAGAGTATGATTTTACTATTAAAGAGATCATATCTGAAGCTTGGAAGTTGACGGATGGTGCGAAATTGACTCTAAACGTATCTTTTTTCTTATATATACTTGTGGCGGTAATACTCTCTACCCTGCTCTCTTATATATTCGATCCTAGGATCTACTATGAGTCTCAGCAGTTTTTTAAAGGATTTTTGAGTGAACAGGCACAGTCACTGCTTTCACTGCCTATACTAATGCCTATCATGTCAGGTATCGTGATGCTTGCTATAAAAAGAGCGTCTCATAAAAAGATGGAGGTCCTTTCCATATTTAACTATTATGTTTATGTCTGGCCTTTGGTCTTTGCATCCCTGCTTGTTAATGTAGTCGTAGTTTTAGGCTTTTTACTGCTGATCATCCCGGGGATATATCTCAGTGTTACTTTTGCTTTTGTCATACCGCTTATTATTGATAAACAGCTTGGCATCATCGATGCAATGAAAACATCTTTTAAGGTAGTCAGCAAAAGATGGTTTAAATTTTTCGGACTCTATCTGACTCTTGCATTTTTTGCTTTACTGTGTATATTAACATTCGGTATAGGTTTTATATGGGTACTACCGCTCTCATTGATGGTAAACGGTGTTTTGTATCGTAGACTCTTTGGTTATACAAACTTAGAAAAAACGGAGGATGATACAGGTATCTGATTATCCTCTTATCTCTTTCTTGTTTGTAAGATGCTGTAGATAGTTAGAGATGTTTATCAGTGAGAAGGTAATAAGAAATATCATAAGACCGGGGAAAAAGCTTACCCACCATGCTATCTCTATCACCTCTTTACCGTCACTTATTATCGTCCCCCAGCTCATCTGCGGTGCGACGATCCCAAGCCCTAAGAAACTAAGTCCTGATTCTGCAAGGATAGCCCCACCGACTCCGAAGGTAAAGCTTACAAAATATATAGGTGCTAAAAGAGGCGCATAGTATTTAAGAAGTATCTTTATTTTGGAGACATTTGCAATATTTAGTATCTTGATATAAGGCTGTGAAGTGATAGCAAAACTCTCACTTCTGATCAAACGTGCCGTTGTCATCCATCCTGTGATCGAGATAATGACGATGAGAACCCAAACAGAAGCATTGACGTAACTCACCAGTGCTAAAAGTAGAAAGAAAGTTGGAAATGTCAAAAAGATATCTACGATCACGACAAATGCCTTGTCGACTTTACCTCGTAAATATCCTGCTGTCGCACCGATGATAAGGCCTATAAAAGTCGCAATGAATGCACTTGCGATCCCAATGATCAAAGAAACTTTTCCTCCTTCTATCAAACGCGCCAAGATATCACGACCTAATCTGTCGGTGCCGAGTAAAAACTGTGATGAGGGTGCAGATAGGATGGCGTTTACGTGCAGATCGGTGGGAGAGATCGTGTAGAAAAATGAACCTAGAAAACTAAAAAGCATCACTACTACTAAAATAGCGATGCTAAAATATGGGATCAACTGCCTGCTCTTCTTACTGCTTGATACCAAGAAGAGTGTTCATCATCTGATCTACGGTAGTTATGACTTTTGCAGCCGCGCCGTATGATGTCTGGTATCTGATAAGGTTACTCATCTCCTCATCTATATTGACTTGAGAGACTGAGTTGTACTCCTGCTGAACTGCATTATATCTTGCAGTGATCGTATCGCTTGAAAGGATAGCAGCATTTGTCTTCGTTCCTACTCCTGTAGCGATGGTATCAAACATACCGTAAACCGTATCATGAAATGTACTGTTACTGTTCTCATGCGTAAAGTCTATCTTTTCAAATTGTGACTGTACCATATCGAGTGATACTTGATTATTTCCGGATATCGGAGCTGCATGTGCGGATATCTGTGTAGGGTCTGTTCTTAGGTCATATGCAAGATTTATATCACTTGCATTCGTTCCTTCAAAGAACCTATGCATACCTAAACCGCCTGCAAAGTTCGTACCTGAGCCAAAACTGTTATTGCTGTCTAGATTATCTTCTATTGCAAACGTATATCCTTGTGCTTCCAAACCGGAGTTTTTCAGACTGAATGACAGTGCACCGCCCGGAGGATATGTATCGTAATTAACCGCTATAAAGTCATCGATATCATTATTTCCGTTATTATCCGCATTATCATCTTGATTTGCCTCGATCTGGCTTTTAATGGAATTCGTTCCATTTGTAAAAGTCGTAAGATCATCAATGTTAATAGTACGTTTTGCTGCAACCTGCCCGTTTATGTCATACAAAACGATATCAAAACTGCCTTTTTTAATGTTGAGTCCTGAACTGACAACTGCACTTGCCGGATTTACAAACACCTGATTTGACTGCATTAAAGTATCTGAACTTTTTGCATATATATTATTAGTATTTTCAATCAGACCTGTAGCAAGCATATCAAGCTGATCACGAACATTTTGAAGCACACCGTTTGTAGGAACTCCGTCTGTTCCATTTAACGTCGAACCTCTTAAGTCAAGGATAGCACCGACTTTACCGCCTGTTATCTCATGTGCAAAGGGGATTCTGACACCGTCTTGACGTTCATAATAAAGATCATACATACCGCTTGCATTATCGGTATTGTCGATGCCGATAGGATGGTATGATGCACCGTCGACTATATTAAATCCTGCAATACTTATGTTATAGCTTCCTGATTTTATAGCGACATTTGAATCGATTGCCGTATTTGATTCTATCTTTCCTGTAGTGACTTTTGCACCTACAAGTTTTGATAAAGATATTTCCAATAGATTTCTTTTATCTCTTAGGTCGTTTGCGTTATTTATGCCGCCCGCTTCAGTATTGCTTATCGCTATATTGATACTTGCTATCTCTTTTGCGATCTTATTTACTTCATCGATATTTACTTTTAATTTATCGTTCATCTGGTTTTGAAGATCAACCACTTGTGCTTTTGTACTTTGAAGATGCTGTGTAAGTGTTTGAGTCTGCTGAGCAAGAGCTACTTTAACAGCGTTATTATCCGGGTTATCCGAAAGTGACTGCCACAAGTTATAGTACTCATGCAGGTCTGACTTTATACCTACATTGTCTATCTCCGGAAAGTAAGTAGAAAGCTGTTGGAGAGTACTTTTTGTAAAGTCTGAAGACTCTTTATCAGCCGATGCATTACTGAAATTAGTAAATACAAACTGATCGAATATACGAGCGATCTGTTGTACCTGAGTACCGTTGCCTACTGCACCCGGAGTCACATTACTGATAGGAGGAGCTGCTTCTGTTACGACACGTTGACGTGTGTAGCCGTCTGCCTCTGCGTTTGATATATTATGTCCGGTCGTATCGATCGCGACCTGAGCCGCGCTTAATCCGGAGTAACCTATGCTTAGGGTATTAAATATTGATCCCATGTTACGCTCTTACTTCCAAAAATGATGGGGTTTTTGATGCTACCTTATTGTATCCGTTCATCTCTGTAGGAACGATGCGTTCCAATAGTGTGTTATAGAATGAACTTACAGTAAGAACCATTTTCGCATATCTCTGATTTATATCTCTTAGATCAGACAGCCCCTTTTTCAACTCATCAAGAGCTGCGTGCTGTTCATCATTTAACAGATCAGTCAAATCTCTCTCGGGATTTGCACTCATAAGTTTTGATATTTCATGATCTATCATCGCTTTTTTAGACTCAAAGCTTTTAATCTTTTCATCTTTTAAAGGTAAGCGGTCAAACTGAGGACTCTGCTTTGCTTCTTTAATATCTTCAATATCAGTCTGCGTTATGCTTATAAGATCTTCTAGATCTTTGATAGCACCTTTCAAATGGTGTAATAGCATCATAAACTCCTATTTTTAATTTACATCAACTCATCGGCTATACGTTTAGATAAAGCCTCTAGATTGATCTTGTATTGACCGGATTGAATAGATTCTTTTAAAGTATCTACTTTACTCATATCCGCCTCTTTATTCATCTCTTGTGTTTTTTTCGCATTTGCTTTTGGCTCGGTGTTTCCATTTTGGTAAGCCGTCTTTATGCCTGCACTATTTAGTTGAGATATCATCGATATTCCTTTTTTCTCTTAACGAGAATCTTTTTTAGTTTATGATCTATACCTCTAAATCGGCAAATTAACTATTTTTTTTAGTTTATCTTGCCCGACTTCTGACTTAAATAGTCGTAAAGCATTTGTGAAAAACCGAAACTCCCCGCACTCGCTTTACTTAACTCATCACGATACATCGATTTATATATCTTATCCCCCGGATCGTTCTGAGTTCCGAAAAGATTTTTCTCATCTTTCATCGCATTATCCATCATCATCTTTATGATAACGGACTCGAATGCGTCTGTCTGTTCACGTAACTTTTTATCGTCGGTCGTGGCATCTATTTTTGGTGTAGAACTCACATCCTTAGATAACATTGCCTGCTGCAAATATGCAGAATTTATAGAAGAACTCATTAAATCACCTCCAAGTCGGCTGAGATTGAACCTGCACTTTTCATAGCTTCAAGTATCGAGATGATCGCTTTTGGCGAAGCACCGAGTTTCTGTAGTGATCTTACAATATTTGCTACGGTAGTCGTGCCTTTTTTAGTATATACCTCGTTCTCATTAAGCCCGATAACAAGATCATTATCGACTTTCATACTGCCTGCAGGAGTCTCAGCTTGGTCTGACTGTTTTATCTTTATTGTTATATCGCCTTGTGTGATTATGACCGGCTTTATCTCGATATCGACACCTGCGATGATCGTCCCCGTTCTCTCATTGATGACGATCTTACTCTCAGGTCTGTAGTCCATATCGATATTTTCTATTTCTGAAAGAAATTCGATCATAGAAAGGTTTGTCGGACGCTCCAGCTTGATCGTTCTAGGATCGAGTGCTACTGCTATCTGCGTATGATACGTCGCATTTATCGCTTTTTGTACAGCTACCGCATTTTCAAAGTTTGATTCTTTTAAAGAGAGTGTCGCATATTTTTGGTGATAGAGGTCGATGTTTATCTCACGTTCTATCATACCGCCGGAATATACCATACCCGCTGTAGGATGTGATTCTGCTCCGGCTCCACGCTCATTTTTTCCGCCTATACTTATAGGTCCCTGAGCAAGTGCGTATATCTTCCCGTCGACCCCTTTTAAAGGTGTCATTAAAAGCGTACCGCCCTCTAAAGATTTTGCATCACCGATAGATGAGACGGTGACATCAAGCTTATCACCCTGTCTTGCAAAAGCACCTATTTTTGCCGTTACTACGACAGCTGCGACGTTTTTAGATTTAATATCTACGGGGTTCATATCGATGTTCATCGCTTTTAACATATTTGCGATAGATTGAAGAGTGAATTTAGATGTCGTACCGTCACCCGTCTTTTTAAGACCGACGACTAAAGAGTAGCCGATGACCTGGTTTTCTCTGACTCCGACAATAGATGAAACTTCCCCTATCTTTGTTGCTTGAAGTGTTAATGATAAAAATAAGAGTATTAAAAAAGATTTCATATACCATCCTTGCGTATTGCAAAAATGTTAGCAAAATCTATTCCAATAATTAGTTGTAGTAGGTCAGAGAGGTATTACCGAATTTTTTAGTTTTGATTTTAGTATACTCGTTGATATTTTCAGGCAGTTTTAACGAACTCATATGCTCAATGATTATCATCTCGCAATGCTCTTTGGGAAAATCTGCGATAAGCGCTATCATTTTGTCATAGATATCTTCCATCCCCTCTCTTATAGAAAACGGCGGGTCGATGTAGATATAGGCACTTTTATTCATAGCTTTTAGTCTTGAGATGACCGTTTTAATATTACTAAAACTGTCTCCGCCTATCACTTCACATGCAGAAGGGTCTGTCTGCGCTATGTTCTCATGCAAAGTGCGAAGTGCATCTCTGTCTTTTTCCATAAAGATTATCTTCCCTGCTCCGCGGCTCAAAGCTTCCAGACCAATGGAACCGCTGCCTGAAAAGACCTCGACAAAAACAGCATCGACGATGTCAAACTGTATGGTGTTAAAAAATGATTCCAGTACTATGCTTTTTGAACTTCTTGTTGTCGTCTTCGAGGGAAGTTTCAGTGTCTTTCCCTTATATTTTCCAGCTACTATCTTTTTTGTTAAACTACCGCTATTTTTCATAAAACGCTCTTATTGTCTTTAATAGATTTTCTTGGTACTCTTTTGTCAGTTTCTCGATCCTGTCTTCCAGAAATTTAAAATCAAGTCTGTCTAAACTGTCCTGTTCCTCATCTTTTTGCTCTATATCATCAACAAGAGAGAGGATATTTTTTCTCTCTTTATCATTTTTGACCAGCTTTTCAAGTGCCAGAATAAGCTGTGATTTTGAAAAAGGCTTTTGTAGGTCAGCATCTTCGTCATTGGATATATAGATAAGTTTTTTATCGATATCAAGTCTTTGATCACTGATCACGATATCGCAACTCTTTAATGGACTTAGATATCTGCTTAAAAAAAGTTCCAGACTTTTTTGAAGCAGCGGTGATTCACATTTTACGGCTACTTTCATATTTATATCTTTAACTTGTAGATTTTTGCATACGGAGTCGTCTCGACTGGCTCAAAAAGATTTTTATTATAGTTCTCCAAGACAAAAAGCTGGATATATAACGAGTTATAGGTCGCTTCATCTACGATTAAAAACTTCCCGTAACTAGACATATATATGACACTAAGATTTGACATCGTGTTAAATCTTTTTACATCCGTGTGCAGTTTATCGTCTTGATCATACCAAGTTTTTACAAAACGGTTTATTCCAACAGTCTTATCTCCTAGTCTCACGCTTGCATCCGTTTTACTGATCGAGACACCGCCTTGAAGGTATATAAACCTAGAGTCCTCTTTTTGTGCCGAAAGCATATAGTATATCGGCTGGTTAAACTTATCTCCGCTCATAAGATCGAGATTAGAAAATATCGTTATCGTCGGATAGATGCTTGTCATCCTATATGGAAGATAAAAATAGACATCTCTTGTCTTTTTAGGCAGTTTAACTGCATCGTTTTCCAGTGCTGTTAAAAAGTCGTTTGTATCATTAAATCCGGCAGCTTTTGTCATCTCCTCTATAGTTGAAAAAAGCTTTGTTTGGTTTTGTTCAGATTTGGTTTTATTTTGCTCAGATACTTGGTAAGCTCTTACATCAAATTCTACATCCAGTCTTGCCATTTTAGCTGCAGCTTCTTGCGGCTTTGTAAGTATATAACTTACAGGAAAGTTTACGCTTCCACTGTGCTTTCCACCGTCACTGAGTGTAAATACATCACTATAGTAACGAACCGGATATCCATAATCCCACCATCCGACGACATAGTCCTCTCGACTGGCTTTTTTCTTTAAATTATCAAGTAACATCACCTCATTTTTATCAAATACCGTAGGTACTTTATACTCTTTTACATGCACAATATTCGGCAATAAAACTAAAATTGATCCGATAAGGATCGTTGCATACTGTAAGAAGTAACTCGGCATTCTGTTTGCAATTTCTGCAATAATAAATGCAATACCGAATGCCATAGGAACGACTGCATAGATAGTAAATCTAAGGCCGCTGTTAAGTGCTAAAAACCCTAGCCCTATCAACGGTAAAGCCAAAAGCATGATACGGTATCTATAACTCAACCATAGATAGCCTGCGATCGACAAGGCCAGAGTGACGATATTTCCACTGATCCTATTTGCAAATGTATTTATTGAGATATCACCGGCTTCTCGAATCGTCTGTGTTACTGTAAAAAAGTGCAGTCCAAGTCCTTTATCGGAGATATTAATGCTCTCTCTAAAAACATATCCTTTTAACTGCACCCAGATAGGATCAAATCCGCCTGTTATAAAGAATGCTATGACACCCAGCCCTAAGACATAATAAACATACTTGTCAAACTTCTCATTTTTAAAGAAGAGATACAGACCTACGACTATCGGTAGACGCACCAATCCATCTGCCATCATCATCGCAAAAAGCATGATCGCCAGAAGCTTGAAGTTGTAGAGATTTTTTCTGTCAAAGAATAAAGTGTAAAAAAGGATAAGTCCGAAAAAAGCAAACTCTAAAGAGTAACTCTGCGGGTACCACCATCTATATATCAGGATATCAAGTGCGGTGATAAGTAAGAACTTATCCTGATTAGAGTTTATGGCCCATACAAGTGACCAAAGTAAAAATATCGGGATGACGATAGTCAGCATATCAGTATCATAATAACCTACCATCGTACGGTTATAGTAACTCCATGCTATAGATGAAAGAAGAGCTGCGACAAATCCGACATCAAGACGTTTAAAACTGTATGAAATAAGGATAACAGGGATCACGATAAGGGAACTAAGAAACGCCGGCATATAAAAGATGATACTCTCAAAAGAAAAAGGCAGTATCTTTGCAAAAATATATGTTAGTTGTGAAGCAGCACTGGTAACAGGTGAAAGATCACCATCCTGATGGACACCGGAAAGCAGATCTCTTGCACCCTCAGCCCAATAGTAACCGTCATTTGTATTTATCATAAATTGTCCGTTAAACATAAACGGCTCGTACCCGTTAAACTGATAAACCCAAATAAAACGTACCGCAACACTAAAAAGGTATGCGACTGCTATTAAAAATAAAATCTTTTTACTATCTTGTGAGATCGTCATCTTTTATCCTACTAAAATCTTTGATTATTTTATCGCCGTATTATATCATCTTCATATAATACTCTATTGAGTAACGCATATCTTCATCTAAACTCTCCATGCTGCTTAAAACCCAATTGAGATAATTCGCATCATTTACGGCTATCTCTTCGATAAACATACCCTTGTATTTACCGAAGTTCAGTTTTTCTAAAAGCACGGGATTTACACTGAGTTCCTGCAGTCTTGCATCATCCGCTATCTCGTTTAAATATCTGTGCAAAAGTCTTACATGTAAGGCGTCGCTCAGTACATCATGCGCTCTTAGTTCAATGCCCAGTTCATCTGCGAATTGTTTTTCATCTTTATAGAGTTTGAGCTCATATCTTAAATACTGCAGAGAAAACTGTTCACACTCCGGTATAAGAGCTCTGCTGCATTTAAGAGTATCTATGATCCCTCCCCTATAAACGAACCCCTCTCGTTTAAGCATCTCAATGTCAAAGACGACGTTATGCCCCACAAGAAGAGTGTCACAGTCGTTATATTTTTCCAAGATACGTTTCGCTTCAGAGTTCTCAAACTCTTTTGCATCTTGAAGCATCTCGTTGGTTATATGATTAACAGCAGATGCTTCGGGGCGTACCTTTTTCGGAGACTTTATAAGCTCTTTATACGTCGATATTTTTTCACCCTCATATAGTATCATCCCGATGGAGCAGATCCTGTCGTTTTGCTCCAGTCCCGTTGTCTCGACATCCAGATATATCAGCATTTTGAGAGTTTTACCCGCTTGCATCTGCTCCCCATAAAAGGAAGTGTCACGCCGCCTGAGATAACTATAAATATATATAAGACATAGATGTTATACCAATGATAGGAGTCTATAAAAAGATAGCTTACTGCAAAAGAGAGTATCATCAAAGCGCTCACCGACCAGATCATGGCCATCATCCATTTTCTAAACACTTTGGATATATCGCCGTAGCCTATGGTCTCTATCTCTTCAGCTCCGTTACATGTAAGAAGTTTCAAAACATATCCGTTGTAACAGTGATTGAAAAGGTGTT
The DNA here is from genome assembly GCF_039645965.1 of Sulfurimonas sp. HSL3-2. Classification (GTDB taxonomy): domain Bacteria; phylum Campylobacterota; class Campylobacteria; order Campylobacterales; family Sulfurimonadaceae; genus Hydrocurvibacter; species Hydrocurvibacter mobilis. The sequence continues at coordinate 646,358 of NZ_CP147917.1, read as the reverse complement.
TTATAGCGCGAAACAGCGATATTAAAAGAGTCAGACTCCAAAGGATGACAAACCAGAATCTAAAGACATCAAAGAGTGCTTTTATGACATCCTTGTCGATCGGGATCATCCCTTTAGCGACATATATAAAAGCGGTAATTATGAAAGAGAGTATCGATGCCAGCAGAACACTCTCTGTCGTAAATCTAACTACCCAGCCAAGCCACAGTTTAAACCAGAATCTACTCACCTGTGTAGTGCTCCAGCATGTTATGATAATGTTCCAGTGTCATAAAGCTTTTCTCATATCTCCACCTAAGGACGAATTCGACTACTTTGTCTTTTAACTCTTTTTCCACACTCTCTACACGTCCAAAGTAGGCTAAAGAGCTGTTTTTGCTTTTTATTGCGGCTTCTTTATCATAAGAGATAGCAAGGATCTGAAGGTATTTACCCTCTTTAATGGCTCCAAGCTCTTCGCTTTTAAGAGAGATGCCCGATAGATTGATGGCTTTAAACTCAAAAATATCGGAAAAATTTTCTACTTTTTCATCTATATGCAGCTCTGTATAGAGCTCCTGCAGTAGTTTTAGGTTCTCTTTTCTCGCTACTTCGTAACCGGATATTTTTGACGTCAAGTTTTTTAATCTATCTAATGCGCTGCTCATAACTTTATAACTTCCCTTTATGCAAAAACAAACTTTAAAAAGATATAATATCTTAAAAAAGATAAAGATAAATATGGATTACTTAAAGATTCAAGGCAATACAAGACTAAACGGCTCAATAGATATCTCAGGTGCAAAAAATGCTGCTTTACCTTTAATAGCAATGACTATTTTAGCAAAAGGTGATCTTACCATCACAAATCTGCCCGATGTGGTCGATATTAAAACTCTTTTAAAGCTCCTGCAGAACCTTGGTGCTTCATATACTTTTGAAAATAACAGACTAGATATCAATACCTCCGAAGTACATCATACAAAAGCGACTTACGACATCGTAAAGACCATGAGAGCATCCATACTCGTACTCGGCCCTTTGCTTGCGCGTTTTGGGCACTGCGAAGTCTCGCTTCCGGGCGGTTGTGCCATAGGTCAGCGTCCGATCGACCTGCATCTAAAAGCACTGGAACTGATGGGTGCGCAGATAACCATAGAAGCAGGTTACGTAAAAGCCGAAGCTCCTGAGGGTCTTATCGGTGCAGACATCATATTTGACAAGATAACTGTGACAGGTACTGCAAACATCATCATGGCTGCAGCTTTAGCACGCGGAAAAACGACCATCACAAATGCAGCACGTGAGCCTGAAGTCGTTCAGCTTTGTGAAGTCTTAAAAGACAGCGGTGTGGAGATCGAAGGTATCGGTACGGGTGTCATCACGGTAGAGGGAACAGACAGAGAGCTTATCGACATGAAGTCTTTTAGCGTTATCCCTGACAGAATAGAAGCCGGGACATATCTTTGTGCAGCGGCTATCACAAACTCTGAACTGACACTCAACAAAGTAAGAATAGACCATCTCGGGTCTATTCTCTCAAAACTTGAAGAGATGGGCTTTAAATTTACAAAAAACGAGAACCAGCTTATCATTCATCCGGCACAGAAAATAAAATCGGTCGATATCATTACTCAGGAGTATCCTGGGTTCCCGACAGATATGCAGGCACAGTTCTTAGCTCTTGCGACTCAGGCTGAAGGTACTTCTACCATAGAAGAGCGTCTTTTTGAAAACAGATTTATGCATGTGAGCGAATTGCAGCGTCTTGGTGCAGACATCAAACTAAACGGTCACGTAGCGAGCATAAAAGGTCCAACAGCACTTTCCGGTACAGATGTCATGGCTACGGACCTTAGAGCTTCTAGCGCTTTGGTACTGGCTGCTATGGTGGCTGACGGAGAGACAAATATCCACCGTATCTATCATCTTGACCGCGGATATGAGAAGTTAGAGAAGAAACTCGAAGCCGTAGGGGCAAAAATAGAAAGATTAAAGGAGTAGAAAGAAACTTCTACTCTTGAAAGATTATCATCTCATAGATACTTTTTTTAGTAACTAAAGACTTATCCGGAGCCACCGAACTAGTGTTTCTAAGGCGTGAGATCTCATGACGAAGTTCGGCGATCTCCTGCTCCATAGAGTCTATCTGATCTTTTAGCCTTATCGCCACATCGACACCGGCAAGGTTTACTCCGAGCTCACGTGTCAAACGCAGGATCATCTTTATCCTGTCTATATCACGCTGAGAGTACATACGAATCCTACCATCTGAACGAGACGGTGTTATAAGGTTCTCTCTTTCATACTGGCGTAACGTCTGCGGGTGGATTTCCAATATTTTAGAAACAACACTTATAAGATAAACCGGTTCATCATAATGGTGAGGCATGATCTACTCCTTAGGTAATTTTTCTTTCATCAGATCGACTAACTCATCGCTTAAACTCTCAACCGGAGGCAGTACTATGTTTGCTTTTAAGTACAGATCGCCTCTGGTGTTTGTCTTACGGTTGAGTACCCCCATCTCTTTGACACGGAAACGCTGACCGTTCTTCGTGTTTTGAGGGATTTTCAGTTTGATCTCTTTCTCTAAAGTATTGACGCTTATCTTTTCACCGAAAAGCGCTGCATAAAGAGGTACATCTATCGTCTTGACAAGGTTGTCGCCCTCTCTTTCATACTCAGGTGAAGCTGCGACGTTGATCTTTAAGAACAGGTCGCCCGCACGTCCGCCTTGAGCGTGTCCCTTGCCTCTTACACGAAGCTTCTCGCCGCTTTTTACGCCTGCAGGGATCTTGATATCAAATCTCTCTCCGTTTACAGATACAGAGTGAGAACCGCCCATGATAGAAACGCTAAACGGGATGGTCACGTTTGATTCTATGTCAAGATTCGGCTCTTGATGGAATCCACCGCCGCCAAATCCACCGCGTGAACCGCCGCCAAATCCTCCGCCGAAACCGCCAAATCCTGAAGAGCCGCCGCCAAAACCACCGCCTCCGAACATATTACGAAGTATCTCGTCTAGGTCGACATTGCCGCCTTGTGAACTTGCGAAGTCATGGAAGTTCTGTCCGCCGAACATCGTATCGCCGTACTGGTCATACTGTGCACGTTTTTTCTTGTCGCTTAGTATCTCGTAAGCGGCATTGACCTCTTTAAATTTCTCTTCCGCATCCGCGTCTTTATTGATATCCGGGTGATACTGGCGTGCCAGTTTTCTATATGCTTTTTTAATATCCGCTTCTGTAGCGTTTTGTGAAATACCTAATGTCTCATATAATGATTTACTCATACTTTTTTCCTGAAAATATATATTAATTGTTTATGTCAGATTATATCACAATGGTTGAGTCGATGTCAATCAAGTTTTTCGAAGAAGTTTTAGTAGTTACATGCAGGACATATTGCCTACATGTAAGAGTTGTTTTTAATGTAAGAAGTGTCTAGTCTCTGAGAAGTAAAGAGCCATACCGTGCTCGTTCGCAGCAGCGATGACCTCATCGTCACGGATAGAACCGCCAGGCTCGATCACGCTTTTTACTCCTGCAGCCGCAGCAGCGTCGATGCTGTCACGGAACGGGAAGAACGCTTCAGATGCAAGTGCGGCACCAGTCACGTCCAGACCCATGTCTTTTGCTTTTTTCAGTGCACACTGGCTTGCATCAACACGAGATGTCATACCCATACCAACAGCTACCATCGCAGAGTTCTTAACGTAAACGACACAGTTTGATTTTGTAAGAGAAGCCACTTTGTAAGCGATCTCCATATCTTTCATCTCTTGTGCCGAAGCTGCTTTTGCACTTACAAGTTTAGAGTTCTTGACCTCATCCTCTTTCACATAATCAGCGTCTTGGAAAACAAATCCGCCGTCGATGTGTTTGAAGTCATGAGTATCGTTTGCAAGAACAAGCTTATCACTACCGTACTCAAAAAGCTTGATACGTTTCTTTGATTCAAACACTGCCTGAGCTTCTGCAGTTATGCGTCCTGCAATGATCACTTCGAGGAAGATCTCGTTCATCTTCTCTGCAAGCGCTTTATCAACAGTCCCGTTTACAGCAACGACACCGCCGAATGCTGATACAGGGTCACACTTAAGTGCTTCAGTGTACGCTTCAACAAGGTCGTCTTTGATAGCAAAACCACAAGGGTTTCCGTGTTTTACGATACATACGGCATTGTCATCGCCAAATGCTGCAGCGATCTTCACAGCGCCGTTGATATCTGTAAGGTTGTTGAAACTTGCTTCGCCTTTAAGAGTCGTGAAGTTTTTAGAGAAGTATTTGTCAAACTCGTAAAGCGCACCTTTTTGGTGTGGGTTTTCCCCGTAACGAGTATCCATCACTTTGTTTCCTACGATGAACTGTTTTTCGCCCATACCGTTGTTGAAACGTGAATTCATATAGTTCGCTATCATAGAGTCGTACGCCGCAGTATGCTCATACGCTTTTATCATCAGTGAACGACGGAACTCTACCGTGTTACTGTCGTTTTGTATAGCGTTTAATACTAAAGAGTAATCAGACGGATCAGTAACGATGATGACGCTGTCAAAGTTCTTCGCAGCACTTCTTACCATCGCAGGTCCGCCGATATCGATGTTTTCGATGATCTCTTCAAAATCATCAGTTCTCTCGATAGTTGCTTTAAAAGGGTAAAGGTTTACACACACAAGGTCGATAGCCTCTACGCCAAGCTCTTTTGCCTGATCTAAGTGAGACTGCTTGTCACGACGATGTAAGATACCGCCGTGAACGTACGGGTTTAAAGTCTTAACACGCCCCTCAAAACACTCAGGAAACTTTGTCACCTCATCGATCTCGATAGCTTTGATGCCGTTTTCAACTAGAATCTTATATGTTCCGCCTGTAGAGATTATCTCAAAACCGTTGTTTACTAGCGACTTTGCAAATTCGACGATATTGCTTTTGTCACTTACACTTAGTAATGCACGTTTCATTCTTTTCCTTGAGGGTTAAGTACTGATACTTAAAATTTAAATGGAATTTTACCAACTTTTTTATACAGATAAGCTTATTCATGCTAACATATTCCTCTAATCACAAAGGAGGACATCTTATGTACAAACTCAACTTTTTCGTTCCCGCAGAAGACAAAGAGAGAGTAAAGGAAGCGCTTTTCAGTATCGGCGTAGGAAGATACGAAAACTATGAGTGCTGCAGTTTCGAGACTCTGGGACACGGACAGTTCAAACCCGTAAACGGTGCAGATCCGTATATAGGAGAGTTAGACAGACTCGAAGTAGTGGAAGAGTATAAAGTCGAGATGATATGTAAAGATGAGCTCATTAAAAAGGCTTTGGTGGTCTTAAAAAAGGTTCACCCCTATGAAGAGGTGGCTTATGAGGTTTTTAGGATGGAGGAGATTTAATATGATTAAAAGATTGAAAGGATATACATGCATGAAATAGGTGACATTAATTTATTTGGAGAAATAATTGAAAAAAAGCTTGCTAAAGAATTGTTTGATTATGCGTTTAAAAGTATTTCAAATTTTATAAATAGTTCAGGTGGACAACTATCCATTGACAATAAAGAATTAGAATCTTATATTAGTCACCATTTAAATTCTGTAAAAAACTGGTCAGAAGAAATTTCATTTTTTGACTTAAAAAAGGCAAAAAGTACTGATGCGGTCTATGTCCCTTTAAACTTGTATGTTTATCCAACACGAATAAGAATTGAACCTAATGAAACAATAGAAGCAATACCTTTAAACACAGCATTAACATATAGAGAAACGCTTGAAGAAAAGGAAGAAAAAAAGAATAAACAAAAGACGGTAAGCTCAAATAAATCAAGTGATATTGACCAAACTAATAGTCCTAACCATTTTGTCATTTTAGGTCAACCTGGTGCTGGTAAAACTACTACTATGAAATATCTATGTAGAGAACTATTAATTGGAAATGAAAATCTGTTAAAACATAATAATTTTCCAATGCTAATTAGGTTAAGAGAAGTTAATAAAAGACAAAAAATAGATCAACCTGATCAAGAATTGTACAATGAAATTTTATGGTCAAATTTTCATGAAATACTTGGTTTAAAAATTATATATCCAACTGAATTTAATGATAAAAATTCTATTAAACAACGTTCAGCATATAGAAAAAAATTATTAGTAGAAGCTCTTGAATCACTTTCACCATTAATTATTTTAGATGGTTTTGATGAAATTTCTTTTATATCAAGTAAACAAACTGTTCTGAATGAGTTAAAAGAATTAGGTACATTATTGGAAAAGTCTTGTATGATATTAACTTCTCGTTCAAGCGATTTTAAATACAATTTAGATAAATTTCATAATTTTGAGCTCAAGCCACTAGATGATATG